>NZ_JAMYPF010000005.1:0-400696 GCF_040320205.1 Mesorhizobium sp. M0761
CTTGGCGCTGCGGCGGACGCATAGGGGGAGAGAAGTGTCACCTATGTATCCGGTTCAAAGTGTTACCCATCTATCGGCTGGACAGAAGGCGACAGAGGGGGTCGTTGCGCGTGGAGCGCTAAAGTCTTCCGCGGCTGAGAGGCGCTGGCATTCTATGCGCAGCGACCCCCTCTGGCCTGCCGGCCATCTCCCCCTCAAGGGGGGAGATTTGGCAGTTCCAACCTCAATAAATATCGAAATCGAAATACTTGGCCTGGATCTTCTTGTAAGTGCCGTCGGCGACGATGGCGTCTATCGCCGCGTTGAGCTTGTCGCGAAGTGCCGTGTCCTCCAGGCGGACAGCGATGCCGGCTTGCGTCTCGGTGCCCTTGACGTCACCGACAAGCTTGCAGCAGCCGTCGCTCGCCTTCTTCAGCCAGTCCATCAGCACGAATTTGTCGGAGATGACGGCGTCGAGACGGCCGTTCTGCAAGTCGGTGATCGCCTCTTCCTGGGTGGGGTAGAGTTTCGCCTCGGCGCCGGCCTTGCCATAGGCGTCCTGCGCATAGTCGGCCTGGGTGGTCGAGGCCTGCGCGCCCACCGTCTTGCCGGCAAGGGCTGCCGGTTCGGTGGAAGTGAGGTCGCTGTCCTTGGGCGCCACCAGCGCCAGCGGCGTCGTGTAGTATTTGTTGGTGAAGGCGACCTGTTTCTTGCGCTCCTCGGTGATGCTCATCGAGGCGATGATGGCGTCGAACTTTTTCGCCTGCAGCGCCGGGATGATGCCGTCCCAGTCCTGGGTGACGATCTCGCACTCGACCTTCATCTGCGCACACAGCGCATTGGCAATGTCGATGTCGAAGCCCTCGATCTTGCCGTCCGCGGTGATGGTGTTGAAGGGCGGATAAGCGCCCTCGGTGCCGATCTTTAATTTCTCCTGCGCCTCAGCCAGCGAGCCGGCCGATATCACCAGCATGGCAGCGCCCGCTGCCGATATGATCCATCTTGAAATCTGCATTTTGGTTCCCCTTGCGCGCCGTTCTCTTGCCGGCCACCGAAAGGCAGCCAAGCATGGTGAGGCAGCGCAGGCAAGTATTTTGCCTGACGGTGATCGAAGGTTCAGCCGGCGGGGCGGAAATGCTTGGAGAGCTTGAGGCCTTGCGCCTGGTAGTTCGAGCCGAGATCGGTGCCGTAAAGCGCCTGCGGCCGCTGCAGCATGTGTTCGTAGACCAGCCGGCCGACGATCTGGCCGTGGTCGAGGATGAACGGCACTTCGTGGCTGCGCACTTCGAGCACCGCCCGGCTGCCGGTGCCGCCTGAGGCCGAATGGCCGAAGCCCGGATCGAAGAAGCCGGCATAGTGAACACGGAATTCGCCAACCAGCGGATCGAAGGGCGTCATCTCGGCGGCGTAGAGCGGCGGCACGTGCACGGCTTCGCGGCTGACCAGGATGTAGAACTCGTCCGGGTCGAGCACCAGTTCGCCGGCGCCGCTCTTATAGAGCGGCTCCCAGAAATCGGCGGCATCCTGGGCGGCGCGCTTGTCGACATCGATCAAGCCGGTGTGATGCTTGCCGCGATAGCCGACCAGGCCGTTCTGGTCGCCGTCAAGATCGATCGACAGCGCAATGCCGCCGCCGGAAATGTTGGGCGGCTCGGTCGCCACCAGCATCTCGGCGCGGTGCAATTCGTTCAGCTCTGCCTCCGACAACAGCGCGTTGCCGGTGCGAAAGCGGATCTGCGACAGTCTCGATCCAGCGCGTACGACGATCGGGAAGGTGCGCGGACTGACTTCAAGATAAAGCGGTCCGTGATAGCCGGCGGCGATCTTGTCGAACTCATGGCCGCGATCGGTCATCACCCGGGTGAAGATGTCGAGCCGGCCTGTCGAGCTCTTCGGGTTGGCCGAGGCCGACACGTTTGCGGGCAGCGCCAGGCTTTCGAGCAGCGGCACGATGTAGACGCAGCCGGTTTCCAGCACCGCGCCCTCGGCGAGACTGAACTCATGCAATTTCAGCCGGTGAAGCTTGTCGGCCACCAGATGATCGGGACCCGGCAGGAAGGAGGCGCGCACGCGAAAAGCCTTGTCGCCGAGCCTCAGATCGAGGCTCGCCGGCTGCACCTGGTCGACATCGAGCGCGCGCGGCGACTCCAGCGCGCCGGACTGAAACAGCGCGGAAATGTCCTGATCGGGAAGAATGCCTGTCTGCCGCAAAAGGCTGGCTCCGCTCCAAGGTCGGTCTCTTTGTGGCAGGTTCTTGCCGCAAAACCGCTGGATATTATTGCGGAACCTGCCTAGTACAAACCTCTTAATGAAGCCGGCAATTGACGCAAGCGCAGGTGAGGTCTAAAGGGTCGTTATCCCGTGGTGATTTGGCCGGTCGGCTTGCAGCCACGTTAAACAAGTCGCTAAAGGACCGTCGGGCCGCAAGGCCATATGGACCGGTTGCGACTTTCGCGGCCGGTTTTTTTGTGTCTGGAACAAAAGCGATGAGCACCAAGAAGCGTAACTGGAAACCTCAGACCGCACTCGTGCACGGGGGAACGCTGCGTTCCCAGTTCGGCGAGACGTCCGAAGCGATGTACCTCACCCAAGGCTATGTCTACGAGACGGCGCAGGCTGCCGAGGCCCGTTTCAAGGGCGAGGAGCCGGGCTTCATCTATTCGCGCTATGCCAACCCTACCGTCGACATGTTCGAAAAGCGCATGTGCGCGCTGGAGGGTGCCGAAGATGCGCGCGCCACGGCGTCCGGCATGGCTGCGGTGACGGCAGCGCTCCTGTGCAGCGCCAAGGCCGGCGACCATATCGTTGCGGCGCGCGCGCTGTTCGGCTCCTGCCGCTGGGTGGTGGAGACGCTGGCGCCGAAATACGGCATCGAGGCAACGCTGGTCGACGGGACCGACATCGCCAACTGGGAAAAGGCGGTGCGGCCGAACACGAAACTGTTCTTCCTGGAAAGCCCGACCAATCCGACGCTGGAAGTGGTCGACATCGCAGCGGTGGCGGCGCTCGCCACCTCGATCGGCGCCAGGCTGATCGTCGACAATGTCTTTGCCACGCCCTTGCAGCAGAAGCCCTTGCAGCTCGGCGCCCATATCGTCGTCTACTCCGCGACCAAGCACATTGACGGCCAGGGACGCTGTCTCGGCGGCATCATCCTGTCGGACAAGAAATGGATCGACGAGAATTTGCACGACTATTTCCGCCACACCGGCCCGAGCCTGTCGCCGTTCAACGCCTGGACGCTGCTCAAGGGCCTGGAGACGCTGCCGGTTCGGGTGCGCCAGCAGACGGAAAGCGCGGCCAAGATCGCGGATTTCATGGCAGGACGGCCGGAAATCGCCCGCGTCATCTATCCCGGCCGCGCCGACCACCCGCAGGCCGACATCGTCAAGAAGCAGATGACGGGCGGATCGACGCTGATCTGCCTCGACGTGAAGGGCGGCAAGCAGGCGGCCTTCGCCTTGCAGAACGCGCTCGACATCGTGCTGATCTCCAACAATCTCGGCGACGCCAAGAGCCTGATCACCCATCCGGCGACCACCACGCACAAGAACCTCAGCGACGAAGCTCGCGCCGAGCTTGGCATCGGGCCGGGAACGCTCAGGCTGTCGGTCGGTCTTGAGGATACGGACGATCTGCTGGAGGACGTTGCGCAGGCGCTGAAGGCAGCCGGGTAGGCCGCGAGGCGTCACGCTCCCGACGAAGCCTCTTCCAGCTCGGCTGCCTTGGTGCCGATGATCATGGTGTTGCCGCGCCAATCGACGGCGCCGCTCAGCCAGCCGCGCGCCCAGATGGCGGGAAGCATCATGTCGCGGACCATCATCGCCGGGACCATGCGCAGCGACAGATGCCAGCCCTTGGCCGCGGCCAGCGCGCATTCGGGAATGTAGGCCGCCGTCAGCACGGCCAACACCGTGGCCGGCAGGCTGATGCCGGCACTTGCTGCCGCCACCAGCGCCAACGCCAACGGCACGGCGACGCCGGTCAGGATCTCGGGTGCGAAAAACAGCGGGAAAGTGACGCGGCGCAACCGCGCCCAGCGCGCCTGACGCGACCAGATGTCGGCAAGTCGGCGCTGCCCCAGTGGTTGCTCGAAAGGCGAGGCAACGAGATTGACGCGCAGGCCCAGTCCGTTGACCAGCTTGGTTGCAGCAGCATCCTCGGCGATCTCGGCGGCCAGCGCGCGGATACCGCCATTGGTATCGAGCATCGGCTTGTTCCACAGCATGCTCTTGCCCTGGGCAAAGCCGAGGCCAAGCGCCTCGCCGGCATATTGCCAGCGCGCCTGCAGCGTGTTGAGGAACGCGCATTCGACCTCGGCCCAAAAGCCATCCGGCCGAGAGCCGATCGGCGTCGAGCAGATAAGCCCGGTATTGGTCCGCCAGGCCGCCATCAGGTGCTGGACGTAATCCCTTGGCATCAGCACGTTGGAATCCGCCAGAATAACCCAATGATAGCGCGCCGCTTCCCAGCCCTTGACGCAGTTGTTGAGCTTCGGGTTGCTGCTGACGCGGTCGTCGCCGATCAGCAGCCGGGCCGGCACGTTGGGAAACAGGACGATCGCCCTGTTTATCAGTTTGACGACGGGATCGTCGGCGTGAGCGACGCAGAAGATCAGTTCGTAGCGCGGCCAGTCGAGCGAGAAGGCTCGCTGCAGCGTCTCTTGTGTGAACGGCTCCACGCCGCGCGACGGCACGACGATCGAGACCGGTGGCTGCTCGCCGGACGGCGGAGGGATAAGGCGACGCGCTTGCAGTTTCGACGAAGCAAGCAGGATGCTGGCGAGATTGGAAAGAAGCAAAGCGGAGGAAGCGAAGGCGGCTGTGAGAGCTGGTTCCATCGAGATCTGGTCACTCCGGAAAGGCCGCTCGCGGCTGCTTTGTCAGTCGACAGATGGGCCTTGAGTCGCCGGCAAGGTTTGCGCACACCAACATTGTCATGTGTCACTTAAATGACATTGTTTGTCGGCACTGCGCTTTGAGGCTGTCAGGACATGCCGCTCTGCGCGTATCAAACCGCATGGCGCGACAAATGTTCCCTGCTGCGCAACCGGAGCAGCCCATGTACCGCGCCGTCACGCGCAACATCGAAGTGCAGGTCAGACCGTTCTACCTGGAGGACCGCTCGGACCCGGCGGAGAACCGTTATGTCTGGGGCTACCAGGTGACGATCGACAACCAGTCGGACGATTTCGTGCAGCTTATGGCGCGTTACTGGCACATCACCGACGGCAGCGGCCGGGTCGAGGAAGTGCGCGGCGCCGGCGTGGTCGGCGACCAGCCTGAGCTCAATCCCGGCGACAGCTATCAATACACGTCAGGCTGCCCGCTCTCGACGCCCTCCGGCTTCATGGTCGGCCACTACACCATGCGCAACAAAAAGGGCGAGACGTTCGACGTCGCTATTCCCGCGTTTTCGCTGGATCTGCCGGGGACCCGACGGACGGTGAATTAGGGGTTTTCTCCCCGTCACTATACGGGGAGAAATGCCCGGCAGGGCAATGAGGGGCAGCGCCAGAGTCATGAGGTTATCTTCCACGCACATGACCTAGGCTATGCGCGGCCATTCACCAAAGTTCGCGCTGCCCTCATCCGCCCTTCGGGCACCTTCTCCCCGTGAACGGGGAGAAGGAAGAGATGCTACTGAGTTGCAAACTCCGCCGGGTCGAAGTCGTACTGCTTCGAGCAGAACTCGCAGGCGACGTGGATGCCGCCATCTTCGGTGCTGTCCTTGATCTCCTGCGCGGAAAACCCCTCGAGGATGCCGCGTATCTTGTCCCTTGAGCAGGAACATTGGTCGGCGACCGGCACGCCGCCGAAGACGCGCACGCCATGTTCGTGGAACAGCCTGTAGAGCAGCCGCTCGGCGCCGATGGTCGGGTCGATCAGCTCGGTCGGCTCGATGGTGCCGAGCAGCGCCACCAGCTCGCGCCACGAATTGTCGGCCGGCTCCTGCGTCACGTCACGCGGATCGCCGTCGCCGCCCGAAATGTCGGGCACGCGCATGCGCTCGGGTGACTGCGGCAGGAACTGCGCCAGGATGCCGCCGGCGCGCCACTGCTCACGAGCGCCGCCGGGACCTGGCGTCAGAAGCTTGGCCACCGACAGCCTGAGGTCGGTCGGGATCTGCTCCGACTGGCGGAAATAGGTGCGCGCGGCGTCCTCCAGCGTCTCGCCGTCGAGCTGGACGATGCCCTGATAGCGCTGCGTGTGCGCGCCCTGGTCGATGGTCAGCGCCAAAACGCCGCTGCCCAGCAGCGTCTGCTGCGAGGTCTGGCCTGCGGCCACCAGGGCCTCCAGCCGGTCGGCGTCGAAACGCGCATAGGCGCGCAATGCCGAAGGCGTGGAGAAATCCGCGACCAGCATGTCGACCGGGCCGTCGGTGCGGGTCTGCAGGATGAACTTGCCTTCGAATTTGAGCGAGGTGCCGAGCAGCACCGTCAGCACACAGGCTTCCGCGAGCAGGCGGGCGACCGGCTCGGGATAGTCGTGACGGTTGAGGATGGCGTCGAGCATCGGCCCGAGTTGCACGGTGCGGCCGCGCACGTCGAGCGGGCCGACCTCGAAGGGTACGACATGATCGTCGCCGGCATAGCCGAACTCGCCGAGTTTGGGGTGATGTTCAGTCACTTGATGCGTTTCCAACATGACAAAGCTCCAGGGCGCGGCCATGCGGCCCGGAGGGGTGCATGCGTCCAAACGCGCTTGATTTGCGTGATGGGGCGCAAATAGGCATCGCGCCGCCCCGGATCAAGCGCTTGGAGATCAAGCGCCTGGAGATCAAGCGCCCAGACACCAGGCCAAAACCGCCTTCTGGGCGTGGAGCCGGTTCTCGGCTTCGTCGAAGACAACCGAATGCGGACCGTCGATGACCTCGTCGGTGACTTCCTCGCCGCGATGCGCCGGCAGGCAGTGCATGAACAGGGCGTCGGGCTTGGCCCTGGCCATCAGCGCCGCATTGACCTGATAGGGCGAGAAGACATTGTGGCCGCGGGCGCGGTGTTCCTGGCCCATCGACACCCAGCAGTCGGTGACGATGCAGTCGGCTTGGTCGACGGCTTCCTCAGGCGAGCGGGTGAAGTGCAGCTTGCCGCCATTGCTCTTCGACCAGTCGATATGCTTTTGCGCCGGCTCGCTGCCTTCCGGCACTGCGACGTTCAGGTTGAAGCGGAACCGCGCCGAAGCTTCGAGCAGCGAATGCAGCACGTTGTTGCCGTCGCCGGTCCAGGCGATGGTCTTGCCGGCAACCGGACCGCGATGCTCCTCGAAGGTCATGATGTCGGCCATCAGCTGACAGGGATGGGTGTCGTCGGTCAGCCCGTTGATGACCGGAATCGTGGCATTCTCGGTCAGCTCGAGCAGCCGCTCATGCGACGTGGTGCGGATCATGATGGCGTCGACATAGCGCGACAGCACCTTGGCGGTGTCGGCAATGGTCTCGGAACGGCCGAGCTGCATTTCGGTGCCGGTCAGCATGATGGTCTCGCCGCCGAGCTGTCGCATGCCGACGTCGAAGGACACGCGCGTGCGCGTCGACGGCTTGTCGAAGATCATGGCCAGCACCTTGCCTTCGAGCGGTTTGGTCCGTTCGCCGGCCTTGAGGCGCGCCTTGCGCACCACCGCATCGTCCAGCATCAGGCGCAGATCGCCTTCGGAAACGGCGGAAAGATCGGTGAAATGGCGAAGGCTCATCGGGAATGGTTCTCGGGATTACTTCGCGGCGGCCGCGGCGATGGCGTCGGTCAGGCCCTTGGCGCCGGCGCGGATGCGATCGAGCGCTTCGCCGATCTCGGCGTCGGTGACGGTCAGCGGCGGCAGCAGACGAATGACGTTGTCGCCGGCCGGCACCGCCAGCAGATGCTGGTCGCGCAGCGCCATGTTGACCTTGGTGTTGGGCATGGCGCATTTCAGGCCAAGCATCAGGCCGCTGCCCCTGATGCCTTCGATGACATCGGGAAATTCGTCGGCGACCGCCGCCAGGCCCTGCTTCATCAGCAATGCCTTGCGCTGGACGTCTTCGAGGAAGCCGTCTTCCAGCACGACGTCGAGCACAGCGTTGCCGACCGCCATGGCCAGCGGATTGCCGCCGAAAGTGGTGCCATGCACGCCTGCCGTCATGCCGACGACAGCGTCGTCGGTGGCGAGGCACGCGCCCATCGGGAAGCCGCCGCCAATGCCCTTGGCAATCGCCATGATGTCGGGCGTCACGCCGGTCCATTCATGCGCGAACAGCTTTCCGGTGCGACCGATACCGCACTGGACCTCATCGAAGATCAGCAGCAGGCCGTGCTGGTCGCAGAGCTGCCGCAGCCGTTTCAAGGATTGCGTCGGCACCGGGCGGATGCCGCCCTCGCCTTGCACCGGTTCGATCAGGATCGCGGCGGTCTCTGGTGTGATCGCCTTCTCGGCGGCGTCGATGTCGTCGAAGCCGACCTGGTCGAAGCCTTCGACCTTGGGCCCAAAACCTTCGAGATATTTGTACTGGCCGCCGGCGGCGATGGTCGCCAGCGTGCGGCCGTGGAAGGCGCCTTCGAAGGTGACGACCCGGAAGCGCTCGGGATGGCCCTTGACGAACTGGTAGCGCCGCGCCGTCTTGATCGCGCATTCGAGCGCCTCGGCGCCGGAATTGGTGAAGAACACCTTGTCGGCGAAGGTGGCGTCAGCCAGCCGCTCGCCGAGCCGGGTCTGCCCCGGGATCTCGTAGAGATTGGAGACGTGCCAGAGCTTGGCCGCCTGTTCGGTCAGCGCCGAGACCAGATGCGGATGGCTGTGGCCCAACGAATTGACCGCGATGCCGCCAGCGAAATCGAGATATCGCTCGCCCTTGTCGGTAACCAGCCAGGTGCCTTCGCCATGATCGAAGGCCAAAGGGGCGCGGGCAAAGGTCTCGTAAAGCGCCGAACCGCTCATTATATGCGTCTCCGGTACCGGAAAAATCAAAAAAGCCGCCAAAGCGGCGGCCTTTGCGGCTTATCGTGTTTTTCGGCCATGAAGTCAACGAAAACGTCGTGCAGAGGCGCGTGGCCAGCTCCCGACGAGACGCCGGCTCATAAGCGACCGGGCAAGTTGGGGAAAACCTAAAAAACCGATTCGTGTTGCACCTGGGACTCTTGTCACCGAGTCAACACATGAGGTAATTGTAGTCGGGAAATAACTAGATTTCGTGCGGCGGACCTAATCACCTAATATATGTGGTGTCTGCCCCGGCAAAGATTGCCGGGTCGGGAACGGATTCCGGCTGCCGCACACTTAGCAGGAGCGCGGTCTCATGAACTGGACTGACGAGCGGGTCGAACTTCTCAGGAAACTGTGGTCGGAGGGCTTGAGCGCAAGCCAGATCGCCGCACAACTCGGCGGGGTCAGCCGCAACGCGGTCATCGGCAAGGTGCACCGGCTGAAGCTGTCGGGCCGCGGACGCTCGACCGCGACGCCGGCGCGTCAGAAGAAGACAACGCAGGGATCTTCGATCCAGAAATCGGTGCCGCGCGCCGCAACCACGCAGCGCCATGTCACGACGTCGATCGGGGCGAACGCGCTGCAGGCGCAGTTCGACGCCGAGCCAGTGGCGCGCCACTACATCCGCCCGGTCGAAAACGTCGTCGTGCCGATCTCGCGGCATCTGCAGCTCACCGATCTCACCGAGCGCACCTGCAAATGGCCGAATGGCGACCCGCTGTCGGAAGACTTCAACTTCTGCGGCAACGAGGCGGCCGAAACCGGACCTTACTGCAAGTACCACGCAAGGGTGGCGTTCCAGCCGGCTTCAGAGCGGCGCAGAAGCCGGTAGTTAGGAATAGGGATTGGGGACTGGGCAGTAGGGAATGGGGTAGCGCTCGTGAGGCGCTACCTTATTCTGCCTACTGCCTACTGCCTACTGCCTACTGCCTACTGCCTACCATCACAGCCACCCACTCTTCCGAAATCGCCAATACAAAAACGAGCAGATCAGCGCGATCGAGACCAATACGACGGGATAGCCGTATTGCATCTTCAGCTCCGGCATGTCGTCGAAATTCATGCCGTAAATGCCGGCGAGCGCCGTCGGCACCGCCAGGATCGCGGCCCATGAGGCCAGCTTCTTGGTGTTCGCGGTTTCCTGGCTCTGGCCGACCAGCAGGCTGGCTTCGAAAGCGAAGGCCAGAACCTCGCGCAGGCTGTCGATCTTTTCCTGCACGGTGCGGATATGATCGGTGACATCGCGAAACAGCGGATGCATGGCGGTATGGATCTGCGGCAGGTCGGCGCTGGTCAGCCGGCGGCAGACCTCGACCAGCGGCAGCGCCGCATTGCGCAGGCGCAACAGATCGCGGCGCAGCATATAGAGCCGCTCGATGTCGGGACCGGTCATCGGCTTCAGCAGCACCCTGTCCTCGATCGCCTCGACCTCGTCCTCGATCTGCTCGAGCACCGGCATGTAGTTGTCGACGATGAAGTCGAGAATGGCGTAGAGGACGAAATCCTCGCCCTTGGCCAGTGAGTGCGGACAGCTTTCCCAGTGCTGGCGCACGGCGGCGTATGAGGTCGAGGGACCATGCCTGACGCTGACGATATAGCCTGAGCCGACGAACAGATGCGTCTCGCCGAAGGTGACGCGTCCGTCGATCAGCTGTGCAGTGCGGGCAACGATGAACAGCGCATCGCCATATTGCTCGATCTTCGGCCGCTGGTGCGGATGTTCGGCGTCTTCGATCGCCAGTTCATGCAAATGGAATTGCGCCTTGACGCGCAGCAGAAGCTCGCGGTCGGGTTCGAGCAGCCCGATCCAGACGACATGGCCCGACTTCTTGGCCCATTCGCCGGCTTCCTCGATCGGTATGTCGGCGATGCGCTTGCCGGCGGTGTAGACGCTCGACGCGATGATGCCGGACGATGCCGGCGCCGGCTTGAACTCTCGGACATATTCCATCGCAGCCTCCTGAGCGCCTGGCCTTGCCAGGAACCGAGACGCTAACATCCGCGCAGTTTAGCGCAATATGATTAAGCGTTCGAGGGGAGCGCGATCACTTCACCGGCAGCGCCGGAAGGGCAATCTTGTCGGTCTTGTCGCCCTTGGGACGCTCGGCCGGCAACTGCTCGCCGGTGACGATGTAGTAGATCGTCTCGGCAATGTTGGTGGCGTGGTCGCCGATGCGCTCGATGTTCTTGGCGCAAAACAGCAGATGCGTGCACGGCGTGATGTTGCGCGGATCTTCCATCATGTAGGTCAAAAGCTCGCGAAACAGCGAGGTGTACATGGCATCGATCTGGTCGTCGCGGTCGCGAACGAAGCCTATTTTCTCGACCGAGCGCGAGGCATAGACGTCGAGCACTTCCTTGAGCTGGGTCAAAGCGAGTTCGGCCAGCGCCTCGAGGCCGCGAAACAGGCTGGTCGGCTGGCGGCCATCAATGACGCTGACCACACGCTTGGCGACGTTCTTGGCGAGGTCACCGACCCGTTCGAGGTCGGCCGAAATGCGGATGGCGCCGACGATCTCGCGCAGATCGGTCGCCATGGGCTGGCGCTTGGCGATGATGACGATGGCTTTGTCGTCGATTTCGCGCTGGCCCTCGTCAAGCACGATGTCGTCGCGGATGACCTTCTGGGCGAGGCCGGGATCGGCATTGACCAGCGCCTGGATCGCCTGCTCGACCATGCGCTCGGCATGGCCGCCCATCGCAGCGATGCGCTTCGCCAGGTATTTCAGCTCTTCGTCATAGGCGCTGACAATGTGTACGGACTGCATGGGCGAAATGCCTTCCTTAAATCTTTGGCCTTTTGAGTCGTTTCCTCGACCCCTGTGCTGATACGCTAGCCGGATGACAGAAAGAAGAAACAGGCAGTTAGCAGATAGTACCGCCTCAGCCTGCCGGCAAATGGACCGTGAACGCCGCGCCCTTGCCAACCTCCGACTTGATCGAAAGCCGGGCGTTGTGGCGCGTCAGAATATGCTTGACGATGGACAGGCCAAGACCGGTGCCTTTCTGCGTGCGGCTGCTCTCCACGTCGACGCGATAGAAGCGCTCGGTAATGCGCGGTATGTGCTCTTCCGGGATGCCCGGGCCGTAGTCCCTGATGGTTACATCGATGCCCGGTTCCGGGCCGGCCTCGCCCCGCGCGATCGACACCGTGACGCGTCCGCCAGGCTGGCCGTATTTGCAGGCGTTTTCCAAGAGATTCTCGAACACCTGGAACAGCTCGTCGCGGTCTCCGGGCACGTCGAGCGGCCCCTCGGCGTAGTCGCGTTCGATGACGACGCCGTTCTCGCTGGCGAGCGGGCCTAATGAATCGATGACGCTGTCGATGGTCTGGCGCAGATCGACCTCGGTTCCCGGCCTCAGGTAAGGCTTCATTTCAAGCCTCGACAGCGACAGGAGATCGTCGATGAGGCGCGCCATGCGGCCGGTCTGGTTCTGCATGATCTGCAGGAACTGCTCGCGCGCCGCCGGATCGTTGCGGGCCGGGCCGCGCAACGTCTCGATGAAGCCCGAGATTGAAGCAAGCGGGGTGCGCAACTCGTGGCTGGCATTGGCTATGAAGTCAGCGCGCATGCGGTCGATGCGGCGCGTCTCACTCTGGTCCTTGAATACCAGCACATAGAGATCGGTGGCGTGGCCGACCGAGGACGCGCTGACCCGGTAGGCCCGTTCCACCGGCAGCTTCTCGGTGTAGTCGACGGCATCGGAGGCGACGGTTCCCGACAGCACGCCGTCCAGCAAGGCCTGCATTTCCGGCGCGCGGAATTTTAGCGACAGCGACAGGCCGGGCGCGATACCGACAAAGGCGGCAAAGGCGGCGGCATTGGCGTGGACGATGGTGGCGGTGCGGTCGAAGATGATCAGCGGATCGGCAACGGCAGCCGCAAGATATTCGCCGGAAAGCCGCTGCAGCCCGCTCGCCTCGACCGTGGTAATGGGCTCAGCAGACCGGCTGGCGCCACCGGTTGGCAGAAGCGCGGCGGCCAGCAGCACCGTCAACGCAGCCAGGACGACATAGGCGGAGATACCGGCAAACCCATAAACGGCCATGATGGCGATCGCACCGGCGGCAAGCAGCCATCGGCTGTTCCACAGCCGGCCGGCGACGGCCTGCCCCGTGGTTGTCCGCTCTGCGCCGGTGTCAGCCATTCGTGCTTTCCGTGCTTCTGCGCCGGCCCCGCCGAAACTTCCGCTGGACCGGGTTTGAGGCCCCCCATAGCATGAGTCCGCAAGCTGGAAAGGTTCCTCTCGATGAAAAAAGCCAAGGAAAGTCCTGCCGCAGAGCCGGCAAAGGGGCCGCTGAAGATCAAGGTGGACGGCAAGGAGCGGGAGTTCGACATCGAAAACCCCGAGCTTCCCAGCTGGATCGAGGACCACAAACTGACCGCAGGCGACTACCCCTACGACAAGAAAATGAAGAGCGAGGAGTATGACGAGACGCTGGAGCGGCTGCAGATCGAACTGGTCAAGGCGCAGGCCTGGCTGCAGGCGACCGGCAGCAGAGTGATGTCGCTGTTCGAGGGGCGCGATGCCGCCGGCAAGGGCGGCACCATCTCGGTGCTGCGCCAGTATCTCAATCCTCGAACCGCGCGCAACGTGGCGCTGACCAAGCCGACCCCAACCGAAGTCGGGCAATGGTACTACCAGCGCTACGTCACCCATTTCCCGACATCGGGCGAATTCGTCACCTTCGACCGGTCCTGGTACAACCGCGGCGGCGTCGAGCCGGTGATGGGCTTCTGCACACCGGAACAGCATGCAAAATTCCTCGACGAGACGCCGCATTTCGAGCGGATGATCTCCAATGAGGGCATCTATTTCTTCAAATTCTGGCTCAACATCGGCCGCGAGACCCAGCTCGAACGGTTTCACGACCGCCGCTGGTCGCCGCTGAAGAACTGGAAGTTCTCGCCGATCGATATTGCCGGCATCACCAAATGGGACGACTACACCAAGGCGCGCGACCAGATGGTCGAGCGCACGCACAAACAGTTCGCGCCCTGGATCATCGTGCGGGCCAATGACAAGCGACGCTCGCGGCTGGCCGTCATGCGGCGCATCCTGTTGTCACTGCCCTATGATGGGCGCGATCTCGACGCCATCGGCAAGGAAGATAAGAAGATCGTCGGCGAAGGGCCGTCGTTTCTCGAGAAGTAGAGACTGGCCTCGATAGGCAGAGGCTGAAATTACAGAGCCCACCCCCACACGGAGGTGGGCTCTGTGGCCATTGTCTAAAGCGCATCGCATTTGAACGGATTCACGCGACGCGCTTTAGGTCTTTGTTTCATGCATGTCGTTCTCTCAAAACCGGGGCCACTTTGAGCGACATGCATTAAAGCGCGTCGGGTGAAGACAGTCTCACGACGCCTGCCGCATGCCGAGCATGTGGGGGGTGCCCCTGGCCAACACCGGGGCGTGATGGTTGCGGCGCGAACGCACGACATCCAGCGTATGCTCGTTGAAGGTCAGCAGTGTGGCGACGACCTGCTGGTTGCCATAGGTGCGCTGGTAACCGAGCGGCGTCGCCAGGAAGTGCAACTGCAGCGTCCGCAGCACCCACACCGGCTCGACCTCGATAATGACCTGATCGACATTGCGAGCAAGGCCCCATTCGACGAAGCCGGCGATCAGTTCGGTGCCGACCGTAGACACGCCGCGCTTGCCATCGCGAAAGCCTGGCGCCACCGCGTAACGGGTTAGCTCCCAGACATTCGGTCCCGAAGGGCGCTTTCCCTCGCAGAGTTCCGGCATCACATCGCTAAGGAGATGCGGCCGTGTGGTCGGCAGCATCCGATGATAGCCTGCAAGCTCGCCATTGCGTATGACAAGGTGGTGTTCGGCCTCATCATGGTCGAATTGATCGATTTCGAGGCCGTCCGGGCGATCGAGATCGGTCCACCGCATCTCATCGACGAAGACCTTGTAACGCAGGCGATGGACGGCCTCCCATAGGTCGGGACGTTCCATCAGTTGTTGAGTGGTAAGGGAAAATAGCATTAGCCGTCTCCTGGGCTTAAGAGGAAGATACGGCCGGGCTTTCCCGAAAAAATTGCGCGAAGGTGTTGGCAAGGATTTCCAGGCTGCCACAGCCGACATGGCTAATATAGCTGCGTCTAAACGCCTCCGCGATGGCGTGCACCCTGTTGGCGACGCCGAGTCTGCTTTTGGCGTTAAGAAAGCATTAGCCGTCTCAAGAGGACGACAGGGGCCGGTCTTTTCTGAAGATATGACGCCGACAATGCGGCCATAAATTTCGGGCCGCCAGAACCGGCCTAGCTGATATAGCCGTGCCTGACTGCTTCGGCGACTGCCTGCACACGGTTGGCGGCGCCTAGTTTGCTCTTGGCGTTGAGAAGGTGTTTCTCAGAGGTATGCTCCGAGATGCCGAGGATCTGCGAAATCTCCCACTCGGATTTTCCGACCGCCGCCCATTGCAGGCATTCGCGCTCGCGCGGCGTCAATTCAATGTGATCGATAGATTTGCCGGCCGTCGTTTGAAGCTGCATGGCGCGGCCGATGGCATAGGTGGAGGCCAGCGAGACCATTGCGAATTCGGCTTCGGACAGTTCGACCGCCTCACCGCCCAGCGAGACCAGCGCGATCTGGCCTTCGAGCGTGATCAGCGGGAAGGCGAGGCCGTCACGCAGCTTGAACTGGCGGGCGTCGCGCATTACCTCGGCGCTGCTCTTGTCGGCGGGCATGCTTTGAACGGCATCGCGCCATTGGAATGGCGCCCGAAACTGCTTCAAATGGCTGACGACCGGATCGTGGTCGACGTAGTTGCGCGATAAGTAACGCTCCAGCCATTCGCTAGGCCAATCGCAGAGCAGCACATGGTCCTTCGTCTGGCTGCTTGGTGTGCCGGGCTGCGGCACCGTTGCGGCTATCAGGGCCGTCAATCCGAAATTCGAGGTGACACTAAGTAGCTGCTCGCACACCGCAGCCGACGTGTCGGCACGCTGCACCCGGTCAATATATTCAAGTGTCCGGTCAAAATAACCCATCGCAACATCTACCCCATGTTGCCTACCGCTCTTGAGACCGATGCTACGTGCCTGCCCCGCACTTAGCCATCAACCCCGGATTGCAAGGCCACATCCTTAGCTTTTCTAACGCCAGCGACCGCCAACCCCGGGCCGACTCTGTGCGGCTATTTGCAACCTCGCCAGAGCATAACCCGAAATTTGCCCGTTGAAATCAAAAACAATTGTGCCTGCGCCGTTTTCGTATCACAAGCCAACGGCCAAGACGGGCGGAGTTTTTTCGTGACACCTCGCTGGATAGCCATCGCCTTGCTGTCGATGCTGATGGGAGTGCAGCCGTTTGCCGGCGCTGCGCGGGCAGCGGAACCGCAGGTACCGGTGCTTTGGGATGCCAAGGAGCGGCTGCCGAAACCGGACCTTTCGGCGCTGCCGAGGCTCAGGTTCCTCACCACAACCGATTTCCCGCCCTTCAACTTTCTCGACGGCACGGGCCGATTGTCCGGCTTCCACATCGACCTGGCGCGGGCGATTTGCGCCGAACTCGACATCGGCGACAAATGCCAGATCCAGGCGCTGCCCTGGGCCGAACTCGACGACGCGTTGCAGAAGGGCGAAGGCGAGGCGATCATCGCCGGCATCGCCGCTACGCCGGAGACGCGGGCGAAGTACAGCTTTTCGCGCTCCTATCTACAGTTTCCGGCGCGCTTCATCATGCCGAAGACCAAGGCCTTCGCGGAGCCGATCCTCGACAAATTGCGCTCGAAGCGGGTCGGCGTGCTGGCCGGCTCGGCGCATGAAAAGATGCTGCGCGATTATTTCGGCACCGTGCAGATCATCCGCTTCGACCGGCCGGAAGACCTCTACAGCGACTTGAAGAGGGCCAAGATCGATGCCGCCTTCGGCGACGGCATGCGCTTTTCCTTCTGGCTGGGCGGCACGGACGCCGCCGGTTGCTGCCGCTTCGCCGGTGGACCCTACCTGGCGCCGGAATATCTGGGCTCCGGCATGACCATTGCCACCCGGGCCAGCGACCCAGCGCTGGCCGCAGCCATGGACTACGCGCTGCAGGAGATATCGGTGAAAGGCACCTTCGCCGAATTCTACTTGCGCTATTTCCCGGTCAGTTTCTTCTGATCCGGTTCCCGGTCAGCTTCCTCTAGGGGCTGGATCAGGTCAGCGTGCGCAGGCGGGCCTTCGCCCCGCGCGCGATGGCTGCGGCGGTCAGCGTGTCGAGATCGAGCTCACGCCGGATCAACTGCAGCACTCGCAATTCCTCCATGCGCATTTCTAGATCGACGGCGGCAACCTCGAAGGCCGCGGCATAGGCGGTGTCGTGCAGCCGTTCGGGCAAAGTCTCGGCGACACGCTCGAGCACGCCTTCCAACCCATCCTTTTCATGCAGCATCTTCTGGCAGTCCTGCGCAATGGCGATCAGCCTGTCCTGCTTGAAATCCTCGAACACCGGCCAGCTGCGGACGACGTCGCCGATGCGCGCCAGTTCGATATCGGTCATGTCGCGATCGGAAGCCGAGGTGATGACCATCAGGTAGATCAGGGCTTCATGGGTGGACGGCAACGGCATTCAAAACTCCTTGATAGTGAGGGTCGAAGGTAGGGACGCCACGGCGCCGTCGCAACGAAAACGCCTGATATCGTTGACGCTCCGCCCTGTCGCGCCTAGAGACCCGGTTGAAAAATCTTACCAGCCGCGAAAGCCGGCCATGACTGGAACTTTGACATGACGGGATCAAACATCGCCGATCTCAACCCCGAAATGCTTGCGGCAGCCGCCGAAAGCAAGGCCTGGCCGTTCGAGGAAGCCAAAAAGATCATCGAGCGCTACAAGGGCGGCGACTTCCCGGAGATCGTCCTGTTTGAGACCGGCTACGGCCCGTCGGGCCTGCCGCATATCGGCACGTTCGGCGAGGTCGCGCGCACCTCGATGGTGCGCCATGCCTTTCACGTGCTGACCGGGAACAAGGTCAAGACCAAGCTGCTCTGCTTCTCCGACGATATGGACGGCATGCGCAAAATCCCCGACAATGTGCCGGATCGCGCAGCGCTCGAGCCCTATCTGCATATGCCGCTGTCGGCGGTGCCCAATCCGTTCGGCGGCGACTATCCGAGCTTTGGCGACCACAACAACGCGATGCTGTGCCGCTTCCTCGACACGTTCGGCTTCGACTACGAATTCGCCAGCGCCACGCAGTACTACAAGGCCGGCCGCTTCGATGCGATGCTGGTGCGCGCCGCCGAGCGCTATGAGCAGATCATGGCGGTGATGCTGCCGACGCTGGGGCCGGAGCGGCAGGCAACCTACAGCCCGTTCCTGCCGATCTCGCCGAAGAGCGGGCGCGTGCTCTACGTGCCGATGAAGCATGTCGACGCCAAGGCCGGCACCATCACCTTCGACGATGAAGGCACCGAGACCACGCTTTCGGTGACCGGCGGCAAGGTCAAGCTGCAGTGGAAGCCGGATTTCGGCATGCGCTGGGCAGCGCTCGGCGTCGATTTCGAAATGTTCGGCAAGGACCACCAGACCAATGCGGTGATCTACGACCGCATCTGCAACATTCTCGGCGGGCGCGCGCCCGAGCATTTCGTCTACGAACTGTTCCTGGACGAGAACGGCCAGAAGATCTCGAAGTCGAAGGGCAACGGGCTGACCATCGACGAATGGCTGCGCTACGCGCCGACCGAAAGCCTCGGCCTCTATATGTATCAGCGGCCAAGGCAGGCGAAAAAGCTCTATTTCGACGTCATCCCACGCGCCGTCGACGAGTACTACACCTTCCTCAACGCCTATCCGCGCCAGGACTGGAAGGAGCGGCTGGGCAATCCGGTCTGGCACATGCATGACGGCAAGCCGCCTTCCATCGACATGCCGGTGCCGTTCTCGCTGCTGCTCAACCTGGTCAGCGCCTCCAACGCGCAAAACAAGGATGTGCTGTGGGGCTTCATCTCGCGCCATGCATCTGGCGTGACGCCGGCGACGCATCCCGAACTCGACCAGCTGGTCGGTTTCGCCATCCGCTACTTCGACGATTTCGTGAAGCCGACGAAGACCTTCCGGCCGGCCGACGATGTCGAACGCGTGGCGCTGGAAGCGCTTGGCAACGCGCTTGCTGGCCTGCCGGCCGGCGCCGACGGCGAAGCGATCCAGAACGCTTCGCTCAACGTGGCGCGCAAGATCGAACGCTATCAGGACCATTCGAAGAAGAGCCCGGACGGCGGCCCTGGTGTCTCGGGCGCTTTCTTCCAGATGATCTACCAGGTGCTGATCGGCCAGGAACGCGGACCGCGCTTCGGTTCGTTCGCAGCCCTCTACGGCATCGCCGAAACCCGCGCGCTCATTGAGCGGGCGCTGGCTGGTCAGCTGGCGGCGTAATTTCCGTCCCGGCCGGCGGCGTGTCCATCGCCGGGGCATCGAGGATCGGTTGCGACGCCGTCGGTGCCGCAACCGGCGTTGGCGCCGGTGGCAGGCCGCCAAGATTGGGCGCGGCACCGAAGACGCCCTTCTTGGCGGCGCGCGCCTTGTCGCCCGCTTCGACATAGGGGCCGCCTGCCGTGGCGCGCGCCCAGCCGTTTTCGACCAGCCACTGGCCGACATCCAGCTTGCCGATGCGGCATTCGGCGGCGATCAGCGCACGGTCGGCCTCCGGCGGCACCTTGCAGGCAACGGCCCGGCCGCGCAGGAAAGACCGGAACGCGGTGCGCGCCCTGATACCGCAAGCCCAGGACTTGCCGCCCTCGGTGCAGGTCTCGTCTTGCCTGACGATGTCGATGCCGGAGACCGTCACGGAATAACCCTTGGCTTCGATCAGGCCGGCGGCGGCCGCGACCGGCTGGAACAGTTTTGTTCCTCCCCAGTCGTCGACCGCTCTGCGCCCACGCGGCTTGGGCGGTCCGGCCAGCGCCAGGTCGCTCAGCGGCTCGCGTGGCTCAACCCGTTCAAGTTCTTCTACCGGCAGCGGCGGCGGTGCGATGGCCTCGGGATCGATCGCCCTCGAATGCACCTGAGGCGAGTGCATCGGAGGCTTGACGGGCTGGACCTCGGGGATCGCCGACGTCGCCGGCTCCTCGGGCACGGCGTCGGTGTCCGGGTCGATCTGGTCGACAGTAATGGCGGGGCCGTCGCGATGCAGCGCGCGACCGCCGGCGACGACAATGGCGACCATCACCGGGATCGCCAGGAGGGCTATGAGGATTTGAAGCAGACGCACCGCGAGACCTACTGGCTTGCCCAGACGATCCGCGCCACCCATTCGACATCGCGCATCGCGATGTCGCGGTCCGGATGGTCGGGGTTGAGCGAAATCAGCACGATCGATTTCGTCGTCTGGCGGTCGAGCACCTTGGCCATGACTTCGCCGGCATTGGTCTTGACGACGACGCGGTCGCCCTTGCGGGTAGCGGCGCCCGGCTCGACGATCAGCACATCGCCATTGCGGTAGAGCGGCAGCATGGAATCGCCCTGCACCTTCAACGCATAGGAGGTTTCGGTCGCCCGTGCCGGAAGCTCGACAAGGTCCCAGCCCTGGCCTGAGGGATAGCCGGCATCATCGAAGAAGCCGCCGGCGCCGGCCTGGGCGAAGCCGAGCAGCGGCACCGCTGAACGCTGCGGGGCTAACGAGCCCGAAGCTGTCTTGGCGCGGCCTTCGACCAGTCCGGTGAATTCGTCGAGCGAAGCGCCTGTCGCCTCGATGATCTTGGCCAGCGATTCGGTCGAGGGCCAGCGCGGTCGCCCATCCGAGGACAGCCGCTTCGACTTGTTGAAAGCGGTGGAGTCCAGACCGGCTCGCCGGGCCAGGCCGGAGGCCGACAATGAATAGCGCTCGGCGAGAGCGTCGATGGCTGCCCAAACTCGGTCATGCGAGAGCAATTCGCTCTCCTCAAAACAGGAAAAAATACCTTTTCCTTCTAACGCGCGGTCATCCGATTGTCCACCGGCGCGCGGCCCGATCCCCTAAAAAGCTGTGTGCGGCGAAGTCGTCATGGATGCCTCAAACTGCCTTGGCAAGGCTGCGCAATCCTTGGTGGGAGGTCATGCAAACCCGCTCGGCCTCGGTCGGCGGCCGCGGTTGAACGGAGCGGGCAAGCGTCCTATTGGACGCGCCAAGGACGCAGTAGCATTTGATTTGGCGCATGATCCTTTCCGAAAATCGATTCCGATTTTCGGGGTCATGCGCGAGGTCGGCGAGCATCATGTAGCGGGCGTTGTTGAGATGGAGGTTGAAGTCGATGTCGGCAGGCAGCGAAAAGCCAGCCGACTTTCGCTGCCGACCGCGTAAGGGTCACGGCGCGCCTTGCCGTGGCCATGCGCGCGAGGCGCCCTCAGACGTACATGGGGCGCTAGCTCAAGCGGCCTTCTGCACTTCGCCTTTCGCATAGGGATCGAAGCGCTGGTAGAAGGTCTCGCCCTTCTCCGCCAGGTCGAGTAGCAGCTTGGGCGCCTTGAACTCGGCGCCGTATTTCTTCTGCAGGCCCTTGGCTATTCTGACGAATTCCCTGGCGCCAATGCCGTCGATATAGGACAGCGCGCCGCCGGTGAATGGCGCGAAACCGAAGGCGAGGATCGAGCCGACATCGGCCTCGCGCGGATCGGTGACGATGCCCTCTTCCATCACCCGGGCCGCTTCCAGCGCAATGGTTACCAGCAGGCGCTGCTGCAGTTCCTCATAGTCGACCTTCTCGGCCTCCAGCTGCGGATAGAGATCCTTCAGGCCCGGCCACAGCTTCTTCTTGGCAGGCTTGGCCGGATAGTCGTAAAAACCCTTGCCGTTCTTGCGGCCGAAGCGGCCATGGGTGTCGACCAGCGTGTTGATCAGCGCCATCTGCCTGGGGTCGACAGACTTGTCTCCGAGGTCCCTGATGGTCTGCTTCATGATCTTCTGGGCAAGGTCGATCGCCGTCTCGTCGGTAAGCGCCAGCGGGCCGACCGGCATGCCGGCGGCCTTGGCGGCGTTCTCGATCATCGGCGCCGGAACGCCTTCGATCAGCATCTTGTAGGCTTCCGACATGTAGCGCAGCACGCAGCGGTTGACGTAGAAGCCGCGCGTGTCGTTGACGACGATCGGCGTCTTCTTGATGGCGCGCACGAAATCGATCGCGGTGGCCAGCGCCTTGTCGCCGGTCTTCTTGCCCAGGATGATCTCGACCAGCATCATCTTGTCGACCGGCGAGAAGAAGTGGATGCCGACGAAATTCTTCGGCCGCGCCGAATTCTTGGCCAGTGCAGTGATCGGGATGGTCGAGGTGTTGGAGGCGAGGACCGCTGACGATTTCAGCACGGCTTCGGCCTGTTCGGTGGCAGCCTTCTTGACGGCCGAATCCTCGAACACCGCCTCGACCACCAGATCGCAGCCGGCGAGATCGGCATAGTCGGCCGTCGGCGTGATCAGCGACAGAAGTCTGTCCTTCTCCTCGGGCTTGGCGCGGCCCTTCTTGACCTGATCGGAGATCAGGCTGTCGGAATGCGCCTTGCCCTTTTCGGCCGACGCCATGTCGCGGTCGAGCAGGACGAGCGGGATGCCGGCCTTGGCGGTGACAAAGGCGATGCCGGCACCCATGAAGCCGGCGCCGAGAATACCGATCTTCTTGAACTTGGTCTCCGGCACGCCGGCCGGACGGCGGGCGCCCTTGTTGAGCTCCTGCAGCGAGACGAACAGCGAGCGGATCATCGCTGCTGCTTCCTTGGACTGCATGATTTCGGTGAAATAGCGCTGTTCGATGCGCAGACCGGTGTCGAACGGCACCAGCAGGCCCTCATAGACGCATTTCAGGATGGCCGCGGCGGCCGGATAGTTGCCGTAGGTCTCGCGACGCAGGATGGCGATGGCCGGCGGCCACAGATTGAAGCCGGCGGGCGAATAGATCAGGCCGCCGGGCAGCTTGAAGCCCTTCTCGTCCCAGGGTTGGACGGCTTTCAGGCCGTTCCTGATCATCGCCTTGGCGGTCTCGATCAGCTTGCCGGGTTCGGCGATCTCGTGGATCAGCCCCATCGCCTTGGCTTTCTGCGGCGACAGCGTCTGGCCGGTGGTCAGCATCTGCAACGCCTGCTGCTGGTCGGTCAGGCGCGGCACGCGTTGGGTGCCACCGGCGCCGGGGAAGATGCCGACCTTGGCTTCCGGCAAGGCCATCTTGACCTTTTCGGAGTCAGCGGCAACGCGGCCATGACAGGCCAGCGACAGCTCGAACGCGCCGCCCATGCAGGTACCGTTGATCGCCGAGACCCAGGGCTTGCCCGACGTTTCGAGCTTGCGCCACAGGCCCCCCATGCGGCCGGCATTGTCGAACAGAAGCTGTGCCGCCTTCTCCGGGTCCTTGGTCTTCTCCTTGGCAAATACGGCCAGCATCTTCTGCAGCATGGTCAGGTCGGCGCCGCCGGAGAAGCTGTCCTTTCCCGAGGTGATCACCGCGCCCTTGATGGCGGCGTCGGCCACCACCTGGTCGATGATCTTGTCGAGCTCGTTCATTACCTCTTCGGTGAAGACGTTCATCGAGCGGTCCGGCATGTTCCAGGTGACCAGCGCGATGCCGTCTGCGTCGGTGTCGACCGTGAAGTTTGTATAAGTCATGTCTCTCTCCTTCCGGCCGAAAATCAGACGCGTTCGATAATCGTTGCGGTGCCCATGCCGGCGCCGATGCAGAGCGTCACCAGAGCGGTGTTCAAATCGCGGCGCTCGAGCTCGTCCAGCACCGTGCCCAGGATCATCGCGCCGGTGGCACCGAGCGGATGGCCCATGGCGATGGCGCCGCCATTGACGTTGATCTTGTCGTGCGGGATTTCGAATGCCTGCATGTAGCGCAGCACCACCGAGGCGAAGGCCTCGTTAAGCTCGAACAGGTCGATATCCGACAGCTTCATCTTGGCGCGCTTCAGAAGCTTCTCGGTGACGTCGACCGGACCGGTAAGCATCAGCACCGGCTCGGAGCCGATGTTGGCAAAGGCGCGGATACGCGCGCGTGGCTTCAAGCCCATCGTTTTGCCGGCCTTCTTGGAGCCGAGCAGCACTGCGGCGGCACCGTCGACGATGCCCGACGAATTGCCGGCATGGTGGACGTGATTGACCTCTTCCACCTCAGGGTGCTTCTGCACGGCGACCGCGTCGAAGCCGCCCATTTCACCAGGCATGACGAAGGACGGGTTGAGCGAGGCCAGCGACTGCATGTCGGTCGACGGCCGCATATGCTCGTCATGATCGAGGATGGTGAGGCCGTTCTGGTCCTTGATCGGTATGACGGAGTTCTTGAAACGGCCATCGGCCCAGGCCTTGCCGGCGCGCTTCTGGCTCTCGACCGCATAGGCGTCGACGTCGTCGCGCGAAAAACCATACTTGGTGGCGATCAAATCGGCCGATATGCCTTGCGGCACGAACCAGCCGGGCAGGCCGACGGACGGGTCCATGAACCAGGCGCCGCCCGAGGCGCCCATGCCGACGCGCGACATCGATTCCACGCCGCCTGCAATGACGATCTCGTCGGCGCCTTGAGCGATCTTGGCGGCGCCGAAATTGATGGCGTCGAGACCCGAAGCGCAGAAGCGCGATATCTGCATGCCCGGCGCCTTGTTGTCGTAGCCGGCTTCGAAGGCGGCGGCGCGCGGGATGACGGAGCCGGCCTCGCCCACTGGGTCCACGCAGCCGAAGATGATGTCGTCTACGTTTGCGGTGTCGAGGCCGTTGCGGTCGCGCAGCGCCTCAAGCGTCCTGGCGGCGAGCCGCACCGCCGGCACTTCGTGTAGCGAGCCATCCTTCTTGCCCTTGCCGCGCGGTGTGCGCACGGCGTCATAGACATAAGCTTCGGCCATTTGCTTGCTCCTTGCTTTGCCGACGTCGCTCTCAGAGAGAGCGGCCGATCAGCAATTTCATGATCTCGTTGGTGCCGCCGTAGATGCGCTGGACGCGGGCGTCGCGGAACATGCGGGCGATCGGATATTCATTCATGTAGCCATAGCCGCCATGCAATTGAAGGCATTCGTCGACGACTTTTCCCTGCAGGTCCGAGAGCCAGTATTTCGCCATAGACGCCGCCACCGGATCGAGGCCGCCATTGATGTGGCGGGTGACGCAATCATTGTAGAAGACGCGGCCGATGGTGGCCTCGGTCTTCAGTTCGGCGAGCTTGAACTGGGTGTTCTGGAACTCGATGATCGCCTTGCCGAAGGCCTTGCGATCCTTGACGTAGTCGATGGTCAGCGCCAGGGCGCGTTCGATCATGGCGATCGCGCCGGTGCCGATCTGCAGGCGCTCCTGCGGCAATTGCTGCATCAGCTGGATGAAGCCCTGTCCCTCTTCGTGGCCAAGCAGGTTCGAGGTCGGCACGCGCATATCATTGAAGAACAGCTCCGACGTGTCGTTGGCCTTCAGGCCGATCTTGTCGAGGTTGCGGCCGCGTTCGAAGCCTTCGGCCTCGTCGGTCTCGACGACGATCAGCGAGGTGCCCTTGGCGCCTTTGGCCGGATCGGTCTTGGTGACGACGATGATGAAATTGGCCAGTTGGCCATTGGTGATGAAGGTTTTCGAACCGTTGATCTTGTACTGGTTGCCGTCCTTCTCGGCGCGCGTCTTGACGCCTTGCAGGTCGGAGCCGGCGCCCGGCTCGGTCATGGCGATGGCGCCGATCAGTTCGCCGGTCGCCAGTTTCGGCAGCCATTTCTTCTTCTGCTCTTCCGAGCCGTAGTGAAGGATGTAAGGAGCAACGATCGCGTTGTGGAGACCGATGCCGAAACCGTCGACGCCGACATGGCCAATTGCCTCGATGATGGCGCTCTCATGCGCGAAGGTGCCGCCGGAGCCGCCATATTCCTCCGGCATCGAGGCGCAGAGCAGGCCGGCGGAACCTGCCTTGCGCCAGCTCTCGCGGTCGACCATCTCGTTCTTCTCGAACTCGTCGTAGCGCGGCGCGATCTCTTCCGACATGAAGCGATGCGCCATGTCGTAGAGCATGCCGACTTCGTCCGCCGCCCAGGCTGGCTTCGGCAAAGAGAGCACTTCTGATGGATTTGTCATGCCGTTTCTCCCGCGCCAACGTCCCCCTCCCCCTTGAGGGGAGGGTGGCCGCGAAGCGGTCGGGTGGGGTCGCCGATGACGTGCTCGACCTTATCTTCGGAATTGACGCGGGTTTGGGGCATTGCGATCATCTCCTACCAAAGCGCCAACCAGCCGGCGCACTGCACGCAGGACCCCTCCCGGCCCTTCGGGCCACCCTCCCCTCAAGGGGAGGGGGACGCCGGCCATTTCTAGAACGCTTCCGCAGGCAGCGCCATTAGCGTGTCCGCACCACTGGAAATGCGGGCGAGATGTGCCGATGTCTCGGGCATGATCCGCTCCATGAAGAAGCGCGCCGTCACCACCTTGTTGTCGTAGAACGACTGCGAACCGTTGGCGCCGGTCTTGCCGAGCGCGGCCTTGGCCATCTGCGCCCACATGTAGCCCAGCGCGACCAGGCCGAAGAGATGCATGTAATCGGTCGACGCGGCGCCGGCATTGTCGGGCTTGGCCATGCCGTTCTGCACCAGCCACATGGTCGCCGCCTGCAGATCGTTGAGGCCCTTCTTCAGCGCCTTGGTGAAAGGCGCCAGCTTCTCGTCGGCGCGGTTCTCCTCGCAGAACTCGCCGACGTCCTTGAAGAAGGCCTGCACGGCGCGACCGCCATTCAGACCAAGCTTGCGGCCGACGAGGTCGAGCGCCTGGATGCCGTTGGCGCCTTCATAGATCATGGCGATGCGGGCATCGCGCACGAACTGGCTCATGCCGTGCTCTTCGATGTAGCCGTGGCCCCCGAACACCTGCTGCGCCATGACTGCATGGTCAAAACCCTTGTCGGTGAGCACGCCCTTGATCACCGGCGTCAGCAGGCCGGTATAGTCGTCGGCCGCCTGGCGATCCTTGTCGTCGGCGGAGCGGTGGGCGATGTCGGACTTGATCGCCGTCCACAGCGCCAGCGCGCGGCCGGCCTCGTTGAAGGCCTTCATGGTCATCAGCGAGCGGCGGATGTCGGGATGGACGATGATCGGATCGGCTTGTCTGTCCGGCGCCTTGGCGCCAGACAGCGAGCGGCCCTGCAGCCGGTCCTTGGCGTAGGAGACCGCGTTCTGGTAAGCGATCTCGGACAGCGACAGGCCCTGCAGGCCGACGCCGAGCCGGGCTTCGTTCATCATCGTGAACATCGCCTTCAGGCCGCCATTGGCCTCACCGAGCAGCGTGCCTTCGGCCTCGTCATAATTCATGACGCAAGTCGAATTGCCGTGTATGCCCATCTTCTCCTCGATCGACCCGCAGGAGAGCGTGTTCTTCTCGCCCGGATTGCCCGAGGCATCGAGCTTCAGCTTTGGCACGATGAACAGCGAGATGCCCTTCACGCCTGCCGGCGCGCCTTCGATGCGGGCCAACACGAGATGGACGATGTTTTCCGACATGTCGTGCTCGCCGGCCGAGATGAAGATCTTCTGGCCTGAGATCTTGTAGGTGCCGTTGCCGTTCGGCACCGCCTTGGTGCGCAGCAGGCCGAGATCGGTGCCGCAATGCGGCTCGGTCAGGTTCATGGTACCGGTCCAGGACCCCTCGACCAGCTTCGGCAGCCATGTCGCCTTCTGTTCGTCGGTGCCGTGTGTGATGATCGCAGCGATAGCGCCTTGCGTCAGGCCGGGATACATCATCAGCGCCATGTTGGCCGAAACCATGTATTCGGCAACCGCGGTGTGCACGGCATAGGGCAGCCCCTGGCCGCCGAACTCGACGGGCGCCGCCAGTCCCATCCAGCCGCCTTCGCGATACTGGTCGTAGGCTTCCTTGAAGCCCTTCGGCGTCGTCACCGAGCCGTCCTCATGGCGCACGCAGCCTTCCATGTCACCGACGCGGTTCAGAGGATGCATAACGTTTTCGGCGAGCTTGGCGCCTTCGGCGAGGATCGCCTCGACAACGTCGGGCGTCGCGTCGGCAAATCCGGGAAGGTTGGAGTAGCGCTGATAACCCAGCACCTCGTTGAGCACGAACAGCGTGTCCTGGACCGGCGCCCTGTAGATCGGCATGTGTTTCCTCCACCATGCGGGTCTTGGCCGCGAGATCGAGCCCCGAAACATGAGGTTGGGGCGGCATGCGGGCCAATGTTGAAAGCGGGATAGCAAAAATTGACGTTTGCGTAAACGTCAATTTTGTCGCCGGGACAAAATTTACCTATGCCAGCCTATCGGCACGAGCGGTGCATGGCTTTGTGCAAAGCGAGGGGGGTCAAACAAAAAGAGCCGCGCGGGCGGCCGCGCGGCTCTTAAGTTCAAAGCTTTCGCCGGGAGCTGCGGAGCAAAATCAGCTGGCGGCGCTGGCCGGGGCCGAACGCTCGGACAGCATCTGGCGCACGGCCGACATCGAGCCGCTCAACTCGTTGATGGCGTCGTCGATCAGCGCGCGCTGCTTCTGCAGGCGGGCAAGCTGCTTCTCCGACTTGTCGAGAGCCAGCCGCAGCTGCTTGGTGTTGGATCCCGTCGGATCGTAGAGATCCATCATCTGCTTGACGTCGCGTAGCGAGAACCCGACCTTGCGGCCGAGCAGGATCAGCTTCAGCCGCGCCTTGTCGCGACGCGTGTATAGCCGCGTCGCCCCATCGCGCTTTGGATTGAGCAGGCCCTTGTCTTCATAGAAACGCAGCGTGCGCAGCGTCACGCCGTATTTCTTGGCCATCTCGCCGATGCGCACGAGCTCCTCACTGGCTTCGGCAGACATATTGTTGGTGTTGGCCGCGGCTTCGCCGGGCGAAACAAGTTTCATAGTCACTGGCTTTCCCCTGTCGTGGCATCGCGGTCTCGGACCTTGCAACGCCTGAGTGGAAGCGGGGGCATGCTTCCAGTCGTGGTTTCAACTAATTCATCGCAAAAGGCACGAACGGCGCCTCTCTTACGTTTACGTCAATTCTATATCGATAGCCGCCGCATGACGCAAGGGCGTTCTGGGATTGCGAAACCTTATGCCGCACCCCCGGCGCCGGGTCCGAACGGGCACCGTCTGTATTTCAGCAATGCCGTAACTTCTTAAGCTTGGTTAACACCTTGTTTACCACGATGGGTGAAATGTGCGGATGTCGGTCACCCGTGTTTATCCTGTAGCGAATTTTTCACGGTTTTTCGGAGAGCGGGCCTGGCCCGGGAAGCTCGTCTTCCGCCGCAGCAGTGCCGCGCGGCCGCCTTCGTTCCCGACAAGGACTTGGGAAACTGGCAGCAAGCCGGCCATTCTGAAAAACGGACGCATCGATGAACAGCAAGCGGTCCTATCTCGATACACTCAACGCCGGCAGGCCGCGCAGGCCGAACACCACGCTCGATGAATTGAACCGCTCGCTGGAAACGCTGGAGCAGCGGCTGGAGCGCAAGCGCGAGGACGCCGCCGAGCGCTTCGATCCGCGCCGGCCCGCCCCGGAGCCGCGCTACGCAAGCGCCCAGCCCTACGCCCCGCCGCGCTGGTACGAGGACCCGCAGCCCACGCCGCGGCCGAAAGGCGCGGCGCCGGCCGGCTTCGACCAGAACTATCAGGCGATCGCCCGCGACATCGACCGCGTGCGCGGCCAGGAAGACAGCGTCGCCGTGGTCGGCAAGATCGCCGGCGAATTGCGTGGCCTGCGCGAGGAACTGCGCCATCAGATGACGGCCGGCCTGCAGCGCGAATTCGCCGCGTTGCGCAAGGACATCGAACGGGCCTTCCAGGCGAGCAACCAATCGGGTGGTCAGGCAGGCGGCTTGCCCGGCAAGGGCAGCGCCGAACTCGGCGTCGAATTCGAGCGGCTGTCCGGCGCCATCCAGACGCTGGCCGAGAAGAGCGACGACCGAAGCGTCAACATGCTGCGGCTCGAGCTCGAGCAGGTAAAGACGGCGCTCGACACATTGGCGCGCGAGGAAAGCGTGCTGAAGGTCGACCGCCGCTGGGACGATTTCGACCGCCGCTGGAGCGCGTTCGAGGACCGTGTCGACGCCGACCAGCGCAACCGCGCCGACGGCCCCGGATTTTCGGCCCTGACCGACCGGCTCGAACAGATCAGCAATGCGGTCCACAATCTGCCGGAATCGCTGTCGCTGCGCTCGATGGAAGAAAAGGTCCGCACGCTTGCCGGCGCCGTCGATCATTTCGTCAGCCAGCAGAGCAACCGCGGCGGCGACACGCTTGGCCTGATCGACGAACGGCTCGATGAGATTTCGCGCGCCATCGTCGCCTCGACCGTCGCCGCACAGGCCAATTCCTTCGACCCCGAACCGTTCGAGCGCATCGAGAAGCGGATCGCCTCGCTGGCGCAGCAGATCGAGGAAGTCGTGCAGGTTCGTCCGAGCGGCGAGGTTCTCGACCGTCTCAGCACGCTGTCGAACAGGGTCGACGAGCTTGCCGGCCGCGCCAATCTGCCGGAACAGGCGATGGAGCGCCTCGGCAAGCAGATCGCGATGATCGCCGACAAGATCGACCGCGCCCCGGCCATGCCCGACGCCGACTATATCTTCCAGGGTCTGGAACAGCGCTTCGACGTGCTGTCGGGCATGATGGAACGCCGGCAGGGCGACGCCATCGAACAGGGCAACATGCTGTTTCGCGATCTCGAGCGGCGGCTGGACGAGGTTGCCGACCGGCTGGACCAGCGTCAGCCGCAGGCTGACAGCGCCGGCATCATGGACGCCATCGACGCACGCTTCACCGCACTCGCCCAACGCATGGAGACGCGCATTCCCGATCCTGCCAACGAGGCGGCGATCCGCGGCCTGGAAAGCCGGCTCGAAGACATTTCAAGCCGGCTGGAATCGTCGGCCGCGCAGGTCGCCGGCATCGATCCGGCACTGATCCGCAGCCTCGAGGCGCAGGTCTCCGGCCTGTCGGCTCACCTGTCGAAGCCCGGCACGCCGCTGCCGGAATTCGAGGACATCAGCCCGCGTCTCAACGAAATCGAGAAGTCGCTGGCTGGAACCCGCGAATCCATCATGGGCGCGGCACGCGAAGCGGCCGAGAGCGCCGTGCGCTCGCTGGCAGATTCCAACGCCAACACCGCGGCCGTTACCGGCCTTGCCCAGGATCTGAAGACGCTGGAAGCGCTGACGCGTCGTTCGGACGAGCGCAATTCACGGACATTCGAGGCTATCCACGACACGTTGCTCAAGATCGTCGATCGTCTGGGCTCGCTGGAGACCAGCGAACCGGCCGAGGCGGTGAGCGAGCTTCTGGATGCCCAGGCCGAGCCGGCGCGGCGGGCCCGCGATGCACGCGCCTCCAAGATTTCGGTGCAGGACGCGCCGTCGATGGATATCGACCAGCCGCTGCCGCTGACCGGAGACATGGCCGATCTCGACGGCCGCGCCGCCGCCATCATGCGCAGCGAGCCGGATATGCGCGCCGACCCGGGTACGCGTAGCGACCCGGTCATGGGCAGCGAACCCGTGCGGCGCTCGCCAGCCGAGGCTGCCGCGGCCGCTGCCCAGGCAGCGCTCGGTTCCGACAGGATTGCCGAGAAAGGCGAAGCCACGGCCAAGACGTCGCTGTTCGGTGGATTGGCGCGCGCCTTCAGGGGCAAGAAGCCGGCTGACATGCCGCCGCTTGCCGGCTCGGGGCCCAATGTCGACATGCCGAGCGTCGATCTCGACGAGCCGCTCGATCCGAAGCTCGCCAACCGACCGTTGGAGCCGGGCTCCGGCGCGCCCGACCTCAACGCCATCATGAAGCGCGTACGCGACGAACGTGGCCCACCGGTGCGCCAAAACTCCGGCGATGCATCGAAATCCGACTTCATTGCCGCTGCCAGGCGCGCGGCGCAGGCTGCGGCCGCCGAGGCCGACGCGCTGAAACGCCAGTCCACCATGAAGGGCCCGGTCAAGGCGCTTCGTATCGGCGACCTGCTCAAGGCGCGGCGCAAGCCGATACTGATGGGAGCGGTCGCGATCATGCTGGCGCTTGCCGGCCTGCAACTCGGCAAGGCCTTCTTCGCCGACCCGGTCGAGGTCGCAAGCAACGATACAGCGCCGATCGTCGCCTCGCAGCCGGTCGAGACTGCTTCGGTCAACGCTGCCAGCCAACCCAAGGCAGACGCGCAGGTGGCCGTGCAGGACGCGCCGGCCCGGACCGTCAGGCAGGCGGAGCCCACGGAACCGGCAGTTGGCAACGATGCGCCAATGAATGCGGCCTCGATCGCCGAGCCCGAAATGCCGGCCGTGGAACCCGCGCCAGCGCCGATGGCTCTGGCCGATCCGGCCCCCGCGCCAAATGCAATGCTGCCGACGACCGCCACTGCGGAACCGGCGGCTGCTGACGCGCAGCCTGCGGCCGCCGTCATGGCGCCCTCGGCCTCGGATACGACGGCCTCGGATACTACCGGCGCCGTTCCGCCGGCTGATGCCGCGGTAGCACCTGTCGTGGCCAAGATAGACGTTCCGGCCGATGCCGGCCCGCAAGCCTTGCGCGACGCGGCTGCCGGCGGTGACGCCAAGGCGCTGTTCGAGCTCGGTTCGCGCTATGCTGAATCGCGCGGCGTCAAGGAAGACATGGCGGCAGCGGCCAAATGGTACGAAAAATCGGCCGAGCTCGGCTTCGCACCGGCGGAATACCGCATCGGCAATTTCTACGAGAAGGGCATCGGCGTCACGCGCAACGTCAAGAAGGCAAAGACCTTCTACCAGCTCGCCGCCGCGCAGGGTAATGCCAGCGCCATGCACAATCTGGCCGTTCTGTTTGCCATGGCCGCCGACGGCGTGACCGACAATGAATCGGCCGCGCACTGGTTTCAGGCGGCGGCCGATGTCGGCGTCAAGGACAGCCAATTCAATCTCGGCATCCTGGCGGCAAAGGGCGTCGGCATGAAGCAGAGCCTGGAGGAATCCTACAAATGGTTCGCGCTCGTCGCCAAGACCGGCGACAAGGATGCGGCTGCAAAGCGCGACGAGGTCGCCACTGCGCTGCGCCCCGAACAGCTGGAGCGGGCGCGCGCCGCCACGGAACTGTGGAAGCCGAAGCCGCTCGACCCGGCGTCCAACTCGGCCGACATTCCTGAATCCTGGCAGGAAGGCACGCCGCAGACCACCGCCAGCGTCGACATGAAGAAGGCGGTCAAGAACATCCAGCTCATCCTCAACAAGAACGGCTACGATGCCGGCGGCGCCGATGGCGTGATGGGCGGCAAGACCAAGACCGCAATCATGGCTTTCCAGACCGACAACAAGATGCAGGCGACCGGCGAAATCGACGAAAAGCTGGTGAAGGCGCTGCTGGCGCACAAATAACGGCAGATGCGTCGCTAACGCGACGCCCTTGCCATACATTTGCCTGTTAACTGCTTGAGATGTTTTTTGTTTCGGTAGGGCGGCGGGGTTTGATCCCACTGCCCCGGCGGTGCAAGAAAGAATTGGCTTTTCGGTGCGACAATGCCCTGGAATGGCTGCAATCGCCGACAGGCAAACTGATCGAGACTGACGGGTGGGCATCTATCTCCCGATCGCGGAAATTTCCGTCAACGTCTTCGTGCTGCTGGCAATGGGCGCGGCGGTGGGTTTCCTGTCGGGCATGTTCGGGGTCGGTGGCGGCTTTCTGATCACGCCGCTCTTGATCTTCTACAACATCCCGCCGGCAATCGCCGTCGCTACCGGCGCCAACCAGGTTATCGCCTCCTCCTTCTCCGGCGCGCTGTCGCACATGAAGCGCGGCACGCTCGACTTCAAGCTCGGCGGGGTGCTGCTGGCCGGCGGCATCGTCGGCTCGACCGGCGGTATCTTTGTCTTTGCCTTCCTGCGTCGGCTCGGCCAGCTCGATTTGTTTATCTCACTGCTTTACGTCGTGCTGCTTGGCACCGTCGGCGGGCTGATGCTGGTCGAGAGCGTCAATGCGCTGCGCGCGACGCGCAGCGGTGCGGCGCCGGTCTTGAAGAAATCCGGCCAGCACAACTGGATCCACCGGCTGCCGCTGAAGATGCGCTTCAGGGCCTCGAAGCTGTTCGTCAGCGTCATTCCGGTGCTGGGGCTCGGCGCCGGCATCGGCTTCCTGTCGTCGATCATGGGTGTCGGCGGCGGCTTCATCATGGTGCCGGCGCTGATCTATCTCTTGAAAGTGCCGACCAACGTCGTCATCGGCACCTCGCTGTTCCAGATCATTTTCACCTCGGCCTACACCACGCTTGTCCACGCCACCACCAACCAGACGGTCGACGTCATGCTTGCCTTCCTGCTGATGGCGGGAGGCGTTGCCGGCGCGCAATATGGCGCCAAGGCAGGACAGAAGCTGCGCGGCGAACAGCTCAGGGCACTGCTGGCGCTGCTGGTGCTGGCGGTTGCCATCCGGCTTGCCATCGATCTCTTCGTCACGCCGCCAAACCTCTATTCGCTGACCGCCGCGGGCCTGAACTGATGCCGCAGTGGGGGATTTTTTCGGCCGCCGCTTTGCTTATCGCCGTCGCTCTGCCGGCCGCAGCGCAATCGCCGAACCCCTTGCCGGAAGGCATCCAGATCGGTCTCTCCACCGACGCCGTGTCGATCACCGCCGGTTTTTCCGGCGCCGACCTGACCATTTTCGGTTCGCTGGAAAATCCCGACCCGCTGGTCGCGCGACAGGGGCGCTACGACGTCATCGTCGTGCTCGAAGGCCCGCCGCGGCCGGTGGTGGTGCGCCGCAAGGACCGCGTGCTCGGCGTCTGGGTCAATCTGGAATCCGAGACCTTCGAGAACGTGCCGGTATCCTACTCCGTCGCCACGACGCGGCCGCTGCAGGACATCACCGAACCCATCAGCTACAAGCAGCTGTCGCTCGGCGCCTCCAACCTTTACATGCAGCCGGCCGAGGTAACCGACAGTCCGGCGACGATCGAGGAATTCACCGTGGCGCTGCGCGAGCGCAAGGCGGCGACCGGCCTCTATAGCGAGAATGTCGGCGGCGTGCAGTTCTTGTCGCAGAACCTGTTTCGCGCCACGGTGCGGCTGGCGCCCAACGTCCCGGTTGGAACCCATAAAGCCCGCGCGTTCCTGTTCAAGAGCGGTCTGTTCCTCAAGGAAAGCTCGGCCCAGCTCGAAATCCGCAAATCGGGCTTCGAACAGTCGATCTTCCGCGTCGCGCATGATTACTCGTTTCTCTACGGCGTCTTCTCCGTGTCGCTGGCCATGATCACCGGCTGGCTGGGCAGGCTGATTTTCCGCAGGGATTGACGCGCAGGACCCATTTCCGGGGAAAAGGGGTTCCCCTTTTCTCAGTCTTGCGATAGACCGCCGCCTCCCAACCCTCGGGTAACACGTACAATCATTCGGCAGAGCGGTCAGGCCTCTGGACGGCGCGCGCCTTGCGGACGCCTGCCACAGCGACGACCCAATGACAGGAGGCTGCAATGCACCAGGCATTTGGCGGCATCGATTTCGGCACGTCCAATTCTACGGTGGGCGTGATCCGCAACGGCCAGGCACGGCTGGTGGCGCTGGAAGGTGAACAGCCGACATTGCCAAGCGCGGTTTTCTTCAACTTCGAGGACGGTCACACCTATTTCGGCCGCCGCGCCATTGCCGACTACACCGATGCCATCGAAGGCCGGCTGATGCGGTCGCTGAAGAGCGTGCTCGGCAGTTCGCTGGCGCATGAGAAGACGCGGATCAAGGCCCGGCAGATCGGTTTCATCGACATTGTCGGCATGTTCGTCGGCCATTTGAAGAAGCGGCTTGAGGAAGATGCCGGCGCTCCGGTGGAGAACGTTGTGCTCGGCCGGCCGGTGCAATTTGTCGACGACGATGTGGAAGCCGATGCCAAGGCGCAAAGCGAGCTTGAAAAGGCGGCGCGCGCGCAAGGCTTCAAGCACATCGCCTTCCAGTTCGAACCGATCGCGGCAGCGCTCGACTATGAGCAGGACGTGAAGCGCGAGGAACTGGCGTTGATCGTCGACATGGGCGGCGGCACGTCCGACTTCTCGATCGTGCGCGTTTCGCCGCAACGCGCCCGCTCACGCGACCGCAAGCACGATATCCTGGCCAACCGCGGCATCCATATCGGCGGCACCGATTTCGACCGGCTGCTCAGCATTGCCCATGTCATGCCCAAGCTCGGCTATCTGACGTCGACAAAAGACGGCAAGCGCAACCTGCCGGCGAGCTATTTCATTGATCTCGCGACGTGGCAACGCATCAACCTCGTTTACACCGCCAAGGCGATGACGCATCTGAGGCAGATCCGCTTCGAGGCCGTCCGCGCCGACCTTGTCGACCGCTTCATCCATATTGTCGAGCACCGTTACGGCCATGCGCTGGCCGGCCTGGTCGAACGAGCCAAGATCGCGCTGACAGATCAGGCTTCGGCTGATGTGACGGTGGCACTGCCCGGCGCACATTTCGCCGCCGAGATCACGCGGACCGGCCTGGAAGAGACCATCGCCGCCGACATCGAGCGGGTGTCCGCTACGGTGCGGCAGACGATTGCCGATGCCGGCATAACGGCGTCTGCGATCACCGCCGTATTCCTCACCGGCGGTTCGACCGCGATCCCGCTGGCACGGCGTGAAATCCTGTCGCTGGTGCCGCAAGCCGCCGTTATCGAGGGCGACATGTTCGGCTCGGTTGGCCTCGGCCTGGCGCTGGATGCGCAGCGGAAGTTCTCCTGAACACATAACTGCGGCTACCCCATAATGACCATAAATACCCAAACGAGGCCGCACCATTTCACCCCGACCCTAGACCGATATCAGATGCCCTGAGGACGGCTATGCCGGGATGCCGTTCCCCGCTTCAGCGCCGAGATGCGCCTTGAGCGCCATCTGGGCCAGGCTTGCCCGGCGGTCACGATGGGTGATCATGGCGAAGTCGCGCTTCGGCAGTTCGAGCGGCACCGACCGGAGACTGCCCTCGGCGACGGCGCGTCCGACGACGAGGTCCGAGATGATGGTGGCGCCGGCGCCGGCCTCGACCGCCTGGCGAACCGCCTCGTTGCTCGGCAGCACCAGAAATATCTGCAGGTCGCCAAGCGATATCCCCTCGCGGCGGGCCAGGTCCTCCAGCACCTCGCGCGTGCCCGAACCACCCTCACGGATGATCCAGCGCAGCCCTCTGATATCCGGGCGGCCCGGCGCGATCTCGGCGATTTCGGGATGCGAGGCGGCGACGACCAGCATCAACCTGTCGACGTCGACCTTGGTGCGGCGGAGGATGTCTGACTCGGTGCGCCCCTCGACCAGACCGAGATCGGCGGTACCGTCGAGCACATTGGCCTCGACCTGCCTGGTGTTGCCGATGCTGACGCTCAAGCGCACCGCCGGGTAGGCTTCATGGAAAGAGGCCAGCCTGCGCGGCAGCCAGTAGCTGGCGATGGTCAGGCTGGCGGCGATCGACAGGCTGCCGGCGACCGTCTGCGAGACATGCTCCAGCACATTTCGGGCGGCGGCGGCGCGTTCCAGCACCGCCTTGGCCTCGGGCAGGAAACGGTACCCCGTCTGGGCAAGCTCGATGTTGCGGCCGACGCGGTTGAACAGATGAACGCCATGCTGCTCTTCGAGCGCGCGGATGGCGGCCGACGCCGCCGACTGGGAGATGCCCAAAAGCTCCGCCGCCTTGGTCATATGGCCGCGTTCGGCAACGGCAACGAAAATGCGCAACTGGTCCAGCGTCATGTGTGCATTAAGAACCAATTCCGATCGAATTTACAAGAACAACTGATTGGACGGATCGATAGCTTTATTCTACTTTTTCTGCCAAAGTTAGAAAAAATTCGCCAACAAATCGCATCCAACAAAATGATCGGGCGGTTCAGATCCCTGTTTGCGCATTGGACCCGTGGCCTCAGGCGGCGGCTGGCCGGCGACCGCTATCATCCTGAAGAACACTATATGCGTGGCCCCGGACCGAAGACGCGGGCCAAATTCGCAGGTAGCAAAAGCACGCCGGCATCATGAACCCAGCTGCGCCGCGCGGGGCCAATTCCGCACCGTCGCAACGGTCGCTTGCCGACACGCGCGCGCCGGATGAAGGCGACGGCGTCGACACCTCGCCCGATGTCTCCGACAGCATCGCCAAGACCACCTGCTATATGTGCGCCTGCCGCTGCGGCATCGACGTCCATATCAAGAACGGCAAGGTCCGCTACATCAACGGCAACAAGGCCCACCCGGTCAATCGCGGCGTGATCTGCGGCAAGGGCAGCTCCGGCATCATGCAGCACTACAGCCCGGCGCGGCTGAAGAAGCCGCTGCTGCGCAGCGGCCCGCGCGGCTCGGGCGAATTCCGTGAGATCGAATGGGAGGAAGCCCTTTCGATTGCGACCGGGCGGCTATCGCATATCCGCCGGACCGATCCCAAAAAGCTTGCCTTCTTCACCGGGCGCGACCAGTCACAATCGCTGACCGGCTGGTGGGCGAGCCAGTTCGGCACGCCGAACTTCGCCGCCCACGGCGGCTTCTGCTCGGTCAACATGGCGGCCGGCGGACTCTACACAATCGGTGGCTCGTTCTGGGAGTTCGGCGAGCCGGACTGGAACAACACGAAATACTTCATGCTGTTCGGCGTCGCCGAGGACCATGATTCCAACCCGATCAAGATCGGCTTGGGTAAACTCAAGGCGCGCGGCGCCAAGGTGGTGTCGATCAACCCCTGTCGCACCGGCTACAACGCCATTGCCGACGACTGGATCGGGATCCGGCCCGGCACCGACGGCCTCTTCGTCTTAGCCCTAATCCATGAACTGCTGAAGGCAGGCCGCGCCGATCTCGATTATTTGCTGCGCTACACCAACGCCCATGTGCTAGTCGTCCAGGAGCCGGGTGCGGCGGACGACGGGCTGTTCCTGCGCGACAGCGACAACAATCTTCTCGCCTGGGACAGAGTGGCGAAGACAACCGTCAACGCAGCCGATGCGGATGCGAAACCGGCGCTGACCGGCAGCTTCACGTTCGCCGGCCGCCGTTGCGTGCCGGTGTTCCAGCTTATCGCCGACCGCTACATGGACGACAGCTACGCACCCGATGCGGTCGCGGCGCGATGCGGCGTTCCGGCCGACACCATCCGCCGGATCGCTGCCGAACTCGCCCACGTCGCCTTCGAACAGACGATCGAACTGCCGGTTGCGTGGACCGACTGGGCCGGACGGCGGCACGAGACGATCAAGGGACGGCCGGTGTCGATGCATGCCATGCGCGGCATCTCGGCCCACTCCAACGGCTTTCACTCCTGCCGCGCCATCCACCTGCTGCAGGTGCTGCTCGGCACGGTGGACGTGCCCGGCGGCTTCCGTTTCAAGCCGCCCTACCCGCGCTCGGCGCCGCCGGGACCGAAGCCGACCGGCAAGGTGGTCAAGCCGATGACGCCGCTCGACGGCATGCCGCTCGGCTTCGTCTGCGGGCCGGACGATCTCCTGGTCGACGAGGCCGGAACGCCGCTCCGCATCGACAAGGCTTATTCCTGGGATGCGCCGCTCGCCGCGCATGGGCTGATGCATACGGTCATCCGCAATGCGTGGGCCGGCGACCCATACCCGATCGACACGCTGATGATGTACATGTCGAACATGGCGTGGAATTCCTCGATGAACACCGTCGAGACCATTGCCATGCTCACCGACCATGACGAAGCGGGCAACTACAAGATCCCCTTCATCATCTATTCCGACGCCTATTATTCCGAGACGGTGCCGTTCGCCGACCTGGTGCTGCCCGACACCACCTATCTCGAACGTCACGACTGCATCAGCCTGCTCGACCGGCCGATCAGCCATGCCGACGGACCAGGCGATGCCATCCGCCATCCCGTCGTCGAACCCAACCGCGACGTCAGGCCGTTCCAGTCAGTATTGATCGAACTCGGCGCCCGGCTCGGCCTGCCCTGCTTCGTCAACGACGATGGGGTGGCGAAATACCTCGACTATGCCGACTACATCGTCAATCACGAGCGCACGCCCGGCATCGGCCCGCTCGCAGGCTGGCGCGGCAAGGACGGCACGTCTGCAGGCAAGGGCGAGGTCAACCCAAACCAGCTGCAGCGCTACATCGACAATGGCGGCTTCTGGCACCAGGACTTTGCTGAGGACCAGCGCTATTACAAGATGGCCAACCGCTCCTATCTCGACTTCGCGGAGCAGATGGGGTTCATCCCCAAGGCCGAGCCGATCGTGTTCCAGCTCTATTGCGAACCGATGCAGCGCTTTCGCCTCGCCGCGCGCGGTCATGGTCGCGTCCAGCCGCCCGAGAGCGAACGCCAGCGCATCGAGACCTATATGGATCCGCTGCCGTTCTGGTTTACGCCGTTCGAAGAGGCCGCGGTCGATCCGCAGAAATACCCGCTGCATGCGCTGACGCAGCGGCCTATGCACATGTATCATTCCTGGGGCTCGCAGAATGCGTGGCTGCGGCAAATCACCAGCCAGAACCGCCTGTTCGTGCACCACAAGACCGCGGCAGTTCTCGACCTGGCCGACGACGACTGGGTGTGGATCGAAAGCATCAACGGCCGGGTGAAGGGGCAGATCAAGCTGGTCGACGGCGTCAATGCGGATACGGTCTGGACATGGAACGCCATCGGCAAAAGGCGCGGCGCCTGGGGGCTGAAGGACAACGCCGCCGAGAGCAATCGCGGCTTCCTGCTCAACCACATCATCGGCGACCAGACCTCGGCCGATGCGAACGGTAAACGCTATTCGAATTCCGATCCGGTCACCGGCCAGGCGGCGTGGTTCGATCTCAGGGTTCGCATCGTCAAATGCGCCTCCGAAGAAGCCGGCTTCACCGAGCCGCAATTCGAGCGCTTCAGCCAGCCGCCAAATGTCGAGCCATCGCCCGACATCCTTCGCTTCGGCGCCGAGTTCCGCGTCCATAGGGAAGCTGTGGAATGACCTGCCTTCCCGCCCATACAGACAAGAAGCTTGGCCTGGTCATCGACCTCGACACCTGCGTCGGCTGCCAGGCCTGCGTCACCGCCTGCAAGGAGTGGAACACCGGCGGCCACATGGCGCCGCTGACCGACATCGACCCCTATGGCGGCCATGTCGACGGCGTCTGGTTCAACCGCGTGCACAGCTACGAGCACACGACCGAGGCGGGCGGGCGCACGGTCAACTTTCCGCGCTCCTGCCTGCATTGCGAGACGCCTGCCTGCGTCACTGTCTGCCCGACCGGCGCGTCCTACAAGCGGGCGTCGGACGGCATCGTGCTGATCGACGAAAGCAAATGCATCGGCTGCAAACTGTGCAGCTGGGCCTGCCCCTATGGCGCGCGCGAATTCGATACCGACGTCGGCGTGATGAAGAAATGCACGCTGTGCGTCGACCGCATCTACAACGACAATCTGGCCGAGGAAGACCGCGTGCCGGCCTGCGTTGCCGCCTGCCCGACCAGCGCCCGGCATTTCGGCGACCTCGGCGATCCCACCTCGGCGGTGTCGCAACTGGTGGCGGAGCGTGGCGGCGTCGACCTGATGCCGGAGATGGGTTACAAGCCGACCAACAAATATCTGCCGCCGCGCGCCCAGCGCGCCGCATCGGTGCCGGCGCCAAGGCTCGAGCCAGTCACGGTCGAAGGCGGTTTTCTTGGCTGGATCGACCGCATGCTTTCGAGCTGACCAATGCATCCAGCCTTTTCCGTCGTTTTCTTCACCACTGCCACAGGAGCGGGCTATGGACTGCTGGCGCTGTTCGGCGTGCTTGGCGGACTGGGTTTTATCCCGGCCCATTTCTGGCTCGGCCTTATCGGCATGGGGCTGGCGCTTGGCCTGATTGCCGCCGGCCTTTTGTCGTCGACCGGCCATCTCGGCCGGCCCGAACGCGCCTGGCGCGCCTTTTCGCAATGGCGTAGCTCCTGGCTGTCACGCGAGGGTGTATCGTCGGTCGCAACCTTCATTCCCGCCGGGCTGTTCGGCATCGGCTGGGTGTTTTTTGGCCGCACCGGAGGCTGGATGGCCATCGCCGGGCTTCTCGCAACTATCGGCGCAATCGTCACCGTCTGCACCACCGGCATGATCTATGCCTCGCTGAAGCCGATCGCGCAGTGGCATAGCCCGTATACGCTGCCGGGCTATCTCATCTTTTCGGCGATGACCGGCAGCGTGCTGTTGAACGCGCTGCTGCAGGCTTTCGCCATCGGCTCGACCGCCGTTGCGGTAGCCGCTCTGCTGCTGACCTTGCTCGGCTGGGGCTGGAAGCTGGCGACGTGGCGATACAATGACGCGCTAGAGATTGCGAGCACCGCCAACACGGCAACGGGGCTCGCCGGGGGTACAGTGCGCTCACTGGAATGGCCGCACACCGAAGAGAACTACCTGCTCAAGGAAATGGGCTTTCGCATCGCGCGCAAGCACGGCGCCAGGCTGCGTCGTATCACGCAGGTGCTGGCTTTCGCCTTGCCTGCCCTGCTGCTAGCTGTTGCATTCGCTTTGCCCTGGCCGTTCGCAGCGGCGCTGTCGGTGCTTGCCGCAATCGTCCAGTTCGCCGGCATGCTGGTCGAGCGCTGGCTGTTCTTCGCCGAGGCCAAGCACACCGTCACCCTCTATTACGGCCGGTAGAGCGTCCCGCCGTCAGGCGGTCCGTGCTCGTGGCGCCGCCGGCAAATCCTTAAGCAGGATTTCGATCGCGGCATCGACGACGGCTGTCCTGCGGTCATGCACGTAGAGACCGTATTGGACGATCAGGGGCTCGGGCACCGATGTCTTCAGGACGCGCATTGAGCCGGCGCGCACGGATTCCGGCGGAAGCAGCCCGACGCCGAGCCCGTTCTCGATCGCCGCCTGCAGGCCGGTGACGCTCTGGCACGACAGGACGATCCTATACTGCCGGCCGGCGGCGACCAGCGCCTCGATCATACGCCTGCGCCAAGGGCAGGTTGCGCCGAAGGCGGCGAGATCGAGTGGCCGGTCATGGTCCAGCACATAGTCCTGGGCGCAGACCCACTGCAGTTCGACGTTCCATGTCGTCACTGCATCGGCCGCGACGACGGATGTCGGGGCAATCATGACATCCAGCGCATCCTCGCTCCACAGCCGTCCCAGCGCGACGCTGTGCTCGACCATCGCGTCGAGGCTGATGTCGGGATATGTGCGATGCAGCCGCCCAAGCGCGGCCGAAAGCGCGGCCGTGGTGACCTCTTCGGCAAGACCAATACGCACGCCGCCGCCAATGCCAGCCTGCTGCAGACGCGCCACCGCTTCATCGCCGAGAGCGAGGATGCGGGTCGCGTATCCCAGAAAGAGCTCTCCCTCCGCAGTTGGTACGACACCGCGGCCGGTGCGCTGGAACAGATGCCGTTGGAGCAGGCCCTCCAGCCGTCGCATCTGCATGCTCAGCGCCGATTGGGTCTTGCCGGTCTGCGCGGCGACCCTGCTCAGGCTACCTTGCCGGCAGACCGCGACATAGGTGCGGAGAAGGTCGAGGCCGATCTGTTCAGATATCATCTTGTTTGAACTCTGATGTCATCGGTATCGGTCTACAATGATATCCCGCCACGCGCTATCTCACACTCAAGAGAACAGCGCAGGGAAGAAAACCATGAAAGCGATCCGTGTTCACCGCCATGGCGGGCCAGATGTGCTCGCCTACGAAGATGTCGACATCGGCCAGCCCGGACCGGGCGAGGTGCGCGTGCGCAACCGGGCGGTCGGCCTCAACTTCGTCGACATCTATTTTCGCACCGGCGAATACGCGCCGCCCGCTCTGCCATTCATTCCCGGCAATGAAGGCGCCGGCGAAATCGTCGCCGTCGGTGAAGGCGTCAGCGGCTTCGCGCCTGGCGACCGAGTCGCCTATGTCGAGACGCTCGGCGCCTATGCCGAAGAACGCATCGTGCCGGCGCATTTCGTCGTGCATCTGCCCGACGCCATCGATTTCGAGACGGGTGCGGCGATGATGCTGAAAGGGCTGACGGCGCAATATCTGCTGCGCCGCACGTTTCGCGTCGAGGCGGGCCATACCATCCTGGTGCATGCCGCGGCGGGCGGCGTCGGCCTCATCCTGACGCAATGGGCCAAACATCTCGGCGCGACCGTCACCGGCACGGTCGGTTCACCCGAAAAGGCCGAACTTGCGCGCGCCAATGGCTGCGACCATGTCATCGAATACAGCAAAGAGAATTTCGCCGCACGGGTGAAAGAGGTCACCAACGGCGAAGGCTGCCACGTCGTCTATGACGGCGTCGGCAACGCGACCTTCCCGGGCTCGCTCGACTGCCTGCGGCCGTTCGGCACCTTCGTCAGCTACGGCACGGCATCGGGATCGATCCCACCCTTCGATATCATGCTGTTGATGCAGAAAGGATCGCTGTTCGCCACCTGGCAGTTGCTGTTCCATCATCTCGCCAGGCGTGAGGACGTCGTCGCCATGAGCGAGGATCTGTTCAGCGTCGTCCTCAGCGGCGCAGTGAAAATCCCGGTGCACACAAGCATGCCGCTTGCCGAAGTGGCGGAGGCGCATCGCCGGCTCGAAGCACGGCAGACGACAGGCGCAACCGTGCTTATACCGTAGAAACTTAGCCCGGCCGCAGCATCGAACCGGAAATGGCGAAGATGCGCGCGGCGCCCATCATATAGGCTATCAACGTCTCGCGGCGGAACAGGCCGGCATAGGCGCGGTCGAGCACGTTGAGCGAGCCGGTATAAGCGCCGAAGGCCGGCATGATCATGCGGCCGCCATCGCCGGCAAAGCAGCGCCGCCGCACCGAGCGGCCCTGCTGGACGATGCGGGCGCAAGGGTGAAGATGGCCGGCAACTTCGCCCTCGGTTCTTACCTTCGACGGCTCGTGGCGGAACAGCAGCGAGCCGATGGCGAGTTCGCGCACCGTCTCGCCTGGCAAATCCGCCGGCGCTTCCGGGTCATGGTTGCCGGCGACCCAGAACCAGTCGCGGCCGGCCATCAATGCTTCCAGCCGATCGCGGAAGGTTTGATGCATGCGCTCGGCGCCGCCGCCGTCGTGGAAGGAGTCGCCCAGGCTGATGACGATGGCCGGCTGGTAGTCCGCGATTACCGCCTGCAGCCGGAGCAGAGTGGCGCCGGTATCGTAGGGCGGGATCAGTGCGCCGCGCCTGGCGAAGGACGAGCCCTTTTCCAGATGCAGGTCGGAGACCGCGAGCAGCCTGAGATCGGGGAAATAGAGCACGCCGCGCGAATCACAGACCGCGCGCTCGCCCGCGATGCCGACAAAATCGGCCTCGGCGATCAGCGATGCCCGCGCCAGCGAAAAATTCATTCCTCAACCATCCCAGGACCCATGGCTTCCTCGACCAAAGTCGCGGCATCCATCAGCAGCGTTTCGTCGGCCTCGCCATTCACCGGCATCTTGCCGATTTCGAGCATGATCGGCACGGCCAGCGGCGATATCTGTTCGAGTGCCTTATGCACGATTCGACCCTGGATACGCGAGAGCATGTCGGCAAGTCTGCTGACATCGAGCAGACCGGTCGCCGCGTCGGCGCGCGTCGCCTGCAGCAGGATGTGGTCGGGTTCATGGCTGCGCAGCACGTCATAGATCAGATCGGTCGAGACGGTGACCTGACGGCCGCTTTTCTCCTGTCCCGGGTGGCGCTTCTCGATCAGGCCTGAAATCAGCGCGCAGTTGCGGAAGGTGCGCTTGAGCAGCCAGCTGTCGGCCAGCCAAGCCTCGAGGTCGTCGCCCAGCATGTCCTGGTCGAACAGCGCGCCAAGCGAAGGTTTCCGCGATTTGAACATCGCGCCCATATCGCCCAGCGACCAGATGGCCAATGCGTAGTCGGTGGCGACGAAGCCAAGCGGCCTGGCACCGGCCCTGTCCAGGCGGCGGGTGAGCAGCATGCCCAGCGTCTGGTGCGCCAGCCTGCCCTCGAAAGGATAAGCGACGAGATAGTGACGGTTGCCGCGCGGAAAGGTCTCGATCAAGAGGTCGTCGCGTTTGGGCAATACCGATTTGTCGGCTTGGTAACGCAGCCAATCCGACACCTGCTCGGGCAGCTTCTTCCAGCGCTGTGGGTCGTCCAGCATGGCGCGCACCTGCTCGGCGAGGTAAGTCGAAAGCGGAAATTTGCCGCCGCCATAGTAAGGCACCTTGGCGTCGCTTCCCGGCGCATTCGAGACGAAGCATTCGTTCTCGCGGATGCCTTCGAAGCGCAGGACTTTGCCGGCAAACATGAAGGTGTCGCCATGCGTCAGCGTTTCGAGGAAGGCCTCCTCGATCTTGCCCAGAACCCGGCCGCCGTGCGAAGCCGAGCCTTTGCTGCCGGCCTTGACGTAACGCACATTGAGCGCCGGCACCTCGATGATCGTGCCGACATTCAGCCGGTATTGCTGGGCAACGCGCGGATTGGAGACCCGCCACATGCCGTCCTTGTTGAGGCGGATGCGGGCGTAGCGCTCGTAGTTCTTCAGTGCGTAGCCGCCGGTGGCGACGAAATCGATGACGCGGTCGAATGTCGGCCGGTCGAGGCTGGCATAGGGCGCTGCTGTCAGCACTTCCTCGTAGAGATCGTCGGCGCGAAACGGCGCTCCGCAGGCGCAGCCCAGCACATGCTGGGCCAGCACATCGAGCCCGCCATTGACCAGCGGCGGCGTATCCTGGGCGCCCAGATAGTTGGCGTCCAGCGCTGCCCGGCACTCCAGCACCTCGAAACGATTGGCCGGGATCAGGATCGCCTTCGACGGCTCGTCCATGCGGTGATTGGCGCGGCCGATGCGCTGCGCCAGCCGGCTGGCGCCCTTGGGCGCGCCGACATGGACGACGAGATCGACATCGCCCCAATCGATGCCGAGGTCGAGCGTCGAAGTGGCGACGATGGCGCGCAGCGCGTTGTCGCCCATCGCCTTCTCGACGCGTCGGCGCTGGGCGACATCGAGCGAGCCGTGATGCAGCGCGATCGGCAAGGTATCCTCGTTGACCCGCCACAATTCCTGAAACAGCAGCTCGGCCTGGCTGCGGGTGTTGACGAACAGCAGGGTGGTCTTGTGGCGCTTGATCTCGCGATAGATTTCCGGCGTCGCATAGCGCGCCGAATGGCCGGCCCATGGCACGCGCTCTTCCGAATCGAGGATCGAGATTTCGGGCTTCGCGCCGCCGGTTACGACGATGAGTTCAGCCATGTCTCCCGGTGGATTCTGGCTGACCAGCCAGCGCCGCAATTCGTCGGGCTCGGCCACCGTTGCCGACAGACCGATCGTCTGCAGGCCGGGCACGATGCTGCGTAGCCGCGCCAGCCCGAGCGCCAGCAGATGGCCGCGTTTCGATGTCACCAGCGAATGCAACTCGTCGAGCACGACATAGCGCAAATCCTCGAAGAAGCGCCCGGCATCGCCGGCCGCAATCAGCAGCGCCAATTGCTCGGGCGTGGTGAGCAGGATATCGGGCGGCGCCAGCTTCTGGCGCTGTCGCTTGTGGGAAGGCGTGTCGCCGGTGCGCGTCTCGATGGTGACGGGCAGGCCGATCTCCTCCACCGGCTTGCCGAGGTTGCGCTCGATGTCGACGGCCAGCGCCTTCAGCGGCGAGATGTAGAGCGTATGGATGCCGCGCCGTGCCATACCGGCTTTGCGTCTGGGGCGGTTGGCCAGTTCGGTCAACGATGGCAAGAAGCCGGCCAGCGTCTTGCCGGCGCCGGTCGGTGCGATCAAGAGCACCGATTGCCCGGCTTGAGCCTTCGCCAGCAGCTCGATCTGGTGAGCGCGCGGCGACCAGCCTTTTTCGCCAAACCATCTGATGAATGGCTCGGGCAGAAGGACGGCGGCATTCTGTTTGGCAAGGCGCGGCTGCTCGGTCACGCGAAAGAGGTAGCGCGACGGCGCGCGATCGCCAAGGAAAATCGGAACAAAAGGTGATCGGCCGAGCTATCCCTCGCCGCGTTACGGGGAGAGGGATGCCGGCCGGCAAGTGAGGCGCAGCGCGACCTTTCAGTCGCTGGCGTCGCCCCTCATCCGCCCTTCGGGCACCTTTCCCCGTGAACGGGCGAGGAAGAGGCGCTAGGGCCGCCGAAACCCAGTCGGCCCGCCATACAGATACCCAATCCGATCAACCGCATCCTTCAGCCCTTCGCGCGAGACCAGCATGGTGTGGCCGTTGGCGTGGATCATTGTCTCGGCGTCGGTCATGATCGCGACATGGCCCTTCCAGAACACCAGGTCGCCGCGTTTCAGTCCGGCATAATCGAATCCCGGATCGAGCGGCTCGCCGAGGCCTGCCGCTTGCATGTCGGAATCACGCAGCACATTGCGGCCGGCCATGCGCATGGCCAGTTGCACAAGGCCCGAACAGTCGATGCCGAAGCCGGAGGTGCCGCCCCAGAGATAGGGCGTGCCGAGAAACATCTCGGCGACCGAGACATAGTCGGCGGCGATGTCACTGACCGGGCAAATATGGCCGGCGATCAGCGCCTCGCCGGAGGGCAACAGCGCATAGTGCGTGCCGCGCGTTTCGGCGGCACCGGTTACCGTCACCGTCGAGCCCATCGACAATTGGCCGCTTATCGGGAAGCGCAGATCCGGGCCAGGATAGAGGAAGGTGCGCGGCGCCGTGACGATGTGGGTTGGCGCATGCTCGGGTGCGCCCAGCATGGTGGCGCCGACGTAGCCGACATAGCCGTCACGTTCGGCCTGGACCCAGGCCCATCCCTCGGCTTCCTCGAAGACAAGCACATCGTCGCCGAACAGAATTTGCGTGTTGACGCCGGCATCCGGGCGCGGTGCCTTGCGCACGTCAGCCACGGAGGCTGCGATCCGGGCCGGACGGCCGGTGACGAAGCGATCGGCCGACACCTCCCCTTTCAGCCTGGCATCGGCGAGGTCGGAACGGAAGGCGTGGAGGCGGGCATCCCTGGCAGTCAAATCGGTACTCGTTCTAATTCATGGATTGATCAGATGGGCAGTTCATGAGCCCTGGCAACGATACCATCCCCGAAGCGCTCGACAAAGAGCGCGCCTTCGACCGTGCGCCGGATCAGCACATTGCGCTTGTCGAGCTCGTCGCGATGGCGTGACACCAGTTTCAGCGCACCCATCGTGTCGAGCGCGCGGGTGATAACCGGCTTGGTGACATTGAGGCGGGCGGCTAGACCGCGCACCGTGTGCGGCGGCGGGTCGAGATAGATGGTGAACAGGATCGCCGTCTGGCGCATGGTGAGATCTGGCGCGCCGGCGCGCACCTGCGACAGCATCACCTGCTGCCACAGTCGCATCGCCTGGCTCGGACGCATCGAAATCGACATCGCCCGAGCATGACGGGAAATTGTTTCGGTTCCGTTTCAGTTTTGGTGGCCGGTTTCAGGGCCTCAGGCATAGCGCCTCGAAATGACCCGCTCCAGTGCACGGATGCCTTGCGCCTCGCCGCCGGCGGGTCCATAGGGGCGATCGGACGGGTTCCAGGCGAAGATGTCGAAGTGCGCCCAGCCCGTTGTCCGTTCGACAAAGCGCTTGAGGAACAGCGCCGCGGTGACCGAGCCGGCGAAACCGTCCGTGGTGACGTTGTTGATGTCGGCGATCTTCGACGCCAGCCTGGCGTCATAGGGCCGCCACAACGGCATGCGCCACAACGGATCCTCGACGGCCATGGAGGCCGCAGCCAGTTCGGACGCCAGCACTTCGTCGCCAGTGTAGAAAGGCGGCAGATCGGGGCCGAGCGCGACACGCGCTGCCCCGGTCAGCGTCGCCATGTCGATCAGCAGTTCCGGCTCCTCGTCATCGGCCAGCGCCAGCGCATCGGCCAGCACCAGCCGCCCTTCGGCGTCGGTGTTGCCGATCTCGACGGTGAGGCCCTTGCGGCTGGTCAGTACATCTCCAGGCCGAAAGGCGTTGCCGGCAATCGAATTCTCGACTGCTGGGATCAGGACACGCAGCCGGACCTTCAGCCCGGCAGCCATGATCATCGAGGCCAGGCCCAGCACATTGGCGGCGCCGCCCATATCCTTCTTCATCAAGAGCATGCCCGACGAAGGCTTGATGTCGAGGCCGCCAGTGTCGAAACAGACACCCTTGCCGACCAGCGTCACCTTCGGCGCGCCTTCCGGTCCCCAAACCATATCGATCAGGCGCGGCACTCCGACCGAGGCCCGGCCGACCGCATGGATCATCGGGAAATTCTGCTTTAGGAGATCATCCCCCTTGATCACCGATACCTCGGCCTTGTGAGTGGCCGCCAGGGTCCGTACGGCCTTCTCCAACTCGTCCGGTCCCATGTCGCTGGTCGGCGTGTTGACGAGGTCGCGCGCCAGGAAGACGCCGTCGGCGATGCGCCGGACACGACCCGCATCGGCGCCGGACGGCAGCGCAAAACGCAACGCCTTGCCTGATTTCTTGCCGTAGCGAGTGAAGACATAGCCGCCGAGCACCAAGCCTATGGCCGCGAGTTCCGGCTCGGCTGGAGCGGCGGCAAAATGCCAGTCGCCTTCCGGCAAGGCTCTCGCCAGCATGCCGACGGCCAGCGCCCCCTCGCCATCACCGACGCCGAACAAGGCGCCGGCAAGGGAACCGTTGTCGCCGGCGACGGCGAGCGTCCTGCCGGCTTCGCCGGAAAAGCCGTTGGCGGCCGCCCATGCGATCGTGGAAGGCGAAAGCCCCAAGGCCTCCAGTCCATCCCTCGCGACCAGATGGACCGGCAAGGCAGTGTTTAGTGTCTCGATGAGTTCGACGGGCATTCGATGGTCTCCGGGAAGGCTTGCAGATCGTCCCCAGTCAAGTGACAGGGACGTCGGATGATTTCAACATCTATGCACAGAGACCAGACATTGGACATGCCAGGCCAATGGCTTCCGGCGGGCCGTTCGCCGATCAGACGGCTCGCTTTTTAACTGTCCGTTAGGGTTAACAGAATATTTCTGCGGGGATGAAGATGGCCACGTGAATGGCCACGCGCAGGAATGGAGAGCCCCGTGCCGATGCCCACCAACCGCAGGATGAACGTCGCGGGCAAACGGTTGGTCACCACAGCGTTGCTGATGGCGCTTGCAGCCGGTGTTGCCGGGTGCGGAACCAGCAAGCTCACGACCGGCTCGATCGGTCGCACCAGCGGCAAACCGCTGGAAACCATGTCGGCCAGCGAGTTGCACGGGGCAACCGGGCGGCTCGGCGAATCCTACGCAAAGAACCCCAACGACAAGCGGCTGGCGACAAATTTTGCGGCGGCGCTCCAGATGGACGGCGATGCCGACCAGTCGCTTGCCGTGATGCGCAAGCTGGCGATCGCCTACCCCAAGGATCGCGACGTGCTTGCCGCCTACGGCAAGGCGCTGGCCGCCAACGGCCAGTTCGAGCCGGCGCTCGACGCCGTGCGCCGGGCGCAGACGCCGGAATATCCGGACTGGCGGCTGATGTCGGCCGAGGCCGCCATTCTCGACCAGCTTGGCCAGAAGGATGAAGCGCGCCAGAACTACCGCAAGGCGCTGGACCTCAAGCCGAACGAACCCTCGATCCTTTCCAATCTCGGCATGTCCTATGTGCTGGAAGGCGATCTGCGCACCGCCGAGACCTATATGCGCTCGGCAGCCCAGCAACCGAATGCCGACAGCCGGGTGCGCCAGAACCTTGCGCTGGTCGTGGGACTGCAGGGCCGCTTCGACGAGGCCGAGAAGATCGCCTCGCAGGAGCTTTCGCCGGAACAGGCGCAAGCCAATGTAGCCTATCTTCGCCAGATGCTTGCCCAGCAGAACGCCTGGAGCCAGCTCAAGGATCAGGACAAGGCAAAGGCGGCGACCAACTGAGCGCCGCATGGGCGCCGGCTCCGCACAGCGCAAAATCCGTCCACGCATCAACGCTGAAAGCCAAGAGCCGCACTGCATTGGCAGTGCGGCTCTTTGTATGGCTGCAACGAGGCCTACTGGCTTGAGGAATTGTGCTGGTCGCCGAAGATGCCGCGCTGGCTGACCTGAATGCCGGCTGGGCCCAGAATGATGGCGAACAAAACCGGCAGGAAGAACAGGATCATCGGCACGGTAAGCTTCGGCGGCAGGGCGGCGGCCTTCTTCTCGGCTGCATTCATGCGCATGTCGCGGCTTTCCGCGGCCAGCACGCGCAATGCGTGCGCCACGGGTGTGCCGTAGCGTTCCGCCTGGACCAGTGCCTGGGACACTGACTTCACCGATTCCAGGCCGGTACGAGCCGACAGGTTTTCATAAGCCTGCTTGCGTTCCTGCAGATAAGAGAGTTCGGCATTGGTCAGCACGAATTCCTCCGCCAGCGCCACCGATTGCGAACCGATCTCCTCGGAGACCTTGCGCAAGGCAGCCTCGACCGACATGCCCGACTCGACGCAGATCAGCATCAGGTCGAGCGCATCCGGCCACGCCGCCTGGATCGACTGCTTGCGCTTGGCGGCACGATTGTTGACGTAAAGGATCGGCGCGTAGAAGCCGGCGTAGGCGACGAGAATGCAGACGAACAGTTTCGCGAAGGCCGGCCGGTCAGGCAGTCCGCCGAGCACGAACAGATAGATCGCTGCCAGCGCGAAACCCACAAACGGCAGGATCAGGCGGAAAAACAGGAAGCGCGTCAGCGGGTTTTGGCCACGAAAGCCCGCCACCTTGAGCTTCTGCAACGTGCCTTCATCGGCCAACGCACGCCGCAGGTCGAGCCTGTCGACGATGTTGCGCATGCCGATCGACTGCTCTTCGCGCAGCCCCTTGCGGCGGCGATCGGCTTCGTTGGCAAGCCGCGAGCGCTGCTTGGCGCGCAATTCGTCACGCTCCAGCGCCACCGATTTCATGCGCGCCTTGAGCTGATTGCCGCCAAGCGCCGGCAGCAACGTGAAGACGGTCGCGAACACCGCAACGCCGACCAGCAATGCGATCAGGAAGGCAGGATCGGTCAGCGATTTTACGACTTGGTCGGTCATCCGTTTTCAGTCTTTTCGTTCGAGCTTTCCAAGGTGGGCCTAAACTTCAAAGTTCATCATCTTGCGCATCACCAGAATGCCGATCGACATCCACACGCCGGAACAGCCAAGGATCAGATTGCCGGTGCTGGTGGTGAACAGCGGCATGATGTAGTTCGGGCTCGACAGATACACGAGAAGGGCGACGACAATAGGCAGCGCGCCGATGATGACGGCCGACGCCTTCGCTTCCATGGACAGCGCCTGGACCTTGGCCTTCATTTTCTTGCGATCGCGAAGCACGCGCGAAAGGTTGCCTAGCGCCTCGGAGAGATTACCGCCGGCCTGTGACTGGATCTGGATAACGATTCCGAAGAAACTTGCCTCGCTGCACGGCATGGTCTCAGCCATGCGCAAGGTGGCGTCGGGGATGGACATGCCAACCTGCTGCGAATCGACGATCCGGCGGAACTCGGTCTTGACCGGCTCCGGCGATTCATTGGCGATCAGGCGAATGGCGTCGTTGAGCGGCAGGCCGGATTTGACGGCGCGCACGATGATGTCGAGGGAGTTGGGAAATTCGTTGAGGAACGCCTTTACCCGGCGCGCGCGGCGAAACGAGACGAACCAGCGCGGCAGGCCGAGCGCGCCGGCCAGAAGCGTACCCGGCAGGACAAGTAGCGGCGCGCCGGCGAGATAGGCGAGCACCGTCAGCGCGATGCCGCAAATGACGGAGTAGATATAGAAACGCTCGATCGAGACCTGCATGCCGGCCTGACGAATCTGGGCCTTCAACGGCGGCTTCTTGACGGCGAGTTCGTTGGTTTTCTGCTTTTCGTCGAGCTGTTTCAGCGTGTCCTGGACAGATTTACGCCGCTTGACCGCCTCCGCGACACGGTCGCGCGAAGCCTTGACGACCGAACGATCGGTCTCGGCGGCCTTGATCGTCTCGAGCCGCTTGCCGGCCTGCTTCTCGTTGCTCATCTTGGTGAACAGGAAGGCATAGGCGACCGCACCGGCGCTGAAGCCGGCGAGCACGATGAACGCCAGTACGGTGGTATCAATTCCGAACATCGACCTCAGTCCCCACGCCTGGATATGCGTTAGTCAGCGCGTTTCTCCATCGATTCCAGAGCATTGGCGAGGCGCTGTTCCTCGCCATAGTAGCGGGCGCGATCCCAGAAATGCGGACGGCCGATGCCGGTCGACACATGCTCGCCAAGCAGCCTTCCGTTCGAGTCCTCGCCCTTGATGTTGTAGAGCACGATGTCCTGCGTGATGATGACGTCACCTTCCATGCCGATCACCTCGGTGATGTGGGTGATGCGGCGCGAGCCGTCGCGAAGGCGTGCTGCCTGGATGATGACATCGACGGAGCCGACGACGATTTCACGCACGGTCTTCTGCGGCAGCGAATAGCCGCCCATGGCGATCATCGATTCGATACGGTTCAGGCATTCGCGCGGGCTGTTGGAGTGGATCGTTCCCATCGACCCGTCATGGCCGGTGTTCATCGCCTGCAGCAGGTCGAAAACCTCCGGTCCGCGCACTTCGCCGACGATGATGCGTTCGGGCCGCATGCGCAAGCAGTTCTTGACCAGGTCGCGCATGGTCACCTCGCCTTCGCCCTCGAGATTGGGCGGGCGGGTTTCGAGACGTACCACGTGCGGCTGCTGCAGTTGCAGTTCGGCCGAGTCCTCGCAGGTGATGACGCGTTCCTCGCGGTCGATATAGTTGGTCAAGCAGTTGAGCAGCGTCGTCTTGCCGGAGCCGGTACCGCCGGAGATGACGATGTTGCAGCGGACGCGGCCGATAATCTTGAGTATCTCGGCGCCCTGCGGCGAGATGGCGCCGAACTTGACCAGCTGATCGAGCGTCAGCTTGTCCTTCTTGAACTTGCGGATGGTGAGCGCGGTGCCGTCGATGGAGAGCGGCGGCGCGATCACGTTGACGCGAGACCCGTCAGGAAGACGGGCGTCACAGATCGGGCTCGATTCGTCGACGCGGCGGCCAACCTGGCTGACGATGCGCTGGCAGATGTTGAGCAGCTGCTGATTGTCGCGGAAGCGGATGCCGGTCTGTTCGACCTTGCCGTTGACTTCGATGTAGACGTTCTTGGAGCCGTTGACCATGATGTCGGCGATATCGTCGCGGGCGAGCAGCGGCTCCAGCGGCCCGTAGCCTAGCACATCGTTGCAGATGTCGTCGAGCAACTCTTCCTGCTCGGCGATCGACATTGCGAAATTTTTGATGGCGATGATGTCGTTGACGATATCGCGGATTTCCTCGCGCGCGCTCTCGGGATCGAGTTTCGCAAGTTGCGACAGGTCAATGGTGTCGATGAGCGCGGAGAAGACCTGGCTCTTGGTGTCGTAGTAGGTTTCGCTTTTTTCGCGCTGGATCTTTTTTGGCGGCTCCGGCGCCATCGACGGCGCCTCAACGGCACGGCGAGTTGGCGGCGTTGCCAGCGCTCCCGGCGGCGGCGCTGCCGGGGGTCGGGCAAGTACCGCCATGTCCGCAGGCGTTGCAGCAGCCGGCGCCGCTAACGCTGGCTGACGGAACTCCGGGGTGAACCGGCCGCCGTCGTCGGAGCCTCTTTTTCCAAACATGATCGACTACCAATTTCGCTTGAGAAGCGTCATTTCTTGTTACGCGAGAGCTTGCCGAGGAGGCCGCCAAGGCCTGCCTTCTTCCTGGCCTTGATTTCGCTGCGACCGGTCAGCACGTGCGCGATTTCGTTGATCATGCCGACGACCGGGCTCTTGGGATCCATCTCGCCCAGCATGCGGCCGTTGTTCGCGGCATTTCCAAACAACAACGGGTCGAAGGCGATGACCGACATCGGCGTGAGGCTGAGCGGCTCGGCGAAGTCGGAAGCGGAAATCTCGGGCCGTTTCGGCACGCCGGCCTGATTGATGATCAGTTTCGGCGGCGGATCGTTCGGGCGAAGCCGCGTCAGCATATCGACCAGATTCTTGGTGTTGCGCAGATTGGCCAATTCCGGCGTCGCAGTGATGACGATCTCGTCGGCCTTGATCAGTGTGTTCTTGGTCCAGCCCGCCCAGATATGGGGGACGTCGAGCACCAGCAGCGGCACGCTGCGCTGGGCGGTATCGATGAGTTGCGTGAAGGCATCGGGATCGAAATCATAGACACGTTCGAGGGTGGAGGGCGCGGCGAGCAGCGACAGATGTTCGGCGCACTGGGCAAGCAGACGGTCGAGATAAACCTCGTCGACGCGTTCGGGCGAAAACACGGCCTCGGCGATGCCTTGCGCAGGGTCCTGGTCGAAGTTTATGTTGGCCGTCCCGAAAGCCAGGTCGAGATCGGCGACGACCACTTCCGACTTGAACAGCGATGACATCGCCCACGCCACATTGTGGGCGATGGTCGAGGAGCCGACGCCACCCTTGGCGCCGACGAAGGCGATCGAGCGGCCGATCGGCTCGGCTTCCGGATCGACGAAGATCGACGAAACCACCGAGACAATATCGGCCATCGACACGGGCGCGATGACGTATTCGGAAATACCGAAGCGGATGAGTTCGCGGTAAAGACCGACATCGTTGTAGTGGCCGATCACCACGACTTTAGAGGAGGGATCGCAATATTCTGAAAGCTGGGCAAGCTGCTCCAGCAACTGCTTCGGTTCGCTGCGCGACTCCAGAAGGATGAGGTTCGGCGTCGGCGCGGATTGGTAGAATTCGATCGCCGTGGCGATGCCGCCCATATGCACTTTCAGATGCGCCTTGGCCATGCGGCGATCCTCGGCGGCCCGCTCCACCGGATGCGCGACACCTTCCGTCTCGCAAAATGCCTGGATGGAAATACGCGGAACCGGCCGCAGCGCCTGCATCGCGGCAATATCCAATTGCGAGCTGTCGCCGCCGTCTACGGGCGTATCGTAGGCAAGATTGCTCATTGTCATGCTCTTTTCCGTGACTTCTCTTCCGGTCTCTACGCGGGACCGGCGCTCCTAGTACGTCACTTCCGAATTGCCGAGGAACTCGTCCGAAATACCTCTGCCGCGGTAGACGTCGATCACCGCGCCGCGGTTCTCGGCGTCGATGTCGGACGACTTTCTTGGCCCGAGCAGATCGGTCGGATTGGCGAGTTGCGCGGCGAGGTTGTTTTGAGACGAGCAGCCGTAATCGGCGTAGTGCTTGTTTTCGGAGGTTTCGAGGATGTCTTCGGGCCAGCGCCCGCATTTGTCGGTCTGGGCTCTCACCGAAATATAGGAAACGCGGATAGGCGCCGACGCTTCCGGGGAAACCGACTGGTAGGAGGTCACCACGATCCGGTTTAGCTTGATGCCGCTGGCAACCGCCAGCCTTGCGAAATCGCGCGCCGCGGCAGTCGCCGCGACCTCATTAGCCGAGCCGATCGGGGTTGCGATCGTCAGCGCCGGGGCAGCGCTCTTGTCGTAACCGTCGAGGAAGCCCAGAAGCGTGTCGCGCTGCGAGCCGGTCATGCCGCGATCGCCGGCGCCGACCGGGAGGTCGAGCTTCTGGTTCTTCTCAGCAATTACGATCGGATGCGTGGTGCGATAATCATCGGGAATCGCCCCAACCGTGATGCTGTCGCGCTTAGCGCAACCGGCAAGCGAGGCGGCGATCGCGACCGCCAGGATCGGCATTGCCGATCGGCGGATCCGGCCACGGCCAGACCATGCCGTTGCGGCAATCGCCAGTACCTTTGATGCTGACTGAGACATGTCCGCTTCCCCGCTTACTTGTAGATGAAGCCGACAACGCCGTGGTAGCGGCCGTTGGGCTTGTCGGTCTGCATGGTGCCGTAGACGCGGTTGACGCGGCCAAGGAACATGGCCGGACCATCGCCGGCGGCATTGAAATTGTCGTCCGGCTTAGCCAGGTCGTTGCGCGCCACCGGCCGAGCCAGATAAGGCGTGATGATGATGACCAGTTCAGTTTCATTGCGGACGAAATCGCGGCTGCGGAATAGCGTGCCGAGCACCGGGATCTTGGTCAGGCCGGGCAAGCCCGATACAGCCTGGCGGACGTCGTCGCGAACGAGGCCGGCAATCATCATCGAACCGCCCGACGGCAATTCGACGGTGGTGTCGGCAAGTCTCTTGCGGATCGACAGAAGCGTCAGGCCGGGCAAGCTGCCGCCGCCTTCCAGGGTGGTAGCACCTTCCGAGGTCGGCTCCGAAACCGATGTTCTGACCTTGAGGCTGATCCGACCCGCCGACAGCACAACGGGCTGGAACTCGAGGCCTATGCCGTATTCCAGCTTTTCGTTGGTGTAGGTGACCTGGCCGGTCTGGTTGTCGGTCGAAACGTTGTTCGTACGTGCCGTGATGAGATTGAATTCGCCGCCGACCCTGAACGTTGCCTTCTCGCCCGAAACCGCGGTGAGGGTCGGTTCTGCAAGCGTCTTCATGACGCCGCTTTGCTCCATGGCATTGATGTAGGCTTTGAGGCCACTGCCGCCCAAGTTAAAGCCTGAATTCTGCGAAAGCGGCTTTCCCAAACCGTAGTTGGGCGAACTCAGCGCACCGTAGGCGATGCCGTCCATGCTGCCGCTGCCAACCATGTTGACGCCGAGCTGCTTCATCACCGAGCGGCTGACTTCGGCCACGGTCACCTTCAGCGTCACCTGGTCGTCGCCGATGATCTGTAGCAGGTTGACGATCTTCGAGACCCGGCGTTCGGCATCCGGGTTGTTGATGTCGACGCCGCCATTGGCATTGCCGCCGGCCGCGGTCTGCGAATACTGGCCCGTCGTCGCTTCACCTCCGGACACGAAGATGGTTGCCAGATCGACGGCGCGCTTGGCATCGAGCGGCGTATCCACCGTCCCGGTCAGGACGACGTTGTCGTTCAGCAATTCGACCTTGATCTCGGCATTCGGAAGGAAGCGCTTGAGGTAGTCTTCCAATCCGGCGACGTCGCGTTCGACGGCCAGATCCAGGCTGGCAATCTGCTCGCCATTGGGACCGAAGACGAAGATGTTGGTTTCGCCCACCGACTTGCCGAACAGATAGATGCGCCTTGCGGTGCGGGTCACCGCATCGGCGACCGCGGGATTGGCGACAAGGATGTCGTAGGCGTCGCTCGGCAGATCGATGACGACCGATTTGTTGAGGCCGAGCTTGACACGTTGCGTGGCGGTCGAGGCCGTGACCCCGACGCTCTTTCCGGCGGCCTTGGCGTCGCCGAGGCCACTTGCATGGGCTCCGAGGAAAAGCAGGCCGACGGCTGCAGCCATGGTGACCGGCAGTTTAGCGACTAACCTCATTTCCTTGCCCCTACTTCGGAAACTTCGCCCGATTTGATCAACCGCACCGTTCCGCGCCGCCCACTGCCGGAAACGAGGTAGTCGGCTTCATCGGTACCCTTTTCCTTGTTGTCGGTGATCGAGCGCAGCGCCAGCGTCAGGCGATCGGCCATCTGCTGGGCGACGGTTATGATCTCGGCCTGCTGCGGCGTCAGCTCCAGCGTCGCCGTCTGTCCGACCCTGGTCTTCTTGCCTTCCTCGTCCTCCTGGATGGTCTGATCGATCGCCAGGACGCGGATGTTCTTGAGGATGGTCTCGGTGGTGAATCCGCTGCCGCCGTTGCCGGTGTCGGATCTGCGGGTCATGATGACGTCGACAAAATCGTTGGGCAGGATGAACCCGCCTGCCGACGTGTCAGCCGAGATCGCGGTGGCGACGGCACGCATGCCGGTGGGCAGGATCGAAGACATGAAGCTTTGCCCCTCGCCGATCAGCTTGGAGCGCCGCAGCGGCTCACCGGTGTACATCGCCATGCGGGCGACGGAGCCCTTCAGTTTCTCCCGCGCTTCGGGTTCGGCGGCACGGGTGATGAAATTCGCATTGATGCCATCGGACGGCCAGGACTCCCAGCTGAGATTGTTCTCAAGTGGGCTGCCCATCGGCACGTCGCCGGAAAGCACGAGCACATCCTGCAAGGCAATGGCCGGCGCCTGCGGGGCATCGGCGACGACCTGCTGGGGCGGGACCGCCACCATATTCTTGGCAACATAACCTGCACCACCCGCCGCAGCCACCGCCACGCCCAGAATAATCAGTCGGGATGCTGGCATCTGTCCGAACCCTCGCCTTTAGGCAACCACCTAGCCAGGCCGGACTTTGCAGCGGCAATCGTCAAAACAAGGTTAATGCAATGCTTACGATCGTGATTAATTTAAGGTTTACATAAATTGGACGGACCCGTGCTCCGACGACAGAAAGGGCGACCAGCGGCCTCTTTTCAGACCGATGTCGGAGCGGCAAAGGTTGCTTGCTGTTTCAGTTCGCCAGCTTTGCCAGTGCCCAAACCATCAGGGGTGAATCCGGATAGGTCAGCAGCCCGCCAATGCCGAGTGCAATGCCGTAGGGAACGCCAGTCGTGTCGTCGGCGAAATGGCGCAGGAATAGATTGTGGCTGGTGTAAATCGCCAGCGGCGATTTCCGGTAGAGAAGGATGGCGAGCGTCAGCAGTCCGCCGATGAACGTCGATATCACGAGATACTCGACAAGGTGAATGTTGAACCCCATCCAGACGGCGGTGCCGGCGAGCAGCTTGGCGTCGCCGCCACCCATGCCGCCGAGTGCAAACAGACCGAACGTCACGGCCAGCACCAGGCCGCCGGCGGCGAAATGCCAGCCATAGGTTGCCCAGTCCATGGCCGTCAGCGGCGCAACCAGCGCAAACACCGCCAGCAGCAGCACCGGTACGCGGTTGGCGATCGTCATCGACAGCATGTCGGAGATCGCGGCGAAGAGCATGCAAAAAGGAAAGATGACGAAGATCAACGCTTCGAGCATGGGCGCGACACCCTGTTGCCAACTGTATCCAGCCTCAGCCTAGACATATATGATTAACGATCGATGAGACTGGGTTACTCAAAACCACCCGACGCGATGAAATAAGGGCCGCCAGTCAGGCGGCCCCTATCTCTAAGGCAACCAGGGTATTACGAACCACTCACCTTACCGGCGATGGCGATGAACTTGTTGTTCAGGGCGTTGCCGAGCTGACCAGCGCCAAAAATGATGGCAAGCGCGATGAGAGCGGCGATCAGACCGTATTCGATAGCGGTCGCGCCGGATTCGTCCTTCGCGAAACGTGCGATGAGATTAGACATTCGAGAGCTCCTACTCCACGTGTTACAGCACTTCCGTCAACTTCTGTGGTGGTTGATCGGATGCTGCTAATCTACGGAGAAGCTCTTTCAATCGGCTTAATAAACAGCCTTACCGATTCCTTTCCCGCTTCGAACAGCTTGCGTGGTTAACCGTAAACTAAACGCTGGACAGTAGCTCGCCTGCCCGTGAAAAGCTGTAATTTCACGGCTATCGGCAGGACGCATTGTTATATCAGCTGGCAGCAAGATTGGAGCGAATACCCGGCGCCGGTCAAGGGTTTAACCGTTGGTTCACCAATCTCCTTCATGTTCCGTGAACAAGTTTTGCCGCTGTGGAGCGCCTTGATGACCGCCATGAAATCGTCATTCCTGCTTGTCGCGCTTCTCGCCGTCCCGGCTTTCGTGCTGCCGGCCAAGGCCGGAGCCGGCATTGAAGTGACGATGAACCAGGCCAAGATCGTCAAACTGACACGCCCCGCCGACACCATCGTCGTCGGCAATCCGGCGATCGCCGACGCCTCCGTCCAGGATGCATCGACGATCGTGCTGACGGGCAAGGGGTTCGGCGTGACCAATCTGGTTGTCCTCGACCACGATGGCAGCCCGATCGTCGACGAGCAGGTGACCGTAGTGCGCCAGGACGCGTCGTCGGTGCGTATCTACAGGCGCGCCTCGGTCCAGACCATGTCCTGCACGCCATATTGCGAAAGTTCGTACAAGAGCGACTCGGAAAAGTCGTCCGAGGCCGAGATGAGCGCTGGGCAGTAAGCGCCTCAGGTGACTTGATTGTCTGGGGGGAGAGCCGCGTCGGTTAGCGGCCGGTTAATGTCGCCTGGTCGAATTTAACGGTCATTCAAACCGGAGCTAAATGGGTTCTTGATAGTGGTGCTGACGGTACCGCATCAGGATCGGCAGGAACGGGATATGGGCGACGTTTTGGACGAGGATTCAAGACGCAAGATCTGCAAGGCCAAGGCAGGGCGCGTGACGTTTGCCCGTCGTTTCCTTGGTGATCGGCGCGGCGGCACGGCGATAGAATTCGCCATGCTTGCGTTACCGTTTGCGGCTCTCGTCTTCGCCATCCTCGAGAGCTGCATTTCATTTGCCGGACAGGAGGTGATGGCCAACATCACCGATGATATCGCCCGTCAATTGCGTACTGGCCAGTTGAGGCAAGCCGATGTGACGGAAGAGAAGCTAAAGGGTAGGGTCTGCGCCAGACTCGAGATCATTGTCGCCAAGGGTTGCCCCGGTTTGCTGGTTGATCTGCGCCCGTTCAAGACCTTTGCCGGGGCAGCCAGTGCGGGTTTCAAGATTTCCGGCTCGACCATCACGCTGACGGGCAAGGATCCGGATACAGGCAAGGACCCGGCTTTCGGGACCCCCACAATAGGTCCGGCAGAATCAAAGAACATGCTGCGGGTTTTCTACCCTTGGCCGGTCATGACCGATTTCATGGCTCAATACATGTCGAATATGGATGGCGGCAAGACGCTGCATTACGCAACGGCAACGTGGCAAAACGAGCCATTCGACAACTGAGGCACGTGTAGCAAAGGAAAAGGGCATGTTTCGTGCGGGGGCACATCCGGGGATATCGGTTATCTGGAAGAGAGCGGCGCGGTTTTGTGCCGATCGTCGGGGCATAGCGGCGGTCGAGTTTGCCCTCATCGTGCCCGTCCTGCTGATCATGTATTTCGTTACCATGGAGGCCTCGCAAGCCATCGAGGCCAGCAAGAAGGTCAGCCGCATCAGCTCCATGGTTGCCGACCTCGTCACGCAGCAAACGTCGGTGGTCAATGCAGATCTCACCGACATTATGAAGATCGGAAACTCCAGCCTTCAGCCTTATAACCGCTCAGTCGCCGATATCTTCATCACAGCAATCGACATCGAAGCCGATCCGGGCAACCCGACACCGAAGGCGAAGGTGGCGTGGTCCTGGCGCGTGCTGAATGGGGTCACGAGCCGCGACTCCAACCCGACAAGCTCCACAACTGTTCCGGCGACGCTCAACGTTGCGGGGACTTTCCTTATTCGTGTCAAAACCACTCTCAAATATGAACCGATCATCTCCTGGTCGGAAAGCGCCGAAAAGCCGCTCGGATTTATCTCGGCCTTCAACGAAGGCAAAATAACGATGAGCGAAACCTACTATCTCAGGCCGCGCCGGGCCACCTCGATCCCCTGCAGCAATTGCTGAAGCAGTTCTACCCATTCAACCCGGGTCATTGCGCGCTGCTGTCCGTGCTGCCTGACACCAGGCGCACGATGGAAGCGGCCATCGCATAGTCACTCGCAGCGGCGAGCGTGAACCCTCCCGCATGTTTCGATTCCACGAAATCGTAGACTTCCGGCGACTGCGATCGGAGATTGGTGAGGAAGACGGTCAGTCGGCGTTTGGCTTCGGGGTCGAGATCGCTGCGGACGGCGTGAGGGCCGTATCTGAGCACGCCGGAGGTCCAGATGATCTGGAGCGCGGCTTCTGGAATGCCCGCCGCCTCCAGTCGCGCCGCCGTGCCGTCCGGATCAGCCGGCTGATCGCCAGCAATCGCCGTCCGGTTTTCCGCCGTGGCCCGCTCCCAGCCGAACAAGGCATCGGCCTGGCCATCGACCAGCATCGCTTCTGCGGCGGCAGCCGAGCCGGCATGAGCGAGGAATGGCGCATCCTGGCTGATCTTGATGCCGTCGGCCGCCAGCCCGGCGAGCGGTAGAAGCGAACCGCCGACATTGTCGGAAGGCGCCATGGCGATGCGGTGCGTTTCCAGGGCCGCGAGATCGGAAAGCCTGCCGTCGCGCGTCAAAAGCACGGAGCGGATGCCCGTGGCACCGTCGGCATCGACCGGCGCCACAAGAGGTTCGACGCAGCCGCAGCGCTCCGAGGCGGTGGCGTAGGCGGTCGCCGAATAGACCGCGTACTGAATCCGGCCAATGGCCTGTGCCTCTATCAGCGCCGCATAGTCATGCGCGACGACGAATTCCACCTTCATGCCGAGCGCCCTGCCGTAGGCGTCAGTCAGCATGGCCAGACCCGGAACCGTGTTGCCGGCGCCCGGCTCGGCAACGATGCCGATCCGAAACGTGCCGATCTGGTCGCGCCAGTCGGCGTGCGCGGCGAGCTGCGAGGCCAGCAGCGCTACAGTGGTCGCCAGTGCACTCCAACCCAGGTCAGCCCGTCTCATCGATCCATGCCCCGCACGCCGTTCCTTGAAGCGCATCGCATGTCTCAAGGATGCGTACAGCGCGCCTGCCCGACTTCGCGACCATCGCGTCAGGCCGTTGCCGCCTGGTTTACGATTTGCCAATGCCGCGACGGGACCTTATGTCTGGTCAACCAGACTGGCAATGACGGCACCGATGGCACGCGCTTTCCTCTTCGTTCTCGATTCTTTCGGCATTGGCGGCGCCGCCGATGCCGAACCCTATGGCGACGCCGGCTCGAACACATTCGGACATATCGCGCTGGCCTGCGCGGAAGCCCGCGCCGATCGCGAGGGCCTGCGCGAGGGACCGCTGAAGGTGCCCACCATGGTTTCGCTCGGTCTCGGCCGCGCAGCAGAAACCGCAACCGGCTTCCAATTCGACAGCAAAGCCGCTGTTTCAGCCTCCGCTTTCCACGGCGCCGCGCAGGAGATTTCGAGCGGCAAGGATACGCCGTCGGGTCACTGGGAAATCGCCGGGCTGCCCGTGCGGTTCGACTGGGGCTATTTCCCCGATAAGGTGCCCGCCTTCCCTGCCGAACTGACCGAAGCGATGATCCGCGAGGGTAAGGTGCCGGGCATTCTCGGCAACTGCCATGCGCCCGGCACGGAGATCATCGAGCGCTTCGGCGAGGAGCATATCCGCACTGGCCAGCCGATCTGCTACACCTCGGTCGATTCCGTCCTGCAGATAGCAGCGCACGAAGTTCATTTCGGCCTGGAGCGGCTCTACGAGTTCTGCAAGACGGTACGCCGGCTGGTCGATCCGCTGAAGATCGGACGGGTGATCGCACGGCCTTTCCTGGGCGAAACATCGGCCACCTTCGAGCGCACCTACAACCGCCATGACTACGCCGTGCCGCCGCCTGAGCCGACGCTGCTCGACCGCTTGACCGGGCGCGGCAGCCGGGTGATCGCGGTCGGCAAGATCGGCGACATCTTCGCCCACCGCGGTATCTCGGAAGTACGCAAGGCGCCCGGCAACATGGCAATGTTCGACAAGGCGCTGGGCGCGATGGACGATGCCGGCGACGGCGACCTGGTGTTCGCCAATTTCGTCGACTTCGACACCGAGTTCGGCCATCGCCGCGACGTCGCCGGCTATGCTGCAGCGCTCGAAGCCTTCGACCGCCGGCTGCCCGAGGCACTGGCAAAGCTGAAGCCGGGCGATCTGCTCATCCTCACCGCCGACCATGGCAACGATCCGACATGGCGTGGCACCGACCACACGCGCGAACGCGTCCCGGTCATCGGCACCGCACCAGGTCTCACGGGCGGCGACATCGGGCTCAGGACCACCTTCGCCGATATCGGCGAGACGGTCGCCGAACACCTCAAGCTGGCGCGCGGCCGCCACGGCGCTTCCTTCCATGCGGCGATAGGCGGCCATGCCTGAACTGCCCGAGGTCGAAACCGTCCGGCGCGGCCTGCAGCCGGTTCTGGAATGCGCGCGGATCGTGCGCGTCGAGGCGCGCCGGCCCGATCTCCGATTTCCGTTTCCGGCGAGATTTGCGCAGCGGCTGACCGGCAAGACCGTCATCGCGCTTGGCCGCCGCGCCAAATATCTCACCATACACCTGGACGATGGCCCGGTGCTGATCTGCCATCTCGGCATGTCGGGCTCGTTCCGCATCGAGGCCGCTGATGACAAAGAGACGCCCGGCACGTTCCATCAAGAGCGCTCGAAGAATGCCAAGCACGACCATGTGGTGTTCCATGTCGTGTCGCCTGTCGGCCTCCAGTCTCGCGTGGTCTTCAACGACCCGCGTCGCTTCGGCTTCATGCTGTTTGCGGAAGGCCTGGCCGAGGCGCATCCGATGCTGGCGGGACTGGGCGTCGAGCCGACCGGCAATGCGCTGGAAGGCGCCCTGCTCGCCTCTCTGCTGAAGGGCCGCAGATCGCCGTTGAAGGCGGCGCTGCTCGACCAGAAGCTGATAGCCGGGCTCGGCAATATCTATGTGTCGGAAGCGCTGTGGCGCGCCGGCCTTTCGCCATTGCGCGAGGCAGGCACCATCGCCGGGACCGGCAAGAAGGCCAAGGAACAGAGCGAACGACTGGCCGGGGCAATCCGTTCGGTGATCGCCGATGCGATCGCCGCCGGTGGGTCTTCGCTGCGCGACTATGTGCACACAGACGGGTCGCTGGGCTATTTCCAGCATTCCTTCGCGGTCTACGATCGCGAAGGCGAGCCCTGTCCGACGCCCGGCTGTCGCGGCCACATCGAGCGCATCGTGCAAAGCGGCCGCTCGACCTTTTATTGCCGGACCTGCCAGCGGTAAGCTGGATCGGTCCTTCAGTGCCGCAACCAGGAGGTCAGCCCATGAGCTATGAAACCATCATCGTCGAGACGCGCGGCAAGGTCGGCCTGATCACGCTGAACCGGCCCAAGGCGCTCAACGCGCTGAACGCGCAGGTGCTGGCGGATTTGCTGACGGCGGCAAAGGGGTTCGACGCCGATCCCGGCATCGGCGCCATGGTCATCACCGGTTCCGAGAAGGCTTTTGCGGCGGGCGCCGACATCAAGGAAATGCAGGCCGTCACCTACGCCGAGGCCTATGTGCAGGATTTCTTCGTCGGCTGGGAACAGTTTACTCGCACCCGCAAGCCGATGATCGCGGCGGTCGCCGGCTATGCACTGGGCGGCGGCTGCGAACTGGCGATGATGTGCGATTTCATCATTGCCGCCGACACGGCGAAATTCGGCCAGCCCGAAATCACGCTCGGCGTCATTCCCGGCATGGGCGGGTCGCAACGGCTGACCCGCTTTGTCGGCAAGTCGAAGGCCATGGACATGTGCCTGACCGGTCGGATGATGGATGCCGCCGAAGCCGAGCGCAGCGGCCTGGCCTCGCGCGTCGTGCCGGCCGGCGAGTTGATCGAGGAGGCGATGAAGGCCGCGGCCAGGATATCAGAGTTTTCACTGCCATCGGTGATGATGGCCAAGGAGGCAGTCAACCGCGCCTACGAGACGACGCTGGCGGAGGGACTGCGCTTCGAACGCCGGCTGTTCCACTCGCTGTTTGCGCTCGACGACCAGAAGGAAGGGATGGCAGCCTTTGCCGAGAAGCGGAAGCCGAATTTCACCAATCGCTAGAGTGGCGGCGGCGAGGACCAAAAAGAAGCCAAAGCGGCGTTGACGCGCCGGAAAAGCTGAACTATAAGCCGCTCCAACCGAGGCGGCCGTTGGCTGCCCGTTTGTTTTTTGCGCCCTGCGGCATCCCGCATGCGCCCACCAGATCAGAAGAGAGGCATCATGGCCAATACCTCCTCGGCCAAAAAGGCAACGCGCAAGATCGCCCGCCGCGCAGCGATCAACAAGAACCGCCGCTCGCGCGTGCGTACATATGTCCGCCAGGTCGAAGAGGCACTGGCTGCCGGCGACAAGGCAGCCGCGCTGGAAGCCTTCAAGACCGCAGAGCCGGAATTGATGCGCGCCGCGACCAAGGGCGTGATCCATAAGAATACGGCATCGCGCAAGGTGTCGCGTCTGGCTCACCGCCTCAAGGTGCTGTCGGCCTGATCGACCGTTCCTGAACTGTCGTTCTTTCAAACCCGGCCAATCGCGCCGGGTTTTTCGTTTGCCGGCAAGCACTTAAAAGAACGACCGCAAAACACGCCCGAGCCGCATTCCAGAGTCCGGAATGCTTTGCCGGCACATACACTCCCACTGATATTCCAATCCGCCGAAACGGCCCACGCCAATAAATTTGGCTGTCACAAATTGCTGATATTTTTCAGTGGCTTGCTGGAAGTGATCCACAGCTTGTTCACATAGCCTGTGGGCGACAGGCAGCAAGTTGGTGTCAAGCGAATTATTTCAGAAAATTTCAAACCGCACAGCCATTTTCATATTCGCGGCAAAAGGGTTTGAATCCCAATGGCTTTGTCAAAATATGCGCTTCCAGCACGGAGCCCGAACCGTTGTTCACTAACCAGATTCCTTAAAAATCCGTTAGAGGTGGCCTTGCCCTATCCACAGCGATTTCGGTAATGTCGGTCTATCGAAAGGGACGGGCCATTAGCCCTTAACCCAGCCTGAATCGGCCAGCTAACCGTGGCAGAATTCATGACGTGGATCAATTCCGCGAACGGGTATGGCTTGCCTTTTCGATACGATAGGGGACTGGCGTAATTGTACATGGCAGCTTGATGGCGCACCGGCGTTTTCGCCGGGTAGCACCGCTTTGCCCGAACATGTCAGACGGACTGGCTTTAAGCAGCCGGGACCCATCCCTTTTTGACGAGGCAACGTCATCCGCCGGCGGCGGCGGTGGTGTTGTAGCGAAGATACGGTCGCCGGAAACATGGGTGCAGGAGGCGCACTCCCGGCGGAAAAAAGGTACAAAGGAAAAGGGACGCACAATCATGCAGAGCGGCATCGAGCGGGAGCTTACGGGCGACCTGCCATTTCCCGGAACATTGGTCGGAGCGCACGATATGGCGGCTTCCAACGACGCGGAACAGAAGTTCGACCGGGTCAAGGCCCAATTGAAGGCGCGCCTGGGAACCGAGGTCTATTCGAGCTGGTTCGGCCGTATGAAGGTGGCTGAGGCTTCCCGGGGCATTGTACGCATCTCGGTGCCCACGGCCTTCCTGCGCTCGTGGATCAATGGCCATTATCTCGATCTCATCGCCGATCTGTGGAAGCACGAGGATCCCGAAATCCTCAAGATTGAGATGGTCGTGCGCACCGCGACCCGTCCGGCCCGCAATGGCGTCGAACCCGAGGTCGTGCCGGCGCGCAAGATGACCAAGCATACGCAGACCGCATTGGCGGCCGGCACGGTCGGCCCCGGCAGGATGGAGCGGGCGCCCGCCCCTCGTCCCGGCACGCCGATCGAGAGCGAATTCCGGCACAATGTGCTGGGGTCGCCGCTCGACCCGCGCTACACGTTCGGCTCCTTCATCGAAGGCCCGTCGAACCGGGTGGCTTTCGCCGCAGCCAAAGCCGTGGCGGAATCGCAGTCGAGCGCGGTGCGCTTCAACCCGCTGTTCCTTCATGCAACCGTCGGGCTCGGCAAGACGCACCTTTTGCAGGCGATTGCGGCCGAATCCCTGAAACAGAACCCGAAATCGCGCGTCGTCTATCTGACGGCCGAATATTTCATGTGGCGCTTCGCCACCGCGATCCGCGACAACAATGCGCTGACGCTGAAGGAACAGCTGCGCGACATCGACCTCTTGATCATCGACGACATGCAGTTCCTGCAGGGCAAGTCGATCCAGCACGAATTCTGCCATCTCATCAACATGCTGCTCGACAGCGCCAAGCAAGTGGTGGTTGCCGCCGACAGGCCGCCGTCGGAACTGGAATCGCTGGAACCGCGGGTGCGCTCGCGCCTCAATGGCGGTGTCGCGCTGGAAATGTCGGCGCCGGACTTCGCCATGCGCATCGGCATGCTCAAGCTGCGGCTTGCCACGGCCAAGGTCGACGATGCGTCGCTCAATATTTCGGAGGAGATCCTCAACCATGTCGCCCGTACCGTCACCGGCAGCGGGCGTGAGCTGGAAGGCGCGTTCAACCAACTGCTGTTTCGTCAGTCGTTCGAGCCGGCGATCACCATCGACCGCATCGACGAGATCCTGGGGCACATCTATCGCTCTGGCGAGCCGAAGCGGGTGCGCATCGAGGACATCCAGCGCATCGTGGCGCGCCACTACAATGTGTCGAAGACCGAGTTGCTGTCCAACCGGCGCACGCGCACCATCGTGAAGCCCAGGCAGGTCGCCATGTACCTGTCGAAGGTATTGACGCCGCGCTCGCTGCCGGAGATCGGCCGGCGGTTCGGCGGGCGCGACCACACCACGGTGCTGCATGCGGTGCGCAAGATCGAGGACCTTTCCGGCGTCGACAACACGCTGGCGCAGGAACTGGAACTGTTGCGCAGGCTGATCAACGACCAAGCCTGATCGGCGCGGCAAACGGAGCGCGCCGGGTTAGAGTATTCGGTCGTCGCGCTCTTAAATTTTCTTGTTTTGATGCATGTCGTTGTCCCAAAACCGCTGCGCAGTTTTCGGCGACATGCATCGGTTGCCGGCCAACGTCCGCTTTATCCCCAGAAAGCCCGCTTAACCGGCGCGAACCGGTGGCCCGGACTTGCGTTTGCTGGCTTTTTCCTGTCAGTTTGCATAGATTCTGAGCCTGTTCAGACCTTTCGCGGGGCGCCGCCCACTGGTGACCCGTCCATTCATTCAAGCGAGCCTGTTTCGTCATGCGTGTTATCCTGGAACGGTCCAATCTCCTGAAGTCGCTCAACCACGTTCATCGCGTGGTCGAGCGGCGCAATACCATACCGATCCTGTCGAACGTGCTGCTCAGCGCCGAGGGCGCCAGCCTTGAAATGAAAGCCACCGACCTCGACCTCGAAGTGACCGAAGCGACGCCGGCAAAGGTCGAGCGCGGCGGGGCGACGACGGTTCCGGCGCACCTCCTCTACGACATCGTGCGCAAGCTGGCCGACGGCGCCGAAGTGATGCTGAAGACCGATGAGGACGGCAACGCCATGACGGTGACGTCGGGCCGCTCGAGCTTTCGCCTGCAGTGCCTGCCGCAGTCCGATTTCCCGGAGCTTTCGGCGGGGTCCTTCTCACACATCTTCCGGCTCGATTCCGTCGCCCTGAGAGGCCTGATCGAAAAGACCCAGTTCGCCATCTCCACCGAAGAGACGCGCTACTATCTCAACGGCATCTACCTGCACACGCATGAAACTGGCGGCAAGCTGAAGCTGCGTTCGGTGGCGACCGACGGTCACCGCCTGGCGCGCGCCGAGATCGACGCTCCGGCCGGGTCCGAAGGCATGCCGGGCATCATCATTCCGCGCAAGACGGTCAGCGAATTGCAGAAGCTGGTCGACGATCCCGATGTCGCGGTGACCACCGAATTGTCCGACACCAAGATCCGCTTCACCATCGGCAGCGTGGTTCTGACCTCGAAGCTGATCGACGGCACTTTCCCGGACTACCAGCGCGTCATTCCGACCGGCAACGACAAGAAGCTGATCATCGACCGCCAGAGCTTCGCCGCCGCCGTCGATCGCGTCTCGACCATTTCCTCCGAGCGCGGCCGCGCGGTGAAGCTTTCGATCACCGAAGGCCAGGTGACGCTTGCCGTCAACAATCCGGATTCGGGCAGCGCCACCGAGGAACTGGCGGCCGACTATTCGTCCGACCCGATCGAGATTGGCTTCAACGCCAAATATCTGCTCGACGTCGCTGCTCAACTCACCGGCACGGAAGCCAAGTTCATGCTGGCCGATGCCGGCTCGCCGACGCTGATCCACGACATGGCCGATGAGACCGCGCTCTACGTGCTGATGCCGATGCGGGTGTAGCCGCACTGCGGCACACTGCAGCATAGTGATTGCGGCGACTTCTATAGGCGGATAGCGGTTGCCGGAACAAAATCACATAAGTAAGCTCACACTTACGAATTTCCGCAATTATGCGGCGTTGTCGATCGGCTTTTCACCCGGCGCGGTGGTGTTTTCCGGCGACAATGGCGCCGGCAAGACCAATCTCCTGGAAGCCATCTCGCTGCTGACGCCTGGCCGCGGCCTGCGCCGGGCGCCCTATGTCGACGTGGCCCGCGAAGGCGGCGATGGCGGCTTTGCGCTGCACGCAAGGCTCGACGGGCCGGAGGGGCAGGTCGAGATCGGCACCGGCATCACCGGGGGTGAAGCGGCCGGCGAGGGCGGTCGCAAGGTGCGCATCAATGGCGCGCCGGCACGGTCGGCCGACGCCATGCTGGAATGGCTGCGCGTGGTCTGGCTGACGCCGGCCATGGACGGCCTGTTCCCGGGGCCTGCCGCGGACCGGCGGCGCTTTCTCGACAGGCTGGTGCTTGCGATCGATCCCGGCCACGGCCAGCGCGCGCTCGACTATGAGAAGGCGATGCGCGGACGTAACCGATTGCTTACGGAAGGTTCGCGAGACGGCGCATGGTTCGACGCCATCGAGATGCAAATGGTCGAAACCGGCGTGGCGATTGCCGCGGCGCGCGCCGAGCTGGTGCGCCTGCTGGCCGCCATGATCGACAGGTTGCCGTCCAGCGGGCCGTTTCCGCAAGCCGACATCAGCCTCTTCGGCGACCTTGAAAGCCATGTCGCCTCAGCACCCGCTGTGGATGTCGAGCAACGCTATCGCGACGCCCTTGCCGACGGCCGCGAGCGCGACCGCGCCGCCGGACGCACGCTCGACGGCCCGCACCGTTCGGATCTACTGGTGCGCCACCGCCCCAAGGCGATGCCGGCCGAACTCTGCTCGACCGGAGAGCAGAAGGCGCTGCTGGTCGGCATCGTGTTGTCGCACGCAAGGCTGACCGGCGAGATGTCGGCGATGACGCCGATCCTGTTGCTCGACGAGATTGCCGCGCATCTCGATGCCGGCCGGCGCGCCGCGCTGTTCTCGATCCTGGAGGAGCTGAACTGCCAGGCCTTCATGACCGGAACCGACGCCGCGCTGTTTTCCAGCCTGAGGGGACGCGCGCAGTTCCTCACCGTCGACCACGGCACGGTTGGGCCAACCGAAGAGACCTGACAAGGTTTTTGCTCCGCTATATGGTCGGGCAATGACCCCTGCCGCCCTCACCGACGACGAACTCGAACGCTATGCCCGCCACATCGTGCTGCCCGAGATCGGCGGCGCCGGCCAGCAGCGGCTGAAGCGCGCACGGGTGCTGGTGATCGGCGCCGGCGGCCTCGGCGCACCGGTGCTGGAATATCTCGCTGCCGCGGGCGTCGGCACACTTGGCATCGTTGATGACGACATTGTCTCGCTGTCCAATCTGCAGCGGCAAGTGATCCACGCCACCGATACTGTCGGCGCGGCGAAGACCGAGAGCGCCAAAGCAGCGATCGCCCGGATCAATCCCCATGTCGCGGTGGAATTGCACGATTTCAGGCTGACGGCCGACAATGCTGCCGTTCTCGTCGCGCGCTACGACGTGGTCGTCGACGGCTCCGACAATTTCGAGACGCGCTATGTGGTGGCGGATGCCTGCGCGGCGGAAAAGCGGCCGCTCGTGCATGCCGCCGTCGGCCGCTTCGACGGCTCGGTGACGGTGTTGATGCCGTTCGGGACCGGCGCCGACGGCAGACCGAACCCTGGATATCGCGACCTCTTTCCTGAAGCGCCGCCGGAAGGACTGGTGCCGTCCTGCGCGGTGGCCGGGGTCGTCGGTGCGCTGACCGGCGTCATCGGCACCTTGCAGGCAATGGAAGCCATCAAGCTGATCACCGGTATCGGCGAACCACTGGTCGGCCGGCTGCTGCTCTACGATGCACTGTCGGCGCGCTTCGACACGATCCGTTACAAGAGAAACTGAGCTTATGGATCGGTCCACCAGCGTCCTTGTTACGCAGCTTGCCTCCGATTTCGAGCGCTGGGACGAACTGCTCAGCCTGATCATGCGCGCCTTTGCACCGATGGACGGCGTCATCGACCCGCCCTCCTCGGCACATCTGCTGAACGCCGGAAACCTCAGGGACAAGGCTGGCCGAGAGACCGTGTTGCTGGCCCTGCAGGATGACAGGATCGCCGGCTGCGTTTTCGCGCTGGAGAGAGCCGATGATTTCTACATCGGCAAGCTCGCCGTCGAACCTGAGCTTCAAGGGCAAGGCATCGGCAGGCGGCTGATGCAGGCTGTCGAATTTCTCGCCCGCAGCCGGAACAAACCGGCCATCGAACTGCAGACGCGAATCGAACTGACCGTAAATCATGCAACCTTTGCCGGTCTCGGCTTTCGCGAGACTGAACGCACCGCGCATGACGGCTATGACCGGCCGACCTCGATCACCTTGCGCAAGGAGTTGGCGTGAGCCTTGCACTCAGCTCACAGGAGCAGACAGTCGCCTCCGGCCATGACGGGGCGGCGATGGCGATGCGCATCGTTGCCGAAAGCGCTGCGCTGCTCGGCGCGCCGCGACTTATCCCGATCGCCTCGACGCATATAGACGGCGCGCTCTATCACGGCGATTCCGGCACGCTGTTTGCCGAAAGGCTGGTCGATAGCGGCGCCAGGGTCGCGGTGCGCTCGACGCTCAATGTCGGCGCGCTCGACCTGATGGGCTGCTCGCGCGTGCGCCTCGAAGAGCCGGCGCGCGGCATGGCGCGACGAATGATGGAGGCCTACCGCAAACTGGGCTGCGAGCAGAGCTGGACCTGCGCGCCCTATCAGGCCGGCCACAGGCCGGCGCTTGGCAGCGATGTCGCCTGGGGTGAATCCAACGCGGTGGTGTTCTGCAATTCGGTTCTGGGGGCACGCACCAACCGCTATGGCGACTTCCTCGACATCGCCTGCGCCATATCGGGCCGCGCGCCGGATTACGGCCTGCATCGCCCCGAGAACCGGCAGGCACGGCTGTTGTTCGATGTGTCCGGCCTATCCGCCTCGTTCCTTGGCTCCGAGATCGCCTGGCCGGTGCTGGGCAACCTCTACGGCCGTGAGGTCGGCAATGCGATCGGCGTCGTCACCGGCATATTCAGCCATCCCGGCGAGGATGCGCTGAAGGCCTTCGGCGCGGCTGCGGCATCGTCGGGCGCCGTCGGCCTGTTCCACATTGCCGGCGTGACGCCCGAGGCGCCCGACGCCGAGACCATCCTGGTGGGCGGCAGGCCGGAAACGATGATCCGCGTAACGCCGGAGATGGCCATGAAGGCCCGCGCCGGCCTGTCCACCGCAGCCACGCAGACCGCCATCGATGCCGTGGCGATCGGCAGTCCGCATCTGTCTTTGGCCGAATTCGATGCACTTGAGCGGCTGATTGGCGGGCGGCGGCTCAGCGTGCCGATTTACGCCTGCACCGGCCGCCACGTGCTCACCAGGCTGGAGCAGAACGGCAAGCGCAAGATGCTCGAAGCCAGCGGCGTCATCATCGTCGCCGACACCTGCGTGGTGGTGACGCCGATCCTGCCGGATCTGGCCGGCGGCGTGCTGATGACCAATTCGGGAAAATTCGCGCACTACGCGCCGGGCAATACCGGTTACGCCGTGCTTTACGGCTCGCTGGCCGACTGCGTGGAAAGCGCGGTTGCCGGTAAGCCCAGGTTTACGGACATCGCCGCATGAATGCTGCAGCCGACATACTGGTGCCGGGCAGCGGAGGCGAAGGACTGGCCTTGGTGCTGACCGCGCCAATCAGCTTCTGGGGTGGCGTCGATCCGAAGAGCGGCCGCATCGCCGATGTCCGTCACCCGCATCATGGCGAGACCATTTCCGGGCGTGTGCTGTTCCTGCCCGGCACGATCGGCTCGTCCTCAGCGTCAGCCGTGCTGATGGAACTCGTCCACAATGGCCATGCGCCGACGGCACTCGTGCTGCACGAGCCGGACGCGATCCTGCTGCTTGGCTTGATCGTGGCCAGGGAAATGGGCTGGCCGACGCCGGTAGCGCTCAGGCTCGAGCGCGACGATTTTGAGGCCTATCGCGGCAAGCGTGTGAGTGTCGCGGCGGATGGCGCCCTCACAACCGCATCCTGAACGCGGCCCGCTTCAAGTCCGTAGCGGCAGCACGCGGTCCGGCGGCCGGTGGCCGTCGAAGAAGGCGCGGATGTTGATGATCACCTTCTCGCCCATGTCGATGCGGCCCTCGATCGTCGCCGAACCCATATGCGGCAAAAGCACGACCTTGTTCTTCGCGGCAAGCTTCAGCAGTTTCGAGTTCAGCGCCGGTTCGTGCTCGTAGACGTCGAGGCCGGCGCCGGCGATCTTGCCGTCCTGGATCAGCTTGACCAGCGCTTCCTCGTCGATGATGTCGCCACGCGCGGTGTTGACCACATAGGCGGTGGGCTGAAGCAGAGCCAGGCGCCGCGCCGAAAGCAGATGAAAGGTCGCCGGCGTCGACGGGCAATTGACCGAGATGATGTCCATGCGGGCAAGCATCTGGTCGAGGCTTTCCCAGTAGGTCGCCTCAAGCCCTTCCTCGACCGCCGGCAGCACGCGATGGCGGTTATGGTAGTGGATCGACAGGCCGAAAGCCTTGGCGCGCCTGGCAACAGCGGTGCCGATGCGGCCCATGCCGACAATGCCGAGGCGCTTGCCCCAGATGCGCCGGCCGAGCATCCAGGTCGGCGACCAACCGGCCCATTTCTTGTCGCTGGTGAGCACATTGGCGCCTTCGGCCAGCCGCCGCGGGCCGGCCAGCATCAGCGCCATGGTCATGTCGGCCGTATCCTCGGTCAGCACGTTCGGCGTGTTGGTGACGGTAATGCCTTTCCTGGCCGCCGCCGCCACATCGATCTTGTCGACGCCATTTCCGAAATTGGCGATCAGCTTGAGATTGTCGCCGGCCTGGGCAATCAGCGCCGCATCGATCTGGTCGGTGATGGTCGGCACCAGCACATCGGCTTCCTTGATCGCCGCGACCAGCTCCGGCTGCGTCATCGGGCGGTCCTCGACATTCAGCCTGGCGTCGAAGAGTTCGCGCATGCGGGTCTCGACCGGATCGGGCAGCTTGCGCGTGATGACGACGAGAGGCCGTTTTTTGCCTGCCATTGTTTCCTCGAACCCGATCTCGTTGAGACCTCTTTAACCAAGACAGGCGAAACTGAATACCGGTCGCGGTGCCTGCCACTCCTGTAACAAGCGGTGCCGCCGAAGACAAAGAAAAAGGGGCGCCCGGACCAAAGGGCACGCGCCGAAAGGAATGAAAGTGTCTGGTTTCGCGTCGCTTCGCCTGATCCTCAGCGCAGCGCTTCTCGGCGCTCTCCTGCATTCCCCGCAAGCCGCGGCGCAAGGTGCCGCCGCACCTGTGCAGACGGTCACGCTCGGGCCGAGCGGCCTGCCGCTGCCGCGTTTCGTCAGCCTGAAATCGGCTCGCGTCAACTCGCGCGTTGGCCCCGGCGCCAACTATTCCGTCGACTGGATGTACACAAAGGCCGGCCTGCCGATGGAAATCATCCAGGAATTCGATACCTGGCGGCGGGTGCGCGATGCCGATGGCTCGGAGGGTTGGATCAACCAGTCGCTGCTGTCCGGCCGCCGGACCGCGATCGTCGCCCCTTGGCAACGCACCAAAGGTGGCCGAATCAATCTGCTCGACGATGCCGATAAGGACGCCAGCGTCATCGCCATCATCGAGCCGGGCGTTACGGGCACGATCAAAACCTGCGATGGCCAGTGGTGCGAAATGACCTTCGACGGCCACACCGGCTGGATCGCCCAGTCGCAGGTGTGGGGCGCCTATCCCGGCGAGCACGTCAAGAATTGAGATTGCTGGAGGCCTAACGGCCGATACGGCCGAGATGGGTGTCCTGAAAACCGGTCGACAGTTTGAGACCGTAGCCGAGCGCGCGGTCGACGGCGATGTGGATGATCCAGATCAGACCAATCGCGGTCGCCGTCGAATTGGCCAGAACATATCCGGCGAGGGCCAGCAACAGCGGGACGATCAGGATGTGCAACGCGTTGTAAGCGACAGCGCCGATCCGTGCCCCGGCGAGATAGCCCAGCATCGACAGGTCGGGCGCCAGAATAAGCAGGGCGAACAGCCACCAGGAAACGCCTGACGCGGCATAGGCGACTATAGCCACGACCGCGACCGCAACCCATTCGAGCCGGATTGCAAAATCGACAGGTTTCACGGGTTGGGGCTTAAACGCTGCGCTTCGGGCGCAGCCTCACCACGATGTCGACATTGGCGATCTCCATGCCTGCGGGTGGCTCCGGCAGGTTGGAGACGGTCACCGGACCGCTTTCTATATCGAAGATCCTGTTTTCGCCTTCGATGTAAAAATGATGGTGATCGGAGGTGTTGGTGTCGAAATAGGTCTTGGACCCCTCGACCGCCAGGATGCGCAGCAGGCCGGCCTGGGTGAACTGGTGAAGCGCGTTGTAGACGGTGGCGAGCGAGACCGGCACGCCGGCGGCGACCGCCTCTTCATGCAGTTCCTCGGCCGAAAGGTGGCGGTCGCCCTTGGCAAACAGCAGATCGGCCAGCGCAATGCGTTGGCGTGTCGGCCTAAGGCCGGCTTCGCGAACCCGCTTGTCCACAGCGACATTTTCCTTCCGGCCGCCCAGATCCATCTATCCGTCCAAGCCCACAGTTCTGCCTCAAGACACGCCCAGAGTGGCGAAAAAACGTCATCAACCGAAACTGGATACCTCCCGACATATATTCTGTTGGCGGAATACGATCAATAGAGCGACGTGCGTCCAGTTGGACGCACTAAGTGCGCTCTATCGCTTTTTTGGCGTCGCATCGTGCTTTCCGGAATCGAGATCGATTTCGGGCCGATGCGAGAGCGCGCATTGACCCGGGCAGACGGGCGGGTTAAGCGCAAACGCCGGTTTCCGGACCGAAAGGGATTGTGTTAGGAAACCAACGACAAGGGCGCCCCACCGCCCGGGACATTATGGGGACGAGACATATGGCGGGTTCGAAATCCAGCTACGGTTATGAGGAATTGCTTGCCTGCGCCCGCGGCGAGCTGTTTGGGCCCGGCAACGCCCAGCTGCCCTATCCGCCGATGCTGATGTTCGACCGCATCACCGAGATCAGCGAGACCGGCGGCGCCCACGACAAGGGCTTCATCCGCGCCGAATTCGACATCAAGCCGGACCTGTGGTTTTTCGCCTGCCATTTCATCGGCAATCCGATCATGCCGGGGTGCCTGGGCCTCGACGCCATGTGGCAATTGACGGGTTTCTACCTCGGCTGGCTCGGCGAGCCGGGCAAGGGCATGGCGCTGTCGACCGGCGAAGTGAAGTTCAAGGGGATGGTGACGCCTTCGGTCAAGAAAGTGGAATACGGCATCGATTTCAAGCGCGTCATGCGCGGACGCCTGGTTCTCGGCATCGCCGATGGCTGGCTTAAAGCCGACGGCGAACCCATATACGCGGCGACAGACCTCAAAGTGGGGCTGTCCAAGCAATCGGCCGCCTGACCGGCGCCACTGCAGCAGGGCGTTCCCGGACGCGCAACGACGCTGCGGCATTTTGGTTTTGCGTATGATCGCCGGCGAAAACCGACTAGGGTTTCGGGATCATCCGCTGGAAGGAGTTGCGAATGAGAAGGGTCGTCGTCACAGGCCTCGGCATCGTATCGTCGATCGGCAACAACGCCAACGAGGTGCAATCCTCGCTCCACGATGCCAAATCAGGCATCAGCTTCTCCGATTCCTTCGCCGAACACGGCTTCCGCTGCCAGGTCTGGGGCGCGCCGACGCTCGACCCGACCCCTATGATCGACCGGCGCGCCATGCGCTTCCTGAGCCAGGGCGCGGCCTGGAACCATGTCGCGATGGACCAGGCGATCGCCGACGCCGGGCTTGGCGAAAGCGACATCACCAATGAGCGCACCGGCATTGTCATGGGCTCGGGTGGCCCCTCGACCCGCACCATCGTCGAGGCGGCCGAGACCACGCTCAAGAACAACAGCCCCAAGCGCATCGGTCCGTTCGCGGTGCCGAAGGCGATGTCGTCGACCGCGTCGGCGACGCTCGCCACCTGGTTCAAGATCCACGGCGTCAACTATTCGATCTCGTCGGCCTGCTCGACCTCGGCGCATTGCATCGGCAACGCCTACGAACTGATCCAGTGGGGCAAGCAGGATGTGATGTTTGCCGGCGGCCATGAGGACCTCGACTGGACGATGTCGGACCTGTTCGATGCCATGGGGGCGATGTCGTCGAAGTATAACGACAAGGCGTCAACAGCTTCCCGCGCGTATGACGCCAATCGCGATGGCTTCGTCATCGCGGGCGGCGCGGGCGTCCTCATCCTGGAGGAGCTCGAACACGCCAAGGCGCGCGGCGCCAAGATCTACGCTGAGATCGTCGGCTATGGCGCGACGTCGGACGGTTACGACATGGTGGCGCCGTCGGGCGAAGGCGCGGTGCGCTGCATGCGCCAGGCTCTGGCGACGGTGTCCGCGCCGGTCGACTACATCAACACCCACGGCACCTCGACGCCGGTCGGCGATTCCCGGGAAATGGGCGCCATCCGAGAGGTGTTCGGCGACACGATGCCGTTCATCACCTCGACCAAGTCGCTGACCGGCCATTCCCTTGGTGCCGCCGGCGTACAGGAATCGATCTACTCGATCCTGATGATGCAAGGCGGCTTCATCGGCGAGAGCGCCCATATCGAAAACCTCGATCCCGAATTCGAGGGCATGCCGATCGTGCGCAAGCGCATCGACGACGCCAGGATTGACACGGTTTTGTCCAACTCGTTCGGCTTCGGTGGCACCAACGCAACGCTGATTTTCCAGCGCTATTCCGCATAAGGCCAGCGTTTTTTTGTAGGGGGATTGCCGGCCATGGACGGACTGATGAAGGGCAAGCGCGGGCTTGTCATGGGCGTCGCCAACGATCATTCGATCGCCTGGGGCATCGCCAGGAAATTGTCCGAACACGGAGCGGAGCTTGCCTTCACCTATCAGGGCGACGCATTCGGGCGCCGCGTCAAGCCGCTTGCCGAGAAGCTTGGGGCGTCTCTGGTGGTGCCGTGCGACGTCGAGGACAGCGCATCGGTCGCCGCCACCTTCGAGACGCTCGGCAAGGAATGGGGCGGGCTCGACTTCGTCGTCCACGCCATCGGCTTTTCCGACAAAAACGAGCTCAAGGGGCTCTACGCCGACACCAGCCGCGATAATTTCGTCCGCACCATGGTCATCTCCTGCTACTCCTTCACCGAGGTCGCCCGCCATGCCGCCCCGCTGATGAGCGAAGGCGGCGCGATGATCACGCTGACCTATGCCGGCTCTGTCCGCGTCATGCCGAACTACAACGTCATGGGCGTCGCCAAGGCCGGGCTGGAAGCCAGCGTGCGCTATCTCGCCAACGATTATGGCCCGCGCGGCATCCGGGTGAACGGCATATCGGCGGGACCGGTGCGTACTTTGGCCGGCGCCGGAATCTCGGACGCCCGCCACATGTACTCCTACCAGCAGCGCAACTCGCCGCTGCGCCGCACGGTGACCATCGACGAGGTCGGCGGCTCGGCGCTCTATCTTTTGTCCGACCTCTCGTCAGGCGTCACCGGCGAAATCCATTATGTGGATTCCGGCTATCACATCGTGTCGATGCCAACCCTGGACGAGTTGAAGCAGACCGACAGCGTACGCGATTAATTCACCAGTAAAATTAGATGCATGGGCGGAAACTCATTTTAAGGAGATATCCGCTAGAAGTCCTATGGGCTTGGGCTCTGCGCGTTCTTGCTGGGCGCAAAGGATGCTTTAGCCTTTATGAATTTGCGCTTGATATTTCCCGAAAGTCGAGTTGATTTCGGGATCATGCGACAGGGACTGAGCAATGCCTGCTGTCAGCAACCCCAAGCGAACGCCTGTGTTCCGGCTGCTCACCGTCGCCAGTTCGGGCCTTGGCAGTTTCATCCTTGGGCTTTGGGGCCTCCGGCATGGTTTCGGGGACGGCTTTGCCGGCATGCAGGCGGAAACCATGATCGGCATCGCGTCGGCGCTATGCGCGCTGGCCGCCGCCGGTGCTGCCTTGTCCTTCTTCGCCGGCGTCGATGAATCGGTGGACTACGTTTTCAACGAAACCCATTTTGACAAGCTGACCGGGCTTTTTGCGCGGCCGGCGATGGTCGGCAGGATTGCCGACGCGGCGTCCGCGACGATCAGGACCGGTGAGCCGGTGTTCCTCATCGACATCGACATCGACCGCTTCAAGCAGATCAACGACGCCATCGGCTACAGCCATGGCGACGAACTGATCCGCGGCTTCACCAAGCGGTTGAAGGCCTGCATGCCCGAAGGCGCGGTGATGGGGCGCATCGGCGCCGGCGAGTTCGCTATCCTTGTCTGGGAACACCAACTCCAAAGGTCCATGGAAAGCACCGTCGAAACCATGATCGAGGAGATGCTGAAGCCGTACCAGCTCGATTCTCACCTGCAGTCGGTCGGCCTGTCGGTCGGCATCGTGGCGATGCCAAAGGATGGCGTCGATCCGGTCCTCATCCTGCGCCGCTCCAACCTGGCGCTGCAGAATGCCCGCGCCGGCGGCGTGGGCAACTGGTCGGTCTTCCATTCCGACATGGGCCAGGTCGCCGACTACCGCCACTGGATCGAATCCGAACTGCATATCGCCTTCGTCCGTGGCGATTTCGACCTTCACTACCAGCCGCAGCTCGACCTGCCGACCGGCGGTATCGTCGGCTACGAGGCGCTGATCCGCTGGAAGCACCCGGAACGCGGCATGATCCCGCCGATGGAATTCATTCCGATCGCCGAAGAGACCGGCATGATCCACCCGATCGGCAATTGGGTGCTGAACAAGGCCTGCAGCGATGCCCGTCATTTGCCCGAGGACTGCTTCGTTGCCGTCAACATCTCGCCGGTCCAGTTCATGACCAAGGATTTCGTCGGTATCGTGCGCGACACGATGGCCAGCACCGGCATCAAGCCGTCGCGGCTGGAGCTCGAAGTGACCGAGACGGCGATGATGCAGGACCGCGACCGCGCCGCCATCATCCTGCAGCAGCTTGCCGACATGGGCATTTCGGTGGCCGTCGACGATTTCGGCACCGGCTATTCCAATCTCAGCTACCTGATCGACTTCGCCTTCGGCAAGCTGAAGATCGACCGCTCGTTCGTCAGCCGCATCGACACCGATTCCAATTCGGGCGCCGTCGTCTCTACCATCGTCGGCCTGTCGCGGGCGCTCGGCGTCGGCATCATCGCCGAAGGCGTCGAGACCGAGAACCAGGCGACGCTCTTGCGGGCGGCCGGCTGCGAGATGGTGCAAGGCTATCTGTTCGGCAGGCCGGCGCCGCTCAAGATCAAGCCTGGCGACATCAGACCGACCATTCCCGTCCACGAGCCGGCGCGCATCGTCAGCATGCATTGAGGTGATCGGCACCGTCCTATCGGCGCGCGGAGAAAACCTTGAACATGCCGTCGCGGGCGAGCTCGGCATGGCTGGAGAAGACGGCCTTCAGAACCGGCTCATAGGGCAGCTGGCGGTTCGCCACCATGAACAGCCGCCCGCCCGGCTTCAGCGCCTTGCCCGCCGCCTGGATCATGCCGGCGCCGATTTCCGGCTCGGCCGCCCGGCTGCGATGGAAGGGCGGGTTCATGACGATGGCATCATAGCGCCGCTCGACCGGCTCGCTCAGCAGATCGGTCCAGAAGAAGCCGGGCTCGAAGCCTGTCTGGCCGATATTGCCCTTGGCCGCCTCAAGCGCGTCGAAATCCGCTTCGTAAAGGTCGAGCCCCGTTATACCGGATGAACGTGCCGCGACCTCGGCGGCGACATAACCCCAGCCGGCGCAGAAATCAGCAATGTTGCCGCGCAGGTCTTTGGGCAGGTTGTCGACCAGAAGTTTCGAGCCGGCGTCGATCCGGTCGAAGGAGAACATGCCAGGCGCGGTACGGAAGCGGTCCTCTACGACCAAGGCGGGATTGGCGACGCGCAGTTTTTCCGCAGGCGCCAGATCGGCCGGACGGCGAAGCCAGAAGGCGATGCCGTGATGTTTCGGCAGATGCCCTTCGATGGGGACAAGCTCGTCGATGCGCTTGCGCAGGCTGGCGATGCCTTCGTCCTTACCGCCGGCGACAATGATCAGACCGCCCGGCGTGACGCGTTCGATCGCCTCGGCAATACGCATCTCGTTTAGCCCACGATGGCGGCCGGCAAGCACGAGCGCTGCATCGAATGCATCGCCTTCCGCGCGGGGCGTTACCTTGTGACCGGCACGCTCCAGCGCTCGGAGATGCGGCCGGAAACCCTGCGCAAGATGGAGCTCTGCCTCGAAGCCTTCCGGCAAGCGGAAGCCGGGCTCCGCACCCAGGAACAACACACGCTCGCCCTTTTGCGGCAGAGGGAGCCCCTCGGCCTCGAAGGGATGGAACAGTGTCTTCAGCGGCTCAGCGGCCATTCTTCGATTCTCATGTCGTAGACGGGTATTAAACGAAAACGGGCGCGACATAAGCCGCGCCCGTTCAACTCTATTGTCTGACCACTCAGGCGGCGTTTTCTTCGCCTTCGGCCTTCTTGTCGCGGGCGATTTCCTTGCCGGTGGCCTGGTCGACGACCTTCATCGACAGGCGGACCTTGCCGCGCTCGTCGAAGCCCATCAGCTTGACCCAGACCTTGTCGCCTTCCTTGACGACGTCCGAGGTCTTGGCGACCCGGTCGTTGGCAAGCTGCGAGATGTGGACGAGGCCGTCACGCGGACCGAAGAAGTTGACGAAAGCGCCGAAGTCGGCGGTCTTGACGACCGTGCCTTCGTAGATTTCGCCGACTTCCGGCTCGGCGACGATGGTATGGATCCACTTCTTGGCCGCCTCGATCTCCTTGGCGTTCGACGAAGCGATCTTGACCGTGCCGTCGTCCTCGATGTTGATCTTTGCGCCGGTCTTCTCGACGATCTCACGGATAACCTTGCCGCCGGAGCCGATCACGTCGCGGATCTTGTCGGTCGGGATGTGCATAACCTCGATGCGCGGTGCGAACTCACCGAGTTCGGGGCGGGCGCCGGTCAGAGCATGCGCCATCTCGCTGAGGATATGCTGGCGGCCGTCCTTGGCCTGGTCCAGCGCGATCTTCATGATCTCCTCGGTGATGCCCTCGATCTTGATGTCCATCTGCAGCGAGGTGATGCCGCCTTCGGTACCGGCAACCTTGAAGTCCATGTCGCCGAGGTGATCTTCGTCACCCAGGATGTCGGACAGAACCGCGAAGCGCTCGCCTTCCTTGATCAGGCCCATCGCGATACCAGCAACCGGCTTGGCCAGCGGAACGCCGGCATCCATCAGCGCCAGCGATGTGCCGCAGACGGTGGCCATCGACGACGAACCGTTGGACTCGGTGATCTCCGAGACGACGCGCAGCGTGTAGGGGAACTGGTCCGCGCTCGGCAGCATCGGACGGATGGCGCGCCAGGCGAGCTTGCCGTGGCCGATTTCGCGGCGGCCCGGCGAACCCATGCGGCCGGTCTCGCCGACGGAGTAGGGAGGGAAGTTGTAGTGAAGGAGGAACTTCTCCTTGTACATACCGGTCAGCGAATCGACATACTGCTCGTCCTCGCCGGTGCCCAGCGTGGCAACGACCAGCGCCTGGGTCTCGCCGCGGGTGAACAGCGCCGAACCGTGCGTGCGCGGCAGGACGCCGACTTCCGAGACGATCTTGCGGACAGTCTTGAGGTCACGGCCATCGATGCGCGAACCGGTGTCGAGGATGTTCCAGCGCACGACCTTGGCCTGGAGTTCCTTGAACACCGAACCGATCTGCTCGGAGGTGTACTTGGCGTCTTCGCCTTCAGCCGGGGCAAACGCAGCCTTGACCTTCGCCTTGACGGCGTCGACGGCAGCGTAGCGCTTCTGCTTGTCGACGTTCTTGTAGGCATTGCTGAGCTCGTCGCCGACGATCTTCAGCATTTCGGCTTCAAGCGCGGAGTAGTCCGGCGCCGTGAAATCGCGCGGCTCCTTGGCGGCAACTTCGGCCAGCTTGATAATGGCGTCGATCACCGGCTGGAAGCCCCTGTGGCCGAACATGACGGCGCCGAGCATCAGCTCTTCGCCGAGTTCCTTGGCTTCGGACTCGACCATCAGCACGGCGTCGGCGGTGCCGGCGACAATGAGGTCGAGCCTGGATTCCTGCATCTCATCGACATGCGGGTTGAGCACGTATTCGCCGTTGATGTAGCCGACTCGGGCGCCGCCGATCGGGCCCATGAAGGGAACGCCCGACAGCGTCAAAGCGGCCGAGGTGGCGACGATCGACAGGATATCGGGATCGTTCTCGAGGTCATGCTGGACGACGGTGACGACGATCTGGGTGTCGTTCTTGTAGCCGTCGGCGAAGAGCGGGCGGATCGGGCGGTCGATCAGGCGGGAAACCAGCGTTTCCTTTTCGCTCGGACGTCCCTCGCGCTTGAAGTAGCCGCCGGGGATCTTGCCGGCGGCGTAGGTCTTTTCCTGGTAGTTGACGGTCAGCGGGAAGAAATCGAGGCCTGGCTTCGGCTCCTTCATCGAAACGACGGTGGCGAGAACCTTGGTTTCGCCGTAGGTCGCAAGCACCGCGCCGTCAGCCTGACGTGCGATCTTGCCGGTTTCCAGGATGAGCGGACGGCCGCCCCATTCGATTTCCACTTTGTGGTAGTTGAACATATCTTGTCCTTAATAAGCGGAAAGGGCCGCGCCGTTTCACGGTGCGCGGATGCCCTTTCCCTGGCTTCCTTTCTCGGGCAGCCACGGGCAAGACAACGGGAAGCTCGGGTAGATTTCGGCGCTGGTTAGCGCACGAGCGTCCTGCAATCCTGCCCCATGACCGTCCATGGGCGGTTTCGAGTGGCCTCTGCGCGCTCGAAACCGGGTCTAGCCAATCGATGCGACTGGCAGAATGCGCGACCGGCGGGCTCTCCTTCGAAAGCCCGCCGGTCAATTCGTCAACGGCGCAGACCGAGCTTCTCGATCAACGTCTGATAGCGCGCGTCATCCTTGCGCTTGAGATAATCAAGCAGGCTGCGGCGCTGGGAGACGAGAGCGAGCAGACCACGGCGGGAATGGTTATCCTTCTTGTGGTCCTTGAAGTGGTCGGTCAGGTTCTTGATGCGCTCGGAAAGGATGGCCACCTGGACTTCCGGAGACCCGGTATCGCCCTTGGCGGTTGCGAATTCACCCATCAATTCCTGTTTGCGCTCGGCAGTAATCGACATCGTGTTTTTCCTTATCTGTTTGAGGAAACGGGTCGCCCTCAGCCGGGATGTCGTCCAGCAGGGGCCGGTGCAAGCAAAGCGACATGGCGCGATGCTGCGGCGCATATAAGGCAATTCCCTGGAAAACACCAGCCCATTCATAAAGCCGGCTCCTCGCAGCCCTTTGCTCAGGAATCCAGGATCCCCCTGACACCTGAAGCTTACAGCCACTTTTTGCTTTTGAAGAAGACGATCAGCCCGACAGCAACGGCCAGCATGAACAGCAGCGAAGCCGGGTAGCCATAGTAGGCTTTCAGTTCCGGCATGTTCCACGGCGAGCTCTCGGGATCGAAATTCATCCCCCAGATACCGACCAGGAAGGTTAGCGGCATGAAAATCACCGAGACGATGGTGAGATAAGAGATCACATCGTTCGTGCGCGCCTGGCTCAGCGACAAATGCATTTCGATCAAGCCGGTCAGCATATCACGCTGGTTCTCGACCAGCTCGATCAGCCGCAATGCGTGGTCGAGCGTGTCGTTGAAGAAGATTTTCGTCTCCGGCTTCACATAGGGCACGTCGTTGCGGATCAACGTCGCCAGCGCGTCGCGCATCGGCCACAGCACGCCCTTGAGCACATTGGCGTCGCGCCGCAATTCGTGCAGCTGGCGCATCTGATGCTTGTGAGGCGTGTTGAGCATCTCGTCCTCGATGCCATCGACCTCCTCGCTAGCGGCCTCAATCGGCGGGAAATAGCTGTCGACGATGGAATCGATGAGCGCATAGGCCAGATAGTCGGCGCCGCGCATCCGCAAGCGGTTGGGCAACGCTGCGGCGATGCGCTTGCGCACGGGGTCGAACGGATCGCCTTCGCGCTCCTGGAAGGTGACGACGAATTTCTTGCCGAAGAACACCGCGATCTGCTCATAGCGATGCACCTTGACGTCGTCGATCATGCGCATGACGACGAAGGCGTGGTCCTCGAAGAAGTCGACCTTCGGCCGCTGGCCGGTGTTGACGACATCTTCCAGAGCCAGTGGATGCAGGTTGAAGATCCGGCCGATCTCCTCGATCAGCTGGATGTTGGCGAGACCGGTGCAGTCCAGCCAGACGACCGGCCAGTTGTCGCAATGGGTGTTGAGATCGTCGATGCTGGCATCGTTGATGGTCTTGAATTTTTCAGGCGAAATCAGCGTCAGCCGCAGCTCGGACCGTCGCGCCGCCGGATCGGCGATCAGCGTGCCGGGCGAGGCGCCAACCGGCGGCCGGCGCGTTGTCACCGGCGCCCGCTTCTTCACCGCCTCAGCCTTTGCCATGTGCCCCTCGGATGTGACGTCGACGTAAGACTAGACGAGAGTGGTCAGCCGACAAACACCCGCTTCGGCTTGAACATGCCTTGCTCGATGGCGCCGATGGCGACAAGCTTGCCGCGCGCGGTGGCGCAGGCTTCCTCGGCTTCCACGGGCGCGTCGCGGCCGCGGATGATGACGGGATTGCCAAGGCGGATCTTGGTCGCCGCTTCGTCGCTGATGGCGATCTGGGGCAGGCAGTCGAGCGCGGCGGCCGTGTCGACAAGCAGCGCATCGATGGCGCCGAAGTCGATCGGCGCATCGGCAACATCGGCGTCGCCCTCTCCGTCAGCTTCGCGCTGTTCGCCGAAACGGGCGACTTCCAGTTCGGCGAGGGTGACGAAATCCTCCTGGGTGAACGGCTCGACCTCGACCCGGCGCAATTCGGCGATATGACCGAAGCAGCCGAGGTCGCGGCCCATGTCGCGGGCCAGCGAGCGCACATAGGTGCCCTTGCCGCATTCGACCTCGAACAAAGTGTGGTCGGCAGCGTGCTCGACGATGTCCAGACGGCCGATCTCGATCTCGCGCGCGGGGATGTCGACTGTCTCGCCCCCACGGGCGAGATCGTAGGCGCGTTCGCCTGATATCTTGATGGCCGAGAATTGCGGCGGTGTCTGCATGATGACGCCGGTGTAGTTCGGCAGCAGCGCCCTGACATCGTTTTCCGCCGGACGGCGGTCGGAACTTTGCGTCACCAGGCCTTCGAGATCGTCGGTCGAACGCTCCTCGCCCCAGGCGACGGTGAACCGGTAGATTTTGGCGCCGTCCTGCACATAAGGCACGGTCTTGGTTGCCTCGCCGAGCGCGATCGGCAGCATGCCAGAGGCCAGCGGGTCGAGCGTGCCGGCATGGCCGGCCTTTTCGGCCTGGAAAAGCCATTTGATCTTGGAGACGGCTTCGGTCGAACCCATGCCAACCGGCTTGTCCAGCACCACCCAGCCGGAGATCGGCCGTCCCTTCTTCTTGCCGCGGCGCCCCACTATTTCTCGTCCTTGTCGTTGTCTTCGCCATCGGCACCCAAGTCTCGCGCGACTTCGGGCGATTTCAGCAAATCGTTGATCCTGGCGAAATTGTCGAAGGACGTATCGAGCTTGAAGCGGAACTCCGGCATGAACTTCATCTGGCGGAGCGCGCCGGAGACGCGGCCACGGACGAACTTCGCATGCTTGTTGAGCGCGTCGATGACCGCACCCGTGTCCTTGGCGCCGAGCGGCGAAACGAAGGCCGTTGCGACCCTCAGATCAGTCGACATGCGCACTTCCGAGACCGAAACCACGGTGTTCTCGATCAGCGGGTCGATAATCTCGCCGCGCTGCAAGGTTTCCGACAGCGCATGGCGCACCTGTTCGGCGACGCGAAGCATGCGCTGGGATGGGCTGGAGGCGGTTGGACGGGGCATTTTTCTCAATCCGGAAAGCGTGAGGCGCGGGATGGGACCGTGCCGCATGTCTCATACTTGTTTCTATGCATGTCGTTTATCCCGCACTTTTGGGCGACAGGCATTAAAGTTAGGGCGGCGGTCTTTCGACCACCGCCCGGTCGTATCGACAGTATACGAACTCAGAGCGTCCGGGTCACCATCTCGACGCGGAAGCACTCGATGATGTCGCCAACGCGCATGTCCTCGTAGTTCTGGAAGGCCATGCCGCACTCCTGGCCGCCCGGAACTTCCGCGACTTCGTCCTTGAAGCGCTTGAGGGTCTTCAGCGTGCCTTCATGGATGACGACGTTGTCGCGGATCAGGCGCACGCCCGCTCCACGCTCGACCTTGCCTTCGGTGACACGGCAGCCGGCGATCTTGCCGACCTTGGTGATGTCGAAGATCTCGAGGATCTCGGCATTGCCGATGAAGGTCTCGCGGCGTTCCGGCGACAGCAAGCCGGAAAGTGCTGCCTTCACATCATCGACAAGGTTGTAGATGATCGAGTAGTAGCGGATTTCGATGCCCGCGGCCGCCGCGGCCGCACGTGCCTGCACGTTGGCACGGACGTTGAAGCCGATGATCGCGGCCCCCGAGGTCTCCGCCAGCGACACGTCGCTTTCGGTGATGGCGCCGGCGCCGGCATGAACGATGCGCGCACGCACCTCGTCGGTGCCAAGCTTGTCGAGAGCGGCGTTGATCGCCTCGATCGAACCCTGCACGTCGCCCTTGATGACCAGCGGGAATTCCTTCAACCCGCTCGTCTGCAACTGCGACATCATCTGTTCAAGCGAGCCGCGCTGGCCGGCATGGCGAGCCACTGCCTTCTCGCGCGCCAGACGCTGGCGATATTCGGTGATCTCGCGGGCGCGGGCCTCGTTGTTGACGACAGCGAAGCGGTCGCCGGCTTGCGGCGTGCCTTGCAGGCCGAGCACCTCGACCGGCATTGCCGGCGGCGCCTCCTTGATCTGCTCGCCACGGTCGTTGACCAGCGCGCGCACCCGGCCCCATTCGTTGCCGGCGACGAGGATGTCGCCCGGCATCAAAGTGCCGGTCTGCACCAGTACGGTGGCGACGGGGCCACGGCCCTTGTCGAGCTGGGCTTCGATGACCACGCCCTCGGCGGTACGGTCCGGATTGGCCTTGAGGTCGAGGATTTCGGCCTGCAGCAGGATCGCCTCGAGCAGCTTGTCGAGGTTGGTGCCCTTGGTCGCCGACACTTCGACGTCCAGCACTTCACCGCCCATCGATTCGACGAACACCTCATGGCGCAGCAGTTCCGACCGCACCTTCTGCGGATCGGCATCATGCTTGTCGATCTTGTTGATCGCCACGATGATCGGAACGCCGGCCGCCTTGGCATGGCTGATCGATTCGATGGTCTGCGGCATGACGCTGTCGTCGGCCGCCACCACCAGGATGGCGATGTCGGTCGCCTGAGCGCCGCGGGCGCGCATCGCCGTGAAGGCGGCGTGACCGGGCGTGTCGATGAAGGTGATCTTCTGACCGTTCTTCTCGACCTGGTAGGCGCCGATATGCTGGGTGATGCCGCCGGCTTCGCCGGAGACGACATTGGCATTGCGGATGGCGTCGAGCAGCGAGGTCTTGCCGTGGTCGACATGGCCCATGATGGTGACGACAGGCGGCCGCGACACCAGGTCCTCGGGATTGTCGGCAATGTTGAACAGGCCTTCCTCGATGTCGGACTCGGCGACGCGGCGGACCGTGTGGCCGAATTCGGTGGCGACCAGCTCGGCCGTGTCGGCGTCGATGATGTCGCCCGGCTTCAGGATCTGGCCCTGCTTCATGAAGTACTTGACCACATCGACAGCGCGCTCGGACATGCGCTGCGCCAGTTCCTGGATGGTGATGGTTTCAGGCAGGATCACTTCGCGCATAACCTTCTCGCGCGGCTCATTATGCATCGCGCGCTTGAATTTTTCCTGGCGGCGACGCATCGACGACAGCGAGCGGGCGCGCGCGTCCTCGTCGGAAAGCGCCGTGTTGAGGGTCAGCTTGCCGCGACGACGGTCTTCCTCGGCCTTGGTCGGCTTGGCCGGGCGCGCCACTTCGGGCGTAACCGGACGGCGTACCGGGGCGCCGGCGGCGGTGCGCTTCGGCTTGACCTCTTCCTCGTCGTCCGATGCCACAAGCTCGGCAGCCTGCGGCGCGCGGCGGCGCGCTTCTTCCTCGGCGCGGCGGCGGGACTCGGCCTCGGTCTGCAGGCGGGCTTCTTCCTCGGCCTGACGGCGCGCGGATTCCTCGCGCTCGCGCTTGCGGCGTTCCTCATCCTCGTTGCGGCGCTTGGCCTCTTCGATGGCGCGTTGGCGGTCCTCGACGTCGCGAACCTTGGAGCCTTCGAGCGCCCTGCGGCGCGCTTCCATTTCATTGCGCGACAGTTCGTTCAGCACCATGCCGCCGCGTTCGGCCGGGGGCGGAGGCGGCGCCTTGGGCGCTTCCTGCACGACGGGGGCTGCCACTACCGCGGGCTTGGGCGTAAATACGGGTGCAGCCACCGGCTCCGGCTTGTCGCCGGGCATGGAGAATTTGCGCTTCTTGATCTCGACCTGGACCTGCTTGGTGCGGCCATGCGAGAAATTCTGTCGCACGACGCTCTGCTCGGTACCGGGGCGCTTCAGCGTCAAGGTCTTCTTCGGTGTAACACTCAACGTCTTATCGTCGCCCGATTTCGTATCGCTCATTCCATATCCTCTGCAGCATCATCTTCGTCAGCAACGGCCGCAAGCATTGCCAGATCGTCGGGGGTTCCGCCCCGATATCGGTCGAGCGCAACCATGCGCCTCTCAACCGCCTTGCCCGCGTCTCCCGCGAGAACGGCAGCATGTATCACATTTGTACCCCCCAATGCCAAGCTCAACTCGGCCTCGGAGAAAAGTTTGTAGGCAAGGACTGCAGGCCCGCCGAGGTGGACAGTTGCCCGCCGCGCCTGACTGATCTTGCGCACGCCATCGTCGGATGCCTCGCTCGCGTGGAGCACGAAAAGCGCCAACCCCGAGCGCACCGCGCTCTCGACCTTGGTTGCGCCGAGTGCGATCGAGCCAGCCTTGCGGGCAAGGCCAAGCATACCCAAAGCGGATCGTGCAAGCAGTCCGTCGACCATGCCGCCGAGATCGGGCGGCACGACGACCTGCGCCTTGAAGGCGCGGGCAAACAGGTTCTTCGCCGCCGCCTTGTCGATATGTAGGCGGTCGGCGCTCACCCAACAACCACGGCCGGGCAGATTTCTCTTCAGGTCAGGAACGACGGCCGAATCCGGGCCGACGACGAAACGGATCAGCTCATCCGGCTCGGCTTGCTTGCGCGTGACGATGCAGGTGCGATCGTTCATCTCGTCCTGGGGCGGGTTGTGTGCGATGCGGTTTCACCTCACGCACCAACGGCTTCGTCAGCCGGGACCTGTTCGGCTGCAAGCTCGTCTTCGGTGATCCAGCCGGCCTTGAGGCGGGCTGCCAGAACCATCTGCTCGGCGTCGGCGCGCGACACGCCGTGATTGGCGAGCACACCCGGGAATACCTTGGTCTCGCCGTCCTTGCGTTCCTTCCAGCCGGTCAGGTCGTCGGCGGCATAGCCGGCGAAATCCTCGATCGTCTTCACGCCATCCTCGCCGAGCGTCACCATCATGGCGGTGGTGACCCCAGGGATCTCGCGCAGTTCGTCGGTGACGCCCAGCGCCTTGCGCTTGTCGTCATGCTCGGCTTCGATCTTCTCCAGATATTCGCGGGCGCGGGTCTGGATCTCCGAAGCGGTGTCTTCGTCGAAACCGTCGATCGAGGCGATCTCGCCCGAATCGACGTAGGCAACTTCCTCGACGCTGGTGAAGCCTTCGGAGGCCAACACCTGGCCGACCATCTCGTCGACATCAAGGGCTTCCATGAACAGCGACGAGCGTTCGACGAATTCCTTCTGGCGGCGCTCAGACTCCTCGGCCTCGGTCAGGATGTCGATGTCCCAGCCGGTGAGCTGCGAGGCAAGACGCACGTTCTGGCCGCGACGGCCGATGGCCAGCGACAGCTGGTCGTCGGGAACCACCACTTCGATGCGCTCGGCATCCTCGTCGAGCACCACCTTGGCGACTTCCGCCGGCTGCAGCGCGTTGACGATGAAGGAGGCGGCCGAAGGCGACCACGGAATGATGTCGATCTTTTCGCCCTGCAATTCGCCGACCACGGCCTGGACGCGGCTGCCGCGCATACCGACGCAGGCGCCGACCGGATCGATCGACGAGTCACGCGAAATGACGGCGATCTTAGCGCGCGAGCCTGGGTCGCGGGCGACCGACTTGATCTCGATGATGCCGTCATAGATTTCCGGCACTTCCATGGTGAAGAGCTTGGCCATGAACTGCGGATGGGTGCGCGACAGGAATATCTGCGGGCCGCGCTGTTCGCGGCGCACGTCGTAGACATAGGCGCGGACGCGGTCGCCGTACTTGTAGTTTTCACGCGGGATCAGCTCGTCGCGGCGGATAATCGCCTCGCCACGGCCGAGATCGACGATGACGTTGCCATATTCGACGCGCTTGACGGTGCCGTTGACGATCTCGCCGATGCGGTCCTTGTATTCGTCATACTGGCGGTCGCGCTCGGCCTCGCGCACTTTCTGCACGATGACCTGCTTGGCTGACTGGGCGGCGATGCGGCCGAAATCCATTGGCGGCAGCTGTTCGGCGATGAAGTCGCCAAGCTGGGCGTCCGGATTGCGCTCGCGGGCCGAGGAAATGGCGATCTGGGTGGCGTAGTCGTCGACCTTCTCGACCACTTCCATCAGCCGCTGCAGCTTCATCTCGCCGGTGTTGGCGTTGATGTCGGCGCGGATGTTGGTTTCCTGGCCGTAGCGCGAGCGCGCGGCCTTCTGGATCGCATCAGCCATGGCGGCAATGACGATCGACTTGTCGATCGACTTTTCACGCGCCACCGCGTCGGCGATCTGCAGCAGTTCAAGTCTGTTGGCGCTTACAACCATCTTATTTCTCCCGAGCTTGTTGCCGAGCTTTTAGGCCCGGCCGCTCATCATAGTTCCTGTTCGATTTCGTCTTCCGCGCCGCCTTCAGCACCTTCGGGTGCATCATCAGCTTCGCCGCGGCGTTTCTTGGCTTCCTTGCGTTCCCGGTTGTCCTTCGAAAGGGCATCGCGAATAAGGTCGTCGGTGAGGATCAGCCGCACATCGGCGATCGCGTCATAAGGAATGCGAACCGTCGGCTCTTCGCCGTAGGCGGCCTTGTCGCGCTCGAGCAGCATGTCGTCTTCGCCGGCTTCGGCGATCTTGCCCTTGAAGCGCTTGCGGTCGGCGACCGGCACCGAGGTTTCCATCTTCACCAGATGGCCGGTCCAGGTGACGAAATCCGACTTGCGTACCAGCGGCCGGTCGATGCCCGGCGACGACACTTCGAGATGATAGGCCTTGTCGATCGGGTCATCGACGTCGAGCGCCGGCGACACAGCGCGGCTGACCTCTTCGCAATCCTCGACGGTCATGGTGCCGTCCTCGCGTTCGGCCATGATCTGCAGCGTCAGGCCGTTCTGGCCCGACAGATGCACCCGCACGAGGCGGAAGCCAATGCCTCGCAACACCGGCTGAACGATCAGCGCGATGCGCGCATCGATACCGCTTTCGCGGATGATGCGGTCGTCGGCTTCGCTTGCCGTTGCAGTCATGCGGTTCCTGTCGTTCTCTGGATCAGGATGATCGTCGTCCCGAACCATCTCTTTGCTGATGGCTGACCGGCAGGTAATAAAAAAGAGCGGGACCGGGTGGACCCACTCTTCGTCATACCGACCAAGAATTTGAGGCTGATATAGACGATCCCGGCCGGTGTTTCAAGTCTGTTGACGGGCCGGGCAGAGTGCAGCCGGGGACGGCTGGCAGGATTGCGCGCGGCGCATGCCGGCTATGCGGTAACGGCCCTGTGATCCCGGATTTCACATCCCTATCTATGTTGCACTGCACAAATCAAAGATGAGCGCGCGGTGGCGCGCGAAAGGTCAAGACAATGAGCAACCGTACCGTGTTTTCCGCCATAGGCGACGCCTTTGCCCTGTTCGGCAGCGCCGTTGCCGCCTCGCGGGCCGTCGAAGCCGGCCGCAAGCCGCGCGCCAACGATCTGCGCCGGCTCGGCATGGACCCGACCGCTTTCGGCAAGATCGGCCGTTTCTGAAGCCAGACCGGCTGTCGATGCGGGACACTTTCCCGCATCGAACTATTTTCTGATGAAGGTGAGATAGGCCGGCCGTCGGCCCTCGCGAATGGCTTTTGCCTCGTAGCGTGTGCCCGGCCAGCCTTCATAGGGCCGATGCCAGTCGGCCCCATCTTGCACCTGCCAGAGGAGCCCGCCATGCGCCCGACAGTGCAACAAGGTCCAGTTCACATAGGTGTCGATGTCGGATGCGAAGCGGAATTTTCCGCCCGGCTTCAGCACGCGCGCGAACCGATCGAGGTTGAGCGGGCTGACAAAACGCCGCTTCCAGTGCTTTTTCTTCGGCCAGGGATCGGGGTAGAGCAGATCGATGCCGTCGAGCGACGCCTGCGGCAACCAATCGAGCAGGCGCGTGGCGTCGTCGTCATAAACGCGAAGATTGGCAAGCGGCTTTTCCCGCACCGCCATCATCAGCTTGGCCATGCCGTTGACGAACGGCTCGACACCGATGAAGCCGGTCGCCGGTGCCTCCGTGGCACGGTGCAGCAGATGCTCACCGCCGCCGAAGCCGATTTCCAGCCGAACCGTTGAAACATCCGCTGAGAATAGCGCGCGCAATTCTGCCGGTGCCTGGACGGAGAGGTCGAGGCCATAGGCCCCAAGACCGCTTTCCAGCGCCGCCGCCTGCTGCGGGCGAATGGTCTTGCCGTGCCGGCGGCCGAAGAACCCTTCGGTCGCCCGGCTCCGCCTGTCCTGTGGATCCATGGCCTGGTCGCGCGCCGCGCTTAGATTGAGATGAGATTTGGGATTGAGATGAGATTTGGCTGAAATCTCATCTCAATCTAATCCTTTGTTGGAGCATGATCTTTTCCAAAAAACCGGTACCCACTTTTTGGAATCATGCCTAAGCAGCGATCGCGTCCTTGAGCGCCTTGGCCAGATCGGTCTTTTCCCAGGAGAAGGACCCGTCTCGGCCGGCCTTGCGGCCGAAATGGCCGTAGGACGAGGTCTTTGCGTAGATCGGCTTGTTGAGGTCGAGATGCCTGCGGATGCCGGATGGCGACAAATCCATCACCGTGCGCAGCGCTTCCTCGAGCTTGGCCTCGTCGACCTTGCCGGTGCCGTGCAGGTCGACATAGACCGACAGCGGCTGGGCAACGCCGATGGCGTAGGACAGCTGGATGGTGCAGCGGTCGGCGAGCTTGGCCGCCACTACATTTTTGGCGAGATAGCGCGCCGCATAGGCGGCAGAGCGGTCGACCTTGGTGGTGTCCTTGCCGGAGAAGGCGCCGCCGCCGTGCGGGGCAGCACCACCGTAGGTGTCGACGATGATCTTGCGGCCGGTCAGGCCGGCGTCGCCGTCCGGTCCACCGATGACGAACTTGCCCGTCGGGTTGATGTACCACATGCAATCGTCGGCGATCTTGAGGTCGCCGAGCGCCTCACGGATGTAAGGCTCAACGACCTTGCGGACCTTCTTGGAATCCCAGGTCGCGTCGAGATGCTGCGTCGACAGCACGATCTGCGTCGCTTCGGCGGCTTTGCCATCGACATAGCGAACGGTGACCTGGCTCTTGGCGTCGGGTCCGAGCTTGCCGGCTTCGCCGTTGTTTTCGTGACGGGCAGCGGCGAGCAGTTCGAGAATCTTGTGGCTGTAATAGATCGGCGCCGGCATCAGATCCGGGGTCTCGCGGCAGGCATAGCCGAACATGATGCCCTGGTCGCCGGCACCCTCTTCGCCCTGGCGGTCGGCGGCGCTGTCGACGCCCTGGCCGATGTCGGGCGACTGGCCGTGCAGCAGAACCTCGATCTTTGCCGTCTTCCAGTGGAAGCCGGCCTGCTCGTAGCCGATTTCGCGGATCGCCTTGCGGGCGACCGACTTGAACTTGGCCGGGTTGACGACCGAATGCCCGGCGGCGTCCTTGAGGATGTTGCCGGCTTTGTCCCGCTTCAGCAGAGTATCGGGAACCCTTACTTCGCCGGCGATGACGACGCGGTTGGTGGTGGCGAGCGTCTCGCAGGCGACGCGGACTTTCCACGGGTCCATGCCGGTCTTCTTGGCCTCGCGATAGACCAGATCGACGATCTCGTCCGAGATGCGGTCACAGACTTTATCCGGATGACCCTCGGCCACGGATTCCGAGGTGAAGAAGTAGTTCTGCCGCGTCACGGGTGTCCCCTCTTGAAAAAACGATCGGCAGGGCTGCCGATTTTGGCGCGCCACGTGTTAACGGTGCCGGGCGCCGCTCGTCAAGCGGTGCCGCGGTTCTGGCATGAGTGTCGCAGCAATATATCTTGTACCACCGGCGGCTTGGCGCCGCCGGCAGTCGAGCCTCTGGGCTACTCGGGCCCAGGGGATTACTGGGGCCAATGGGTCAATCGACCCACCGAATCACTCGGCATCTTCGGCAGAAAGGGACTTCACAAGGTCGATAATCCGGCGGCGCACCTTTACATCCGCGATCTTGACGAACGCGCGGTTGAGCTGAAGCCCTTCCGGACTGCCGCAGAATTCGACGGCGAAAGCCATCGAAGTGTCCTCGGCAAATCCTCTATTACCCACCGGCTCCTGCCCTGGCGCATCCTCGAAAAAGAAGGCGACAGGCACGCTGAGTATCGAGGCTATTGCCTGCAGACGGCTGGCGCCGACGCGGTTCGTTCCTTTTTCATATTTTTGGATCTGCTGAAACGTAATACCGAGATTTTCACCAAGCTTTTCCTGGCTCATTCCAAGCATATTGCGCCGAAGGCGGACGCGACTTCCGACATGGATGTCGATCGGATTCGGTTTCTTCTTGTTTTCTTCTGTCATTTTTTCCTCGCCGAATTTTTCCGGCCTTTTCTATTTTTCTCGCCCAAACGAAGCCGGAGCCAACTGCCCCAACAGAAACACCAACCGACTTCGAGAAAATTAGGCGGTAACAGTATGAGTTTCTAATGTGTCGACTGTCAATTCACCCGTAGCCGTTGCCTTACGTTCAAGCTGAGGGCGATTGCGGCAAACACCAACATGATCAGCATTCCGTTAATGCGCCGCCCCGCGGCGGAGATGAAGGCTTGGCCGGAGATCGGCACCCGCACGTCGATGGCGCCACGTGCATCGACCGCCAATGCGTCGACGATGCGTCCCCGCGTATCGACAACGGCGGAAATGCCGTTGTTGGCGGCGCGCAACAACGGCAATCCGTTTTCCACCGCGCGAATCTGAGCCTGCCTGAAATGCTGGTACGGCCCGGGCGTGTCGCCGAACCATGCGTCGTTGGTGACGTTCACAATAAGCTGGGATGACGTTGCGTCAACAGCCACAAGATCAGGAAAGATCACCTCGTAGCAAATAAACGGCAAGGCGCTGATGCCGCCGGGCAAAGCGATCGGATGGCGCTCGTTGCCGGCGGCGAAATTCATCGGCCCGGCGACGAGCTGTCCGATGCCGAAGCGGCTGAGCAGACCGGAAAACGGCAGATACTCGCCGAACGGGACCAGATGGACCTTGTCGACGGCATCAGCGATTTCGCCCTTGTCATCGATCGCCACCACCGAATTGTAGTAGCGGCTGTCGGCATCCGCCCCGGATCCGCGCTCCTCGCGCACGACGCCGGCAATCAGCATCTGACCAGGCTGCAGCATGTCGCCGACCGCGGTCAGCGCGTCCGGACGCTCGGTGAACAGGAAGGGTACCGAGGTCTCCGGCCACAGGATCAACTGCGGTTTGTTATGGCCGGGATCGGGCGCTGCGGCCGACAGGCCCATCATCGTGGCGAAGATGCGGTCGCGCACCGAGGCGTCCCATTTTTCGCTGAGGTCGACATCCGGTTGCACGATACGGACATCGAGAGTGCGGGTTGTCGGCTTGTCGGGGGTCGCGAGCCTGAAATAGCCGAAGCCAGCATGGGCGGCGACGAGAATGGCAAGCAGGACCACACCGAGACGGACATGCCGGCGTGCTGCAAGCAAGGCCGGCATGGCGAAGACAAAGACCGCCAGCGCGTTCATGCCGACCATGCCGGTCACCGACACGCTTTGCATCAACAGCGGCACGGGCATCGCCGCATAGCCGACGGCATTCCAGGGAAAGCCGGTGAACAGGAAGCCGCGCAGCCATTCCGTCAGGCCAAAAGCAAAGGCAAGGGCGGCAACGCGGCCAATATCGTTGGTCCATAACAGCCGCGCGACGACGGCGGCGAAGCCGTAGAAAAATGCCAGCGCCAAAGGAATGCCGACGACCGCGAAGGGTAAGGCCCAGGCGAAACTGTCGGCCTCGACCAGAAGCGCCTCGCCGATCCACCACAGGCCGGCGAGGAAATAGCCGAAACCGAACCACCAGCCGATGGCAAAAGTCGGCCGCAGGCGCCTGAGCCAGCCGTCGGAAGCCTCGCCGGTGGCGCCGTCGAGCAGCCAGACCAGCAGTGGAAACGAGACGAAACAGACGGCGAAGAAATCGTAAGGCGCCTGGGCGAGCACCGCCAGCGCCCCGGCAAGAAACGCCACCAGCGCGCGTCGCCAGCCCCAAAGCAGAATTATCCGGCCGGCAAGGCGCTCCATACAGACTTCCCAAGTCGCGCGAATCAGGAGCCAAGATTTATCAGATTTATTGAAACGCGAACCGGCCGATCGCTGCGCTATCGGTGCCATCCCTCGATGGTGAGCCCGCTCAGGTGCTCGGCCTCCTCGCGCGGCACGGTGCGCACGGTCTGGGTGAAGGTCCAGACATGGCTTTCGGGGTCGCGCGCCCGATACTGCCGTTCGCCGTAGAAATGGTCGGCAGGCTCCTCGACGATTTGGGCTCCAGCCGCCATTGCCCGCTCACAATGCACGTCCAGGCCGTCTTTCAGACGCACACAGACCGACTGAGTGTTCTTGCCGCCGACGCTTACCGGACTGGCAATATGATCGGCCCATTCGGAATCGACGATGATGTAGCCGTCGCCAAAGCGCATTTCGGCATGGACCAGCCGTCCGTCGGCATCGCTGACCACCATGCTCGGCTCGAAGCCGAAGGCCGTTTCGAGCCATTTCAATGCGGCTCGCGGGTCCTTGTAGAAGACACCCGAGCCAAAGGTTGAGTGCTTGAAGGGATCGTCGATCGTCATCGGCCGGGCAACGTTCTGTCCTAGGCCTGCTCGGTGCGGGGGGCGGTCACGCGGCGGCGACGCTCGCCCTTCTGGTTCTGGACGATGCGCACCCGCTTGACGCGGCGCGGATCGGCGTCGAGCACGTGGAATTCGAAGCCGGGAATGGCTTGCACAACCTCACCACGCGCGGGCACGCGACCGAGCGTGTTGAAAATCATGCCGCCGATCGTGTCGACATATTCACCATGCTCACCGGCGGTAAAGTCCTCGCCGATCATCTTGGCGACCTCGTCGATCTCGGCCTTGCCGTCGACGACGAACACGCCCTCGCCGGTCTGGGTGATCAGCGGCTCGTCCTCGTCATGCTCGTCCTCGATATCGCCGACGACCATCTCGACGATGTCTTCCAGCGAGGCGAGACCATCGGTGCCGCCATATTCGTCGATGACCAGCGCCATCTGGGTTCGCGTCGTCTGCATATGGCCCATCAGGTCGGAGGCAAGCATCGAGGGCGGCACGAACAGCACCGGGCGGATCAGATTGAGGTCGCCGATGGTGCGGCCGAGATCGACCTGGGCGAGGTCGAGAAGCGTCGTTGCCGGCGTCTTCCTGGATGTTCTGCCCTTCTTGACCCGGGCGACCTTGGTGATGTGGGCCAGCACGTCGCGGATGTGAACCATGCCGCGCGGATCGTCGAGCGTCTCGGAATAGACCGGCATGCGGGAATGGCCGGACTGCTCGAACAGACCGAGGAGATCGCCCAACGTCGTGGTGATCTCGACGGCCTCAATATCGGCGCGCGGCACCATGACGTCCTCGACGCGTACCTCGCGCAGGCGCAATATGTTGTTGAGCATGGCGCGTTCGCCGGGCGAGAAAGACCCGGCATCGCTGGTCGTTTCGGCAAGCGCGCCGGCGATTTCCTCGCGCAGGCTGGTGCCGTTCCGCTGCCTGAAAAGGCCCAAGACGCGGTCGAACAAGGACGGACCGGCAGGCGATGGCTCGCTGGCAATACTACCAGAAGCGGGGCTGCCGGAACTGGGACTCGGACTCGATCCCTCTTCCGTCGTATCGGAAGGCTTTGTCGCACTGCCAGCCTCGGGGCGGGCGGCAGTTTCTGGTTTGTCGTTCATCGTCGTCCGGTCAATTGGTCTTTTGTCATTACGTGTAGGGATCGGGAATGGCAAGCCTTGCGAGCGTTGAGCGCTCGATGGCTTCCATCTCCTCGGCCTCTGCATCGGTCTCGTGATCGTAGCCCAGTAAATGCAGCAGGCCGTGGATGACGAGATGGGTGATATGGTTCTCGAAGGGCTTGTCTTCCAGGGCTGCTTCGCGCGCCACCGTCTCGGCGGCGAGCACGATGTCACCCAGCATCGGCGGCAGCTTGCCACCCCTGGGGAACGGAAAAGCCGGGAAAGACAAGACGTTGGTCGCCTTGTCCTTGCCGCGCCAGCCGGCATTGAGGGTACGGATATGGGCATCGTCGGAAAAGACGATGCTGAGTTCGGAAGGACCGGCAGCAGCGGTTTCGGCAAAGGCAGCCGACACGGCGCGATCGACCAGACGCGTCAGCGCCGCCTCATCGGGCCAGTCGCCGGCCTCGACCGACATATCGATCTCGACGGGAACCGAACTATCCCCGCCGCCAGGTCTTATGTCTTCAGGCATGAGCCCGCATCGTCACATCAGCTCTCGGCGCCGAGGCCGCGCGCCAGCTTGGCGTCGCGGTCATAGGCCCTGACGATTTCGGCCACCAGCGGGTGGCGCACAACGTCGACATCGTTGAAGCGCACGGTTACCGCGCCCGCCACGCCGTCAAGGACACGCAAGGCTTCGACGAGGCCCGACTTGGTGCTTGGAGGCAGATCGATCTGCGTCGGATCGCCGGTGACGATCATGCGCGAATTCTCGCCGAGGCGGGTCAAAAACATCTTCATCTGCATCGGCGTGGTGTTCTGCGCCTCGTCGAGGATGACGGCGGCATGCGCCAGCGTGCGGCCGCGCATGAAGGCCAGCGGCGCGATCTCGATGACCTCGGCGGCAATGGCGCGCTCGACCTTGTCGGCCGGCATCATGTCGTAAAGCGCGTCATAGAGGGGCCGCAGGTACGGATCGACCTTTTCCTTCATATCGCCGGGCAGAAAACCCAGCCGCTCGCCGGCCTCGACCGCCGGCCGTGACAGGATGATGCGCTCGACCATGCCGCGTTCGAGCAGCATCGCCGCATGCGCCACCGCCAGATAGGTCTTGCCGGTGCCGGCCGGGCCAATGCCGAAGACAAGTTCCGAACGCTCCAGTGCCCGCATATAGGCGTCCTGGTTGAGCGAACGGGCATAGATCGTCTTCTTGCGGGTGGAGATCTGGGCGGCCGAAACCTTGCCCTTGCGTTCAAGCGTCGGCAGCGTCAGCTGGTCGTCGGCGGCAATCGCCATGCGCACGGCGCCATCGACGTCGGACTGGCCAATGTCGGTGCCCTTCTGGAGAATGCCGTAGAGATTGTCGAGTGCGCGGCGCGCCTGTTCGGCCGCCGAGGCCGAGCCCTTGATGGTCAACTGGTTGCCGCGCGAGCGGATGTCGACGCCGAGCTTCTGCTCAAGCCGGGCCAAATTCTCGTCGAACTGGCCGTACAGGGCGCTGGCAAGCTTGTTGTTGTCGAAAGTCAGAACGATGTGCGCCATGTCAGAGGCCCCGGATGTCTGGTTCTGGGGCAGAGTCTTCACTTCAGCAGCGCTCAACCGTCTCTCCTCATCTGCCGAGGCCATCAAGCCAACTCGGCGAACAGGCTATTGTAGCCCGTCTTCGTGATTCGCACCCGGATAATGTCACCGATTTCGCCGGCCTTTTCATCAACAATAACCGGCTGCAGCCAGGGCGAGCGGCCGACCTTCTGGCCGGCCTGACGGCCGGGCTTCTCGATCAGCGTGTCGATGGTGCTGCCGACCAGGCCCAGGCCGAAATCCTGCTGCTGCTTGAGCAACAATGCCTGCAGCTGTTGCAAACGTTCATCCTTGACCGCTTCCGGCACGTGATCGGGCATATCGGCGCCCGGCGTGCCGGGACGCGGCGAATATTTGAACGAGAAGGCCGAGGCGTAGTTCACCTGGCGCACCAGACCCATCGTCGCCTCGAAATCCGCCTCGGTTTCGCCGGGGAAGCCGACGATGAAGTCACCGGACAGCGCGATGTCGCCGCGCGCAGCGCGGATGCGCTCGAGCAGCGCCAGATAGTCCTTGGCCGTGTGCCTGCGGTTCATCGCCTTGAGGATGCGGTCTGACCCGGATTGCACCGGCAGGTGCAGATAAGGCATCAAAGCCGGGAGATCGCGATGGGCAGCGATCAATTCGTCGTCCATGTCGCGCGGATGGCTGGTGGTGTAGCGCAGCCGCGCCAGGCCAGGAATTTCGGCCAGCCGGAACAGCAGGCGACCAAGCCCCCATTCCATGCCATCCTCACCCTTGCCGTGCCATGCATTGACGTTCTGCCCCAGCAGCGTCACCTCGCGCACACCGGCATCGGCCAGCCGCTCGGCTTCGGCGACGATCTGCGCCACCGGCCGCGACACTTCCGAGCCCCTGGTATAGGGCACGACGCAGAAGGTGCAGAATTTGTCGCAGCCTTCCTGTACCGTGAGGAAGGCGGTGACGCCGCGCTTGATCATTTCGGCACGCTTCGGCTGCGGCAGATGCTCGAACTTGTCCTCGATGGCGTATTCGGTCTCGACGATCTTTTCGCCGCCACGCACCCGGGCCAGCACATCGGGCAGCCGGTGATAGGTCTGCGGGCCGATGACCAGATCGACAGCAGGCGAACGGCGGATGATTTCCGGGCCTTCGGCCTGCGCGACGCAACCGGCGACGCCGATCAGCATTTCGCGCCCAACTGCTGCGCGTTCAGCCTTCATGTCGCGGATGCGGCCGAGCTCAGAATAGACCTTTTCCGCCGCCTTCTCCCTGATATGGCAGGTGTTGAGCAGCACCAGGTCGGCGTCGGCGATGACATCGGTCGCGGTGTAGCCGTCGGCGGCCAGCGCATCGGTCATGCGCTGTGAGTCATAGACATTCATCTGGCAGCCATAGGTCTTGACGAAGACCTTTTTGGCCGGGGCGGACGCCGCAGCAGCGCTTTGCGAGGCGCTGTCGGTTTCGTTCCGCTCTATCGTGTTCAAATCCATCCGGCGGCTTCTAACGCCTTTCCGTGACAAAAAACAGACGATTCTCGGGCATCGGCCTGTAGGCGCTCGGCCTGCGCTAGCGGCTCGGTCGGGGATCGGCGAGCGCGGCCTGCATCATGGCGCGCACCTTGCTTTCCATCATCCTCGACGTTTCCTTGCGGTTCGAGCCCTTGGAAAAGGCGATGGGCTCGCCGAAATGCACCTCGACGTCAATGGCGCCTTCGGCCATCAGCACCTTGAGATGCGGCATCAGGTCCTGATCGCCGATCCAGGCAGCGAGCGGCCGGTGGCGACGGCCGAGAGGCACGCCGTGCACCCGCGTGTAGGCAATCGCCAGCGGCTGGATGAAGACCTGCTCGGCCGCGCCTTCCGAAATCGCCATCGAGGCGGCGCCGAACAAGGTGCTCTTGAACGGCAGGATGGTGTTGCCGTCGCCGGTAGAGCCCTCGGCAAATAGCACCATAGCGTCGCCCTTGGCCATGCGGCTGGCGATCTCGCTGGCCTGGTCGCCAGCTGTCCGCTTACGCTCGCGTTCGATGAAGACCGTACGCTGCAATTTCGACAGCCAGCCGATCAGCGGCCATCCCTCCATGTCCGCCCGAGCGATGAAGGTCACATCGGCAAAGGAGCCCAGCACCATGATGTCGGTCCAGGAGATATGGTTCGAGGCGACCAGCAGCGGGCGCTGGCTGGACAGCGCACCTTTGACATGGATGCGCAGGCCGAGCGTCCGGACGATGAGGCTGTGCCAGGCCTTCAGAATGACCGTCTCGCGCCAGATTCCAGTCTTCATCGACAGCAGCTGCAAAGGCACAAGGACCAGCGAACCGATGACAACGAGGCTCAGCGCCAGGAAAATCCTGATTTTTCCGATCATGCAGCTTGGCCCTGCCCCAAAACTTTGGCTAGCGAAGATCGCGGCGCATGACAAGCGCGCCGGTAGGACCATGTTCGGTCGAGCGGTAATAATTGGCGCGGTGCCCGACCTGGCGGAAGCCCAGCCGCCGGTAGAGGGCGATGGCAGCGACATTGGTCTCGTCGACCTCAAGGAACAGCGCCTCGGCGCGCTGCGCATGCAATTCGCGCAGTACGGCGTCCATCAATTGCCAGCCGAGCCCCTGGCGGCGATGCGAGCGCGCCACCGCCACGGTCAGAATCTCGCCCTCGCCGGCTGCAAGCCTGGCCAGCACGAAGCCGACCGGCGGCTTGGCGCCCTGGCCGATTTCGCGCGCGGCATAGCCGAACACGGTTTCCTGTTCGAGCAACGCGGCGAACTCGCCATCGGTCCAGGGCCGGACGAAATCCTCGCGGTGCAGCACCGACGCTGCCGGGCTGTCGGCGATGGTCAGCGGCTCGAGCGCATAGTCCCTGCGGCGCGGCTGGAGGAAAGGGATGCGCATCACTTTTCCTGCCTCAACAGGATGAACCCGGCCTGCGCCTTGGCATCGGCGCCGCGCAGATAGAGTGGCTTCGGCTTGTCGCCCTCGCCTTTTGCAGCGGCGAGCCGGGCGTAGACGGCAATGTCGGCGGTGGCAGCCGTCGGGCCGATATCGAAATCGCGACCGGCCGCGGCTGCGATCTGCACGGCGGCCGTGCCGGCAAGCACCGGACGATTGTCCGCCGCCATTCCCGCGGCTTGCGCAAGTGTGGTCACCGCCGGACCATAGCGCAAAATCGCTTCCGCATCGTAAAGCGCGGCATGGATTTCCTCGCGGCCGGCATCGAGAGCGGCCAGGACCGGGCGGCCGGGAAATGCCGCCCTCGCCTCGGCCGCCAGCGCCTCCAGTGTCGTTACCCCGATCGCCGGGATCTTCAGCGCCAGCGCCAGGCCGCGCGCCGCCGAGACGCCCACCCGCAGGCCGGTGAAGGAACCCGGACCGATGGAAACCGCAACGGCGCCAAGGCCGGCATAATCGGTGCCGTCCGCTTTCAGCGCTTCGTCAATGACAGCCATCAGGTGTTCGGCATGGCCTTTGCCGAGATCGAGTACCGAGCGGCCAAGTTCTCTGCCGCCCGATGCGTCATAGACGCAAGCGGCGCAGAGATTGGCGGCACAGTCGATGGCGAGCAGTTTCATGAGCGACCGGTTCGAAAAACAGTCTCCCTCTGCCCGCCACGGCGCGCCGCCGCAAGAGCCAGCGCGTAAATTGTTAAGTGGCTTCGCTTCGGTGCAGGCCGGACGGCTTACGCCGCCGGCGCGATGCGCAGCATGTGGTTGTCCCAGACATAGTCGGGCTCGGAGCGCGTCGCGCCGCTGCCTTCGATGATTTCGCCAGCACCCGTGGTTGCCATGAAGCCCGGGCCGTCGGGCGCCAGGCCGCAGACCTCGACCAGCGCCTTGGTGGCGACGATCTTGCCGCTGGCGGCGTCGATGACGGCCAGCGAATTGCCTTCCGGCGAAGACACCGCGACCGTGCCGGCAATCGGGTTGGCGGCGACCGAGCCGATGTAATTCCGGAAGCCGGATAGCACGTCCTGCGGCATGTCGAGCAGCTGCAGCCCCTTGCCGCGCGTGGCGCGGCCGACCAGCGGTGGCCGCTCGGTGCCCGGCCCGCGGTACTGGCAGCCGAACCAGATGGTGCCTGTGGGGTCGGCATCCATGTGGCGAATCGACAGCTGGTGCAGAGCCGGCGGCAGTTCGTGCTTTTCGATGAGATCGCCGGTTGTGCGATCGACCAGCACATAGGACGGCTTCATGGTGGCGATGTTGAGCTCGGCGCGGCCATAGTCGGGATGGGTCTCGATGCCGCCATTGGCGATGGCGATCGTCCGGCCGTCTCCGAGCAGCAAGAGCTCATGCGGCCCCATGCCATAGGTCGGAAACTCGCCGATGCGGCTGAACTTGGCCCGTGCGTCGTAGATCCCGACGACGCCGGCGGCATTGTCGAAATTGTTTTCGGTGGCGTAAAGCAGCGCGCCGTCGGTGGAAAACACACCGTGGCCGAAGAAATGCCGACCGGTGATGCTGGCGATGGTCAGCGGCGGCTCGCGGCCGGCATGGTCGAAGACCACGGCGAAGGTGCCGGGTTGCCGGGCGAAGACCACGGAGCGCTTTGAGGCCGGATCGAAGGTGACGTCGTGGCCACGGTCGGGCAGGTCGATCGCATGCAATACTTTTCCGGCTTCCGACAACACAGCGGCGCCAAAGCTGCCGTCGCGCTTGCCGAAGGCGGTGGCAAAGACGGCATCGGCGGCAAGCGTGTCCGCCCAGGCCCGCGGCGCCATTGACGCGACGAAGCCGGCGCCGGCAGCCCTGAGAAAATCGCGGCGGTCGATCAGCGGCGTCCTCATGATCAGTCTCCGTCGAGCGAGGAGAAGCCGGCGGTCAGGCCGAACTCGGCGGTCAGCCTGGTTCCGATCAGGCCCGACAGGCTGGAGGTGATCAGCGCGAAATGCTCGAGTTTTCCGCGCTCCGCGGGATCGGCCAGCGTCTTGTCGATCGGACCCTGGATGGATTTGGCAGTGGCAACGCCATTGATGAGCTGGATATGGATGGATTCCGCCATCCATCTGCTATCCTCGGGCAGCGCGTCGCCGAGCTTCGAGGCCTGGAACAGCGCATCAATGCCGGAGAGGTTGCCGGCTAATGACAGGCCGGTGTTTTGCGACCGCCAGTAGATCGCCTGCCTTGGCTTGTCAGCCTCCGGCTTGGCGCCGAAAAAACCTTTGAGGCGCACGTCGCGGACCATTTCCAGCTCGTTGATGAAGACGCCGACCAGTTCGGTCACCGCTTCGGTGCCGTCGCGGTAAAGCGCATTGTCGGGTCCGGGATTAGCCCACGAGGCTGCAAAACCGTCCGGTTTTTTCCAGGCCGCGTCGACATCGGCCGCCATGGTCTCGATGTTCTTGGCGACTGCCGCGCCATAGGCGCAGCGATAGGGCTCGTCCTTGCCGACGAGCGTCTCGGCGCCGTCGCCGTAAAGCACGAACTCAAGCGCCCCTAATCCCTGCATCGCGACACTCTTGCCCGCCAGCTGCGCCGGATCGGTGGCGGTCGGATCCTTGCCGGCCAGCGCCGCCTGCACCTGCTTCAGGCCGATGCTCTTTCGGTCCGGCCAGTAGAGCATGCGCTCCAGCCGGTTGTTCTCCTTGATTGGCCCGAAGCCGATGATTTCAGCCGACGACCAAGCTGCGACCGTGGCCGAGAATCCGGCATGCGCGGCATCGAGGTTGCCCTGCGACGGCGCCTGGCAGAGCGCGTCCATGGCCTTCGCCAAGGTGCCGGCATGGCCATGCAGGCTGGCATAGGCGGGGCGGACAAAGCCGTCGATCGCTCTTTGGATCACGTCGGAGGCTTTCACCGAGGCCGATGCCGGGGACGCACCGAACAGAGCCAATGGGAGGAGGAGAACAGGCAAAACCCGCTTGAGCATCAGAATGACTCCAGGAATTTGATGAGAGCATCGCGGTCGGCCGTATTGGCGGCGGCAAAGCGATCGCGCGCCTTCTGCCCCTCGCCGCCATGCCACAGGATCGCTTCGGTAAGCGTGCGCGCACGCCCGTCATGCAGGAAGAAAGCGTTGCCGTTGACGGTCTTTGTCAGGCCGATGCCCCATAGCGGCGGGGTGCGCCATTCACTGCCCGTGGCATCGCCCACCGCCTGGCCGTCGGCAAGGCCAGGCCCCATGTCGTGCAGCAGAAAGTCGGAATAGGGCCAGATCAGTTGGAACGCCTGCGCCTTGTTCCCGCGCATGGTGACGAATTTCGGCGTATGGCAGGCAATGCAGCCCATCTCGTAGAACAGCTTCTTGCCGGCGAGCACGGCGGGTGCGCCGACATCGCGCCGCGCCGGCACCGCAAGGTTCTGTGAATAGAAGGTGACGAGGTCCATCACCGGTGGTGGCGCCTCGACCGGGCCGAGCCGCTTCTGCACGCCATTGGGCATGGCTAAGCAGGCCTCTTCGGCTGCGGTGCAATCGCCCCAGTGGCTGGGCTCTTCCGGCGTCGAAATGCCGATATCGCCGGCAAAGGCGTCCGCCGCCTGCTGGCGGATCGACGCGGTCTGGGCCTTCCAACCGAAGCGGCCAAGCGTCAGTTGCCCACTGCTGAGGTCACGCACCATGTTGGGCTTGCCGGAAATGCCGTCGCGGTCGTCGGGATCGGCATGGGCAAGGAGGTCGGCCGGCGCGATCTGCTCGATCAGGCCAAGGCCGATCATTGGCGGCGTCAGGCGCGGCGACAGCGTGGTGCGCGGGTCAAGCGGGCCGTAGCCAAGCCCGTCGACCGAATAGCTCGGCTTGCGCAGCCAAACCAGGCTGCCGTCGCCGAGCGTGACCTTTTCCTCGCGATAGTCGACATACATGCGGCCTTCGCCCTTGAGGCCGGGCACCGCCAGTCCCTGCAACTGCGCGCCGTAGACCGGATCGGGGAAGTTCAGCACCTTGTGCGCGGCGATCTCGGTCTTTTCCTCGGCCGTGCTCGCATCGCGCGCTAGCCGCAGGAACATCGACGTGGTGCGGCTGTCGGCGGCCGGCGGGCGGCCGCGGCCATCCTTCAAATGGCAATTCTGGCAGGCGCGCTCGTTGAACAGGGGTCCGAGACCGTCCGAGGCCTGGGTCGAGGATGGCGACGACACCCAGTTCTTGCGGAAAAGCGCATTGCCGAGCTTGAAATTGCCCTGTTCCTCGAAGGTAATGTTTTCAGAGGGTTGCGAGAAGGCGTCGCGGTCGACCTGCTTGCGCGACGTGCCGGCGCCGCCTTGCATCGTTTCGAAGGATTCGGGCTTGGAGAAATCCTGGGTTGGCCTGGTAACTGCAAGGACGCGGGCCTGGTCCTTCGGCGTCAGGTCGGTGCGGCTCGTGGCGAGGCCGACCGGTTCCGACGATCCGGCCAGGGCCGGGGCCAAAATTGCCGCCAGGGTTACAACCGAAAGCCCGCGAAAGGCCTGATATCGCGGGTTTTTGAGGAGCAGCGGGCCGGCGGCCCGCCGCAAGCGGCGCAGAATATCTATGGGGCGCCGCATTCCTGCATGGTCCTATTCCGCCTCGTCCGCCGATGCGGCGTTGAGCTGGCCGTATTTTTCCTCGCCGATCGAGGCAAGGAGGTCGAGCTGCGTCTCGAGGAAGTCGATGTGACCTTCCTCATCCGCCAGCAATTCCTCGAACAGCTTCATCGTCACGTAGTCGCCGGCTTCGTTGCAGATCTCGCGCGAACGCTTGTAGGCGGTGCGTGCGTCATATTCGCCGGCGAGATCGGATTCGAGCACTTCCTTGACGTTCTGGCCGATGCGCAACGGCGCCACGGACTGCAAATTGGGATGCCCTTCGAGGAAGATGATACGGGCCACCAGCCGGTCGGCATGGTGCATCTCCTCGATCGATTCGGCGCGTTCCTTCTTTGCCAGCTTGGCATATCCCCAATCTTCGAGCAGGCGGAAATGCACCCAGTATTGATTGACGGCGCCAAGCTCCAGGAACAGAGCCTCGTTAAGCCGCTCGATGATCTGCGGTTCGCCTTTCATGGATTCTGCTCCCATATTGGACGCGCAGGCCTCTGACGCGATCCAGGTGTGAAACGATGTCCACGCCGCTCGCCTCCGAACGGGTGTGGTAATTTTCGGTGACCCGAATGATCGTTTCGACCACATTTGGGAAGCAGCCGCAACAGCGACCGCGCTTTTGCATCGTGTGATAGACCTTCGCCGGCACGATCAGTTGCCAGGGGTCCTGATCCAGCAGATCGACGATCGTCTGCTCAATCTCCTTTTCGGTGATGATGTTGCAATGGCAGATCAGCATGGATTGGCTCTGGCTGACGGCGCCCCTCCGCGCCGTTTGGCTGGTAGTTGGTTGGGGTGCTACTTGAACACCTTGTCCGGTGCGTCGAGGCTGTCGGACCCCTCGAAGGCTATGTTGTTCAGGTTCAGCGCGCCGACGGCGCGTTCGATCGACTTGGTCTGGTCGACCAGCGCGTCGATTGCCGCCTGCACGGTAGCATTGCCTTCGGTGTTGCCCTCGGCGATCTGCTGGTCGTAGGCCTCGCCGGCCACTTCCCGCGCCTTGATCGCCTCCATCTTGGCGACCGAGACATCGAGCTTGTCGGACAGTTCCTTGTCGATCGCCGGATCGGCCGCCTTGACCATATCGTGCACCGACGGGCCTGAAACGACGGTGCCGTCGATGCGCGTGTAGCTGGCGAGATAGGCGGCGCGGATGCCGATGGCGTCATAGAGATGCGAGTTGTAGGTATTATCCGAGAAGCAGTCGTGCTCCTCTTCGGGATCGTGCAGCAGCAGGCCGAGTTTCATGCGCTCCCCGGCCAGTTCGCCGTAGGACAGCGAGCCCATGCCGTTGAAGATCACCGAGATAGCGGTGTTCGGCTGGCCATCGACGAGGTTCTTGCGGGCGGCGCCGTCTTCCTTCCAGTTGCCGACCATCTCCTGCAGGTCGGAGACCAGAAGATCGCTGGCCGACTTCAGATACTCGGCCCGGCGATCGCAATTGCCGCCGGTGCAGTTCTTGAGGTCGTAGTCGGTGAACGGACGCTCGCCGGCGCCCGGGCCGGTGCCGTGCAAATCCTGGCCCCAGAGCAGGAATTCGATGGCGTGATAACCGGTGGCGACATTGGCCTCGATGCCGCCGGCCTCCTGCAGCGTGCCGGCGAGGAACTCCGGCGAAAGCTTCGAGGCGTCGACCTTCTTGCCGTCGATCTCGATGTCCTTGTTGGCGATGACATTGGCGGTGTAGAGCGCGTTGGCGTCGGACTCGGTGCCGTAGCTCTTGGCGACGTAGTCGATCAGGCCTTCGTCGAGCGGCCAGGAGTTCACCTTGCCTTCCCAGTCGTCGACGATCTTGTTGCCGAAGCGGTAGACCTCGGTCTGCTGGTAGGGCACGCGCGACGCCTTCCAGGCATCGCGGGCGGCATTCAGCGTGTCCGCCGACGGGTTGGCAAGCAGCGCGTCGACAGCCTTGTCGAGCGCCTGCGCCGTGGTCAGCGAATCCTCGTACTTGGCCAGCGCGATGTCGGAATAGGTCTTGATGACCGCCTTGGCATCGATCTCCGCCGCCTTGGCCGGCAGGATGAAAACCGCCGCCGTCAACATAGCCGTGGCACCGATCGCAGCCAGTCTGCCGCCATATCGCGCTGTCATCATCAGTCTCCAGTCCAAAGGGGATTCGGTAAAAGGCGCGCGTGCCAAACGGTGCCGGGACATAGGCATGCCGTAGGACACCACAGATGCCGCGCCGCTCTGCGGCTCACGGGAGAAAGACACCAAATGCCTCCAATCGAACGGGTTCAAGGCCCAAACATCAAAGGGATGCGCTGACGCGCGAGCCTCCATAAAACGATGGCGAGGCCGCAAGTCAACTGGTGAACCCTAGAAAATTCAATTGAAACAACAGTTTAGAATTATTCTAAACTAGCACTATCAACTTTAAATCGTAGCCAGCAGCCAAGGTGAGAGACGCCGCGATTGACAAGCGACCGTTCCGGGTGCGACCCGGACCGGGGCTCTTGCGACGGCGGCAGACAATCGCCATCTGGCGGAACGGCTCACAATCAAAGCATGATGTCGTCCGAAAACCGCTTCACACTTTTCGGCATCATGCTCCAGATTTGAAACAGGAATTCGGGTTGCGATGAAGAACGGGGTCGTCATTGTCGGTGCGGGTCATGCGGGCGTGCAAGCGGCCGCCAGCCTGCGCGAGGAAGGCTATGACGGGCCTGTCATACTGATCGGCGACGAAACCGATCTGCCCTATCACAAGCCGCCGCTGTCGAAGACCTTCATCAAGGACGCCGATGCCAAGCCGCAACCCTTGCGCGGCGAGGCCTTTTACACCGGCAGCGCCATCGACTTCAGGCCGGGCATCCGAATAGACAGCCTCGATACGGCAGGCTGCAAGCTGGAGGTAGCGGGCGGCGGCGTGCTGCCGTTCGACCGGCTCATCCTGGCCACCGGTTCGCGGCCGCGGCTTCTGCCGCTGCCGGGCGCCGACCTCTCGGGCGTGCTGTCGCTGCGCTCGATCGCCGATGCGCGGCTGATCCGCGCGCTCAGCGCCCAAAGCGAAGACGTGGTCATCCTCGGCGGCGGCTTCATCGGGCTGGAGATCGCGGCAACGCTGAGGGCCGCCGGCCGCAACGTCACCCTGGTCGAGGCTGTCGACCGGCTGCTTGGCCGCGCCGTGGCGCCGGTGGTGGCGAGCCATGTCCGCCAACGGCTGGAGGCGATCGGCGTGCGTATCCTCACCGGCACCACCATTGCCGGGCTGGAAGGGGAAAACGGCCATGTCTGCGCTGCCATCACCTCCACCGGCGAAAGGCTGCCCGCGCGCATGGTCATCGTCGGCATCGGCGCCGTGCCGAATGTCGAACTTGCGCAGGCTGCCGGACTGACTGTCGCCAATGGCATCCGCGTCGACCAACAGATGCGCACCTCAGTGCCTGATATTCTGGCCATCGGCGACGCCGCTTCCTACCGCCACTGGTCGACCGGCGGCGACGTGCGGCTGGAATCGGTGCAGAACGCCACCGACCAGGCGCGGCTTGCCGCACGCACGATCACCGGCCATACGGACGCGTATGCGGCGGTGCCGTGGTTCTGGTCTGACATCGGCGACATGAAACTGCAGATGGTCGGGCTGACCTCGGGCGGCGACAGCCATGTCGTGCTGGGCGACCTCGCTGAGAACAAGTTCTCGATCTACCACTATGCTGGAAGCCGGCTGCTCGGCATCGAATCCGTCAACAGGCCGGGCGACCATATGCTGGGCCGCAAGATGCTCGGGGCCGGGTTTTCGCCGATGGCGCAGACGATTGCTGAGGGACCTGACGGGCTGAAGGCTGCACTGGCAGCGTTCCAGCAGGATGAGCCGGCACGGGCTGCGGGCTAGACGCACTTACCCTCCCCCTTGTGGGGAGGGTCGCTGCGAAGCAGCGGGGTTGGGGTCGGCGCGAGGCCCCCCACCCGGACCTGCGGTCCGACCTCCCCACAAGGGGGAGGTAGGGTTTGCGCTAGGCAGCGCAGACTTCGCGGATCGAGCTTTCCAGAATGTCGAGCGCCTCGTTCATGACATTGTCCTGGATGGTGATCGGAGCCAGGAAACGGATGACGTTGCCGTAGACGCCGCAGGTCAGCAGGATCAGTCCCTTGTCGAGCGCCTTCAGCCGGATCGCATTGGCGATCTCGGCCGACGGCAGGCCCTTCTTGACGTCGTTGAACTCGACCGCGTTCATGAAGCCGAGACCCCTGATGTCGACAATCTCGGGCACGTCGTCGCGGATCGACTGCAACCGCTGCTTCAGCCGGGCGCCGAGCGTATTGGCGCGGTCGCAGAGCTTTTCGTCCTCGATGACGTCAAGCACGGCGTGTGCTGCGGCGACACCGATCGGGCTGCCGCCATAGGTGCCGCCGAGCCCGCCAGGACCGGGCGCATCCATGATCTCGGCGCGGCCGGTGACCGCCGCCAGCGGGAAGCCGCCGGCCAGGCTTTTCGCCATGGTGGTAATGTCGGCCGCGACCTCATGATGATCCATGGCGAACATCTTGCCGGTGCGGGCAAAGCCGGTCTGCACCTCATCGGCGATCAGCAGCATGCCGTGCTGGTCGCAGAGCTTGCGCAGCGCCGTCAGGAATTCGCGCGGCGCGTCGTAGAAGCCGCCCTCGCCCTGGACCGGCTCGATGATGATGGCGGCAACGCGAGCCGGATCGACATCGGCCTTGAACAGTTTGTCGAGTGCGGCCAGCGAATCGGCTGTAGACACGCCGTGCAGCGGCACCGGAAACGGCGCGTGGTAGACGTCGCCCGGCATGGCGCCGAAGCCGACCTTGTAGGGCACGACCTTGCCGGTCAGCGCCATGCCCATGAAGGTGCGGCCGTGGAAGCCGCCGGCAAAGGCGATGACGGCTTGGCGGCCAGTGGCGTTGCGGGCGATCTTGATGGCGTTCTCGACGGCTTCAGCGCCCGTGGTGACGAAGATGGTCTTCTTCTCGAACTTGCCGGGCAGCATGCCGTTCAGCCGTTCGGCCAGCCGCACATAGCTCTCATAGGGCACGACCTGGTGGCAGGTATGGGTGAAGCGGTCGAGCTGTACCTTGACCGCCTCGATCACCCTGGGATGGCGGTGGCCGGTGTTGACGACGGCGATGCCCGAGGAGAAATCGATGTATCGGCGGCCTTCTACATCCCAGATCTCCGAATTCTCGGCGCGGTCGGCATAGATCTGCGTCGTGATGCCGACGCCGCGCGAGATCGACTGGTTCTTGCGCTCGGAAATGGCTGCGTTCTTCATTTCGTCCCTCATCGGGCCGACGCCCGTTCTCGTTAGATGAATGCCAAGGCCTCTTCTGACCTTATTTCACGTTTTCCTCAAGTTGGCACCGCCGCCGGGCGATTGGGCCTGTCGTCGATGCGGGCCACTTCGACAGACCGGGTCTTAACCAGCCGACCGATACACGTACGGGGCAGTCCGTGACAGCTCACCCGTCACCGGGAACGGCGAAGCGATCCCGCTCGCGGCAGTGGCGACTTCCGCTACGACCTCGAACAGCCGACGGTGTGGCGGCGCAACCGCATCCCGACGATCACCGTTCGCGCAGGCCTCGTTGGCGACGTGCTGCCGGCCACCGTGGTCAACGAATTGAAGCCGTCGGTCGACGCCTTCATCGCCAAACTGCCGCCCGCTATTCCGTTGCAACCGCCGGCTCGGTCGAAGAAAGCGCAAAAAGCCGCAGCGGTGGTGCCGCTGATGCTGTTCGTGATGGCGACCATCCTGATGATCCAGTTGCAAAGTTTTCAGCGCCTGTTCCTGGTGGTGGAGGTGGCGCCGCTCGGCCTGATCGGCGTGGTCGCGGCCCTGGTGCCGAGCGGCGCACCGCTCGGCTTCGTCGCCATTCTGGGCGTCCTGGCGCTGATCGGCATCCTGATCCGCAACTCGGTTATCCTGATCGTGCAGATCGAGGATCTGGTGGCCGAGGGCCAAGACCGCCGGGAAGCCGTGATCGAAGCGACCGAGCACCGCATGCGGCCGATCGCGCTGACGGCCGCGGCCGCCAGCCTAGCGCTGATCCCGATCGAGCGCGAAGTGTTCTGGGGCCCGATGGCCTACGCCATGATGGGCGGCATCATCGCCGGCACGGCGATCACGCTGCTGTTCCTGCCGGCGCTTTATGTGACGTGGTTCAGGATCAAGGAGCCTAAGCAGGGGGACGAACCATCTGTTCCGGAGAACGGCGAACTGGCGCAAGACCCCGCTTAACGCTTTGCGGATCATTCGTTATCGTTAGAGGGTTCGGGGCGCGATTTCGCTCGCTGCCATGGCGATGATTTTGAGGTCCGCCAAGCATGCCAGCCTTTTGGCAAGTCGGCCAATGCCAGGATGCTTTCATCCTGCTGCACCACCTCTTGCAGGCCAACGAGCATTATCTCGCGTTCATCCCAATCTCGAGAGTCGCTGCTATAGAATTGCCAACTGCCGCCTTCATCGTTGTAGTTCTCGTCATCGTCAGCTTCATGCACAACGTATGCGATCCAGTCGCCCCGTTTGAATATGCTCTTGTCCGATAGCACCGCGACATTGGGCGGATCTGCAAACTTCCATTCTTCCATGGAGTTCCCCAAGCGAGCGTTCTGCGGAAGAAACTAGTTCACGCCGTCCGCACAAACCCCTCGCTCGCCCTGAGCAAATTGCGTGTGTAATCCTTCTCCACGCGGTGCCCGATCAGCTGGCCCGCCGTCAGGTTCTCCACCGCTTCGCCATTCTGCATCACCATCAGCCGCTCGCACATATGGGTGATGATGGCGAGGTCGTGGCTGACCATCAGGAAGGTCAGCTTGCGCCGACGGCGAACCTCTTCCAGCAGGTTGAGCACTTCCGCCTGCACCGAAGCGTCGAGCGCCGAGGTTGGTTCGTCAAGCAGCAGGATCGACGGTTCGAGGATGAGCGCCCGCGCGATAGCCACGCGCTGACGCTGACCGCCGGAGAGCTGGTGCGCGTAGCGGAAACGGAAACCGTTGCCCAATCCGACCTCGTCGAGGGCGCGCTGGATGCGTTGCTCGCCATCGGCAAAGCCGTGAATGGCGAGCGGTTCCTGTAGCAGGCGGTCGACGGTCTGACGCGGGTGAAGCGAACCATAGGGGTCCTGGAAGACCATCTGCACTTCGCGATAAAAAGCCTTGTCGCGGCGCGCTCCCAGCGTCTTGCCATTGACCGTGATAGTACCGGATGCGACAGGCACCAGGCCGGCAATGGCTTTGAGCAGCGTCGACTTGCCGGAACCGCTCTCGCCGACCAGGCCGAAGGATTCGCCGGACTTCACCTCGAGGTTCGCCCCTTTCAGCGCGCGAAAACGGTCGAACACCACCTCCAGCCCTTCAATCGAAATGGCTGGCGTCATGCCGCCCACTCCGGCTTGCGGTCGAGCACCGGCAGCGGGTGGCGTTCGTAACCGATCCTGGGCATGCAGTTGAGCAGGCCGCGCGTGTAGGGATGCTGGGCGTCGCGCAGCTCCGACGCCTTGAGCTGCTCGACCACCTTGCCGGCATACATGACGATGACGCGGTCGCAGAAGGAGGCGACCAGCCGCAGATCGTGCGAGATGAAGATCAGGCCCATGCCGCGCTCACTGACCAAGCGGTCGAGGATGCCGAGCACATCGAGCTGCACGGTGACGTCGAGCGCCGAGGTCGGCTCGTCGGCGATCATCAATTCCGGTCCGGCGATCAGCATCATTGCGATCATGGCGCGCTGGCCCATCCCGCCGGACACCTCGTGCGGGTGCAGGTCGAAGACACGCGAAGGGTCGCGGATCTGCACAGCTTCCAGCATGGCCAGCGCACGCTCGCGCGCCTCGGCCTTGGAGACCTTTTCATGCGTGCGCAGCGTCTCGACGATCTGGCGGCCGATGCTCATCACCGGGTCGAGCGAGTATTTCGGATCCTGCAGGATCATGGCGATGCGTTTGCCGCGCAGCGCCCGGCGCTGGCGGGCGGGTATGTCCAAAAGATCGATGCCGTCCAAGGCGAGCTTCTTGGCCGAAACCAGAGCCTGCGGCGGCGTCAGCCCCATGATGGCGCGGCCGGTCTGCGACTTGCCGGAGCCGCTTTCGCCGACAATGCCCAGCCGCTCTCGGCCAAGCGAAAAAGTGACGCCGCGCACTGCCTGGATGAGGCCGGTGCGAGTCGGGAAGGTGACGCGCAGGTCGTCGATATCGAGAAGTGCACCACTCATTGATCACCGCTCATTGATCACCGCTCATTGGTCGCCGCTCCGGGGATCGAGCGCGTCGCGCAGGCCGTCGCCGAGCAGGTTGAAGCCGAGACTGACGATCAGGATGGCGAAGCCCGGTGCGCCGGCCACCCACCATTGGTCGAGCACGAAGCGGCGGCCGGACGCGATCATGGTGCCCCATTCCGGCAGAGGCGGCTGAGCGCCGAGGCCGAGGAAGCCGAGGCCGGCGGCGGTGAGGATGATGCCGGCCATGTCGAGCGTCACCCGGATGATCAGCGAGGAGATGCAGAGCGGCATGATGTGGCGCAGCACGATGCGGAACGGCGAGGCGCCCATCAATTGCACCGCCTTGATGTAATCGGAATTGCGCACGGTCATCGTCTCGGCCCGCGCAATTCGAGCGTAAGGCGGCCACGAGGTGATGGCGATGGCCAGCACCGCGTTTTCGATCCCAGGGCCAAGGGCGGCGACAAAGGCCAGTGCCAGGATCAGCTTGGGGAAGGCGAGGAAGATGTCGGTAATGCGCATCAGAATGGCATCGGTCCAGCCGCCGGCATAGCCGGCGACGGTGCCGACCAAAAGGCCGATGGGGGCCGCTATCACGGCGACGAGAATGACGACATAGAGGGTCCAGCGTGAGCCAAAAAGAATGCGCGAATAGATATCGCGGCCGAGATCGTCGGTGCCGAACCAATGCGCCGCACTCGGCGCCAAAAGCCGGGCATTCTTGAGATCGCCGATAGTCGGCGAATAGGGCGCCAGCACATCGGCAAAGGCGGCGACCAGCAGCAGCGCGATGATGATGAGCAGGCCGAGAAACGCCAGCCGGTTGGCGGAAAAGCGCCGCCAAGCGACGTAGGCGCGGCCGAGCCGTGCCTGCATGCGCGAGGCCGGCCGATCGCTGAGCAGCCAATCGCGGCGCGTTTGGATTGCTTCGGCGCTCATCCTGTCTTCGTCCTCGGATCGAGCACCTTGTAGAGAACGTCGGACAGGAGGTTGATGCCGATGAACACCGAACCGATGACGATGGTGCCGCCGAGCACGGCGTTCATGTCGGCGTTCTGCAGCGAATTGGTGATGTAGAGGCCGATGCCGGGCCAGGAGAACACCGTCTCGGTCAGCACCGAACCTTCGAGCAGCCCGGCATAGGACAGCGCGATCACCGTGACCATCGGCACCGCGGCGTTGCGCAGCGCATGGCCCCAGATGATTCGCGTTTCAGACAGGCCCTTGGCGCGCGCGGCGACGATGTATTCCTGCGACAGCTCATTCAGCATGAAGGAGCGCGTCATGCGGCTGATATAGGCGAGCGAGAAATAGCCGAGCAGCCCTGCCGGCAGGATGATGTGGCGGTAAGCGTCGTAGAAGACGTCCCACTGGCCCTGCAGCGCGGCGTCGAGCAGGTAGAAGCCGGTGATCGGTGTGAATGTGTACTCGTAGACGATGTCGAGGCGGCCGGGAAAAGCCACCCATTGCAGCTTGGCGTAGAACAGGACAAGCCCCAGAAGCCCGATCCAGAAGATAGGCACGGAATAGCCGATCAGGCCGACAATGCGAACGATCTGGTCGATGAGACTGCCGCGTTTTACCGCTGCCAGCACGCCGAGCGGCACGCCGATCAACGAGCCTATCAGAGTGCCCAAAGTCGCCAGTTCGATCGTTGCCGGAAAGGCGCGGCGGATGTCGGTCATCACAGGATTGGTGGTCAGCACAGAGGTGCCGAAATCACCGTTCAGCGCATGTTTGAGATAGATATAGAATTGCTCGATCAACGGCAGGTCGAGCCCCATCTCGCGGCGGGTGCGCTCGACGACATTGGCCGGTGCGCGGTCGCCGAGCACCGCCAGGACCGGATCGATCGGGATGACGCGGCCGATGAAAAAGGTCACCGCGAGCAGGCCGAGATAGGTGGTGACGGCGATGACCAGGAAGCGGCCGATCGCCAACAAGATAGCGACGGCGCGGGCGCTTCCCTGCCCCGCCGTCGCCTGGTTTTCAATCGCGCTCATCAGGGCGCGTCCGCCGGCGCTATTCCTTGGAGACCGGGCCGACGAAGTTGGTGTCGAAGCTCGGACCGAGCGCAAAGCCTTTCAGGTTTTTGCGCAGGCCTGCCACTTCCAATTGCTGGTGGATGATGACGAAGGGGCTGGTGTCGAGGATCGTCTTTTCAAGGCTCTTGTACATATCGGCGCGCTTGCCGGCATCCTTCTCCAGCAAGGCTGCTTCGGTCTGCTTTGTCAGGTCCGGGATGTCCCAGGCATTGCGCCAGGCCAGCGTCTTGGTCTTGCCTTCATCCGAATTGTCCGGGTTTGAGGCAAAGGTCTGGGCGTTGGAGTTCGGATCGAAATAGTCCTGGCCCCACTGGCCGATATAGATGTCATGATTGCGGGCGCGGTATTTGGTCAGCGTCTGCTTGCCGTCGCCGGGGATAATTTCCAGCTTGATGCCGGCTTGGCCAAGCGTCTGCTGGATCGATTCCGCCATGCCGGTGGTCGGCTGTCCCGTGCGTACGTCCATGGTTACACTGAAGCCGTCGGCCAGGCCGGCCTTGGTCAGCAGTTCCTTGGCCTTGGCGACGTCGAACTTGAACGGATTTTCGTCCAGTTCGCCCAGCACGCCCTTGGGCAGGAAGGTCTGGTGAATCTCGCCAATGCCCTTGAGGATGGTCGTGCTCAGCGCATCGTAGTCGACCAGATATTTGAACGCCTGGCGAACCTCGGGCTTGGCGAGGTTCGGATTCTTCTGGTTGAGGCTGATATAATAGACCGTGCCCTTCGGCGCGCTGGTCGTGGTGAGATCGGCATTCTTGGCGATGGCGTCGAGATCGTTCGGCTCGAGGTTGCGGGCAACGTCGATGTCGCCTGCTTCGAGCGCCAGGCGCTGTGCCGAGCTTTCCTTCATGTTGCGGTAGATGACGCGGGCGAGCTTGGCCTTCTCGCCATTGTAATTGTCGTTGCGCTCGAGCACGACGACCTCATTGGCCCGCCATTCGCGCAGCTTGTAGGCGCCGGAGCCGGCATAACCGGTCTTCAGGAAGGCGTTGCCGAAATCGTTGTCCCATTTGTAGTCGGCACTCGGCGTCACCGCGGCGACATGTTCCTTGACCAGCTTTGCGTCGACGACCGAAGCGACCGTTGCCGACAGGCAGTTTAACACGAAGCTCGGCGCATAGGCCTTGTCGACGGTGAACTGGAAGGTGGTGTCGTCGACGGCCTTGGCCTTGTCGGCAACATTGTCGCCGCTGATGCCGAACTGGTTGATGATGAATGCCGGCGGCTTGTCCAGCTTGATGGCGCGCTCGAAGGAATAGGCGACATCGGCCGCGGTCAGTGGATTGCCCGAAGCGAACTTTAGGCCAGCCTTGAGCTTGAACGTATAGACCAGGCCGTCGTCGGAAACGGTCCAGCTCTCGGCAAGGTCGCCCTTGACCTTGGAGGTGTCGCTGAGGTCGAGGCGGACCAGCAGATCATAGGTGTTGCCGGTGACTTCGGCGGTCGACAGCTCGAACGCTTCGCCCGGATCCATGGAGATGATGTCGTCGATGGCAAAACCTTCGACCAGCGTGTCGGCGGGTGTCACGGCGAAGGCAGGCGCGACGCCAATGAGCAGAGCGGACATGGCAGCACCTGCGAGCCAGACGCGCGAACGTAGAGCAAACTTTTCCATCATCATGATGATTGTTCCCTGTTTTGTTGATTGTTGACCCCGAGTTCCCGGCTCAGGGCTGCAGTAATCTTTTTCGCGGCCGGAGGACGACCGTTAGACCCCATACCGTGTTGATTTTTTTCCAGTTGGTCAACACCCTATCCGGCAGCCCTCCAACCGGCAACGGGCATTTTGCGAGCCGGCATACTGGACCGGAATACGCTGTGCGCGTCGAAGCATGGGCGACCCAATTGCAGCCGCCGATGGGGAAAAATCTGCTCTTTTCGGTGTTACTTGATGGCAGCAACCAGATCGGCGTCGGGGAAGCAGGTGGCGGGGCGGCCGTTCTTTTCCTGCCAGCTGCCGATCGAGCGGCGGGTCTTGAAGCCGGGCAGGCCGTCGGCGCTGCCGACATCGTAGCCCTTGGCCTCCAGCGCCCGTTGCAGCGCGGCGATGTCGGAACGATGCAGGCCGCCAACCGCACCCCAGCTGCCGACGAAATCAGCATCGCCATGGGCGATGCGGTCAGCGCCATGGCCGATGAACAGGGCGTACAGGTCGCTGGTGTTGTACTGTTTCAGCACGTAGAAATTGGGCGTGGCGATAAAGGCGGGGCCGCTGCGTCCGGCCGGCATCAAAAGGAACCCTTCCGCCTTCAGTTCGTTGGCCGGAAAGGGTTTGCCGCCGACGCGGCTGATTCCCATCGCCGCCCAGGTTGAGATCTTCTTGCCTTGGTCGGGACCTTCGAGCGAGCAGGAAACGCTTTCCGGAACCGTCACCTCGAAACCCCAGCCACGCCCCTTCACCCAGCCATAGTGGACGAGATAGTTGGCGATCGAGGCCAGCACGTCCGGCGTCGAATTCCAGATGTCGGGGTGGCCGTCACCGTCGTAGTCGACGGCGTGCTTCAGGAACGAGGTCGGCATGAATTGCGGCTGGCCGAGCGCGCCGGCCCAGGACGATTTCATGGCGCCGACCGGCGCCAACCCATGCTCGACGATCTCGAGCGCCGCCAGCACCTCGGTGCGGAAGAAGTCCTTCCTGGTCGACATGAACGCCTTGGTGCCGAGAACCTCGAAGGCGTCGTAGGGCATTTTCGCCGCGCCGAAGCCGGTCTCGCGGCCCCAGATCGCCAACAGTATCTCGCCCGGGACACCGTAGCGCTTTTCGATCGCAGCAAGCGTCCTGGCGTTGGCCGCCTCGCGCGTGCGCCCGCCTGATGTGACGGCGCGCACCGTCTTTTCGGCGAAATAGGCGCCGGGCGAACCGAACTCGGCCTGATACTGTTTTTGCGGAGTTTTGGGTTTCTCGCCGGGCAGGACGAGGTCGGGCAATTTGAGGTTCGGCTTCACGCCGTCGAAAGCGGCGTCGAAAGTGGATTTGGAGATGCCTTTGGTCTGGGCTTCCGGCCAGAGATCGGTTTGCAGCCAGGCGCGGAACTGGTCGTCGATTTTGGCGGCGGAGGCGGGGGCTACAAAAAGCAGGGCAACAAGGGATGCGAGAAGCGCAACGAGCGCCAATCCGAAAGATCCGCGTTCTGTCGCGCCCCCTTCTGTCCTGCCGGACATCTCCCCCTCAAGGGGGGAGATTGGCTGTCGCTTCGGTTTTCGCCAACCACCAGCGTTGAAAGAAGAATGCCGCCCGAGAAGCTGCTGATCTCCCCCCTTGAGGGGGAGATGTCCGGGAGGACAGAGGGGGGTGTTTGGCGCAAACCTCGAAGAATGCGAAGCTTTCATGTCGCACATCCTGCCCGCCAATTGCGTCAAAACGCCGTCCGCGAGCGCAAGGCCGCCGCCAGCGTCCCCTCATCCAGATAGTCGAGTTCGCCGCCGACCGGCACGCCATGCGCAAGCCTGGTGACCTTGATCTCGAAACCCGAGAGCTGGTCGGTGAGATAATGCGCCGTCGTCTGGCCCTCGACCGTGGCGTTGACGGCGAGGATCACCTCCTTCACCTCGCCGCCGGCGACGCGGTCGACCAGCGAGCGGACATTGAGCTGGTCGGGGCCGATGCCGTCGAGCGGCGACAGCGTGCCGCCGAGCACATGGTAGCGCACATTCATGGCCGCCGCCCGCTCCAGCGCCCAGAGGTCGGAGACATCCTCGACGACGATCAGCGTCGAGGCATCGCGGCGCGGATCGGTGCAGATCATGCAAGGGTCGGAGGTATCGACATTGCCGCAGGTCGTGCAGATGCGCACCTTGTCGGCGGCTTCAGCCATGGCGGCGGCGAGCGGCGACAAAAGCTGCTCCTTCTTCTTGATGAGGTGCAGTGCCGCACGCCTGGCCGAACGCGGCCCTAGCCCCGGGACCTTGGCCAGGAGCTGGATCAGGCGTTCGATCTCGGGACCGGCGATTCGCTTCGACATCGCACTGATCTAGGGTTTTTCCGCGCGCTTTGAAACATCGCCGCATACGCACCGAGCCCGCCATGCTGCCATGGCGGGCTTGGAAACTGTTTTAGGCGTCAGTAAGCTGACGCTGGCCGGGTCTGGTCGATAATCATCGCGCCGATAGCGTCGGTATTCTCAGGCGTCGACTGGAAGCCCATCGACGCTTCCTGCGTTGCCGATGGAACCGAGGTGATGTAGCGGGCGTTCAGCGTGCCGCCGAAACGCGAGGCATCGGGCTCGGCCATCGGCTCTTGCATCGCCACCTCCGTCTGCTTGGCGGCGACGCGGGCGCTCTTGGCGGGCGCCGCGGAAGCCGTCACATAGGTCTGCTCGGCCGGGGCACGTGTCGCCTTGGCTGCGCGAACCGCCGCGGCCTGCTTGGCAGGATCTGGACGGACAATGGTCTTCACCACCGGCTCGGCGTAGGCAACCTGCACCGGCGCTTCAGGCACAGGCGCGCGCGGCTGCGCCGAGGCAACCATGGTCGTGGATTCATCCGGCAGCGGCTGCCAGTTGCGACCGCGCTTCTCGTAGAAGGCGTTGCCGCCGGCAACCATGGTGTAATGCATGTTCTTGTAGGGGAACTTCAGTCCGGCGGTGTGGAAGTACATCGTGTTCTTAAGCTTGGCCTTGCGCTCGCCCTTGAGCACCGCATCGGCGGCCTCCTCGACATCGGGCATCGCTTTCGAATTCATCGCCCGCGTCATCACGCCGGGCGCGAACTGGCCCGGTTCGCCAACCACTTGGCAAATGGTGCTGCCATGATTGCCGGAGCGCAGCCGGTTCATCACCACCGTGCCGACGGCGATCATGCCGTCACGGCTCGAGCGGTTGGACTCGAAGAACATCGCCCGCTCCAGGCATTCCTTCTCCTTCGGCGTGTTGCGGTAGGCGCGCGTCGAAAGGAAGCTGGGCGTGATGGCGTCGGTCAGGCTGGCGACCGACAGGCCGTGCGAAGACGTGGTCTGGCTGCAACCGGCCAGGAACATAGGAGAGAAGATGATGCCGAGCAGAAGCGGCGTCTTCCATCGCGTCGCGATCAACAAAAATGCCTCATTGTCCAGATGCCAGCCCGCCCCGAGATGTGGCAAGAATGAGACTCTTAAAGGCAAAAAGATGGCTAAAGGATTAGGTTTCGTGCAGCATAGGTAAAACTTTATAAATGCCCGGATATGTTCGCGTGAGCAAAGCCGGAGAAAGTCTTAACGACAGCCTCCGCAGCCGATTTCCCTTCATAATCAATTAACTGGTTGGAGCCGGCTCAGAACGGCAATTTCATTCCGGGCGGGATCGGCAAGCCTGCCGTCAGCGCCTTGGTCTTCTCCTGCATAATCTGCTCGACCTTATTTTTGGCGTCATTGTGAGCGGCCAGCAGCAGGTCTTCGAGAATCTCGACCTCGTCCTCCTTGAACAGCGACGGATCGATCTTCAGCGACTTCATTTCGAACTTGCCGGTCAGCGTGACATTGACCAGCCCGCCGCCCGCCTGCCCGCTTGCTTCAATCGTGGCGATCTCGTCCTGCATGGCCTGGAACTTGGCCTGCATTTCCTTCGCCTTGCCCATCAGGCCGAGAAGATCTTTCATGGTCGGGTCCTTTGCGGATTCGTGGCTATGGTCAGGTTTCGTCGTCGTCGGATGGCGGCTCGACCGGCGCTTCGGCCTTGTCGGTGTCGACTTCCGGCGCGTCGGGAATGCGCACGTCGATAATCTTGGCGCCGGGAAAGCGCGCCAGGATGGCGGCCACAGCCGGATCGCTTTTCGCGTCGGAGAAAGCAGTCTCGCGCCTGGTCGATTCCATCTCGGCCAGCGTTTGGCCGCCCTCTTCCTTCGACAATGACACCAGCCAGTTGCGGCCGGTCCAGGCGCGCAGCTTCGTCGTCAAGTCGTTGAGCAGCATCTTGGGCGCATCGGCGGTCAGGCCGACGTCGATACGGCCGGGCTCGATGCGCACCAGGCGAATACAGCTCTTGACCAGCACCTTGAAGGCGATGTCACGCTGCGCGTCGGCAAGAGCGACAATATCGGCCAGCGATTTCAGCGGCGGCGTTTGCGGCTCGACGACCGGCTGCGGAGGCGCGACAAAGGCGACCGGGGGCGCGTCGACCAATCGCATGGTTTGCGCACCGGCTGGCCCGGACGGCATCCGGGTCTGCGCTACCGCGCTGGCGCCATTGCCGGCATTTACCGGCGCACCATTCGGGCGTGACGCACCACCGGACGCCGGAGCGCCGCTCTCCAGAGATTTCAGCGCCTCGTCCAGCGTCGGCAGGTCGGCGGCATGCGCCAGCCGGATCAGCACCATCTCGCCGGCGCTGACCGGTCGGTTGGACGACTGCACCTCGGGAATGCCTTTCAAGAGCATCTGCCAGGTTCGCGACAGAACCTTGACCGACAGCGTGCTGGCGAAGTCGGCGCCGCGGCGGCGCTCATCCTCGGACAGGGAAGCGTCGTCGGCAGCCGTCGGCACGAAGCGCAGCCGGGTGACGAGGTGGTTGAATTCGGCCAGATCGGTCAGCACGGCAGCCGGATCGGCGCCGGTGTCGTACTGGTTGCGGAATTCGGCAAGGGCGGCCGCCACATCGCCTTTCATGACATGTTCGAACAGGTCGACGATGCGGGCGCGGTCGGCGAGACCCAGCATGGCGCGCACCGCTTCGGCGCTGACGGCGCCGCCGCCATGGGCGATTGCCTGGTCGAGGATGGAGAGCGAATCGCGGGCCGAGCCTTCGGCGGCGCGCGCGATCATCGCCAGCGCGTCGTCGTCGACCGATATGCCTTCCTTGCCGGCAATCGAGGCGAGATGCGCGACCAGCGCGCCGGCATCGATGCGTCTCAGGTCGAAACGCTGGCAGCGCGACAGCACGGTGATCGGCACCTTGCGGATTTCGGTGGTGGCAAAGATGAATTTGACGTGCGGCGGCGGCTCTTCCAGCGTCTTCAGCAGGCCGTTGAAGGCCTGGGTGGAGAGCATGTGCACTTCGTCGATGATGTAGACTTTGTAGCGCGCCGACACCGGGGCGTAGCGCACGCGCTCGATAATGTCCCTGATGTCGTCGATGCCGGTATGCGACGCGGCGTCCATCTCGATGACGTCGACATGGCGGCCTTCCATGATCGCCTGGCAGTGCTCGCCCAGGAGGGCGAGGTCGACCGAGGGATGGTCGACCGTCGGCGTCTTGTAGTTGAGCGCCCGCGCCAGGATGCGCGCCGTCGTGGTCTTACCGACGCCGCGCACGCCGGTCAGCATCCAGGCCTGGGCGATGCGGCCTGTGGAGAAAGCGTTGGTCAAAGTGCGGACCATCGGCTCCTGGCCGATCAGTTCGGAGAAATTCGACGGACGATATTTGCGCGCCAGCACGCGATAGGCGACGGCCTTTTGCTTCTCCAGGGTTTCGGGGTCCGAATTTCCGGCTTCGCTCATTCGCCCGTAAAGCTCCAAAAGGCCGCGTCTCAGCGTAGCCGATTCCTGCTAGATCGTTTCACCGTTTTCTGAAACGGCAAACCGCTCTACCCTTTGCTTTAACGCAATTCCGGACGGGAAACCGCTCACACTTTCCCTGGAATTGCTCCAATAGTCTCGCCCGCGCTGCAATGCGTCGTCAATGTCGCGAGAGGGGCCGATGAGGTGGGAGGCTGGAACAATGACCCGTTCCGGGCTCGTTAGGGCTGCTTCCTTCCGGACCTGACCCGGTTGGCGAGTGGATCGTCCACCACCAACCTCCCGCGTTCCATATCGGCAATTCAGCGATCAAATGCAAGGGTGCATTGAGAATCGGATGCCCGTGAACTCCGCCGCTCAATGAATCGCTTGCAGCCCCCGTGCAGCCGCTCTAGCGTCATGAGTTTGGGAATAATGCGAGAAGCGCAAGGGAAACGCCAATGCTACCGGGCCTCAAGGCCGGATTCACGCTCGACTCCAGGCTGGAGGCGGATAGCGAGCAGCTGATGTGGCTCGGCCTGTGCGAGCTCAGGGTGATGAACGATAGCCGCTGGCCATGGCTGGTCCTGGTGCCGCAGCGGCCGGGGGCCGAAGAAATCCACGACATGACGCCGCTCGACCAGGCGATGTTGACCTTCGAAACCAACATGGTGGCGCAGGCGCTGAAAAGAACCACGGGCTGCACCAAGATCAACACCGGCGCGCTCGGCAACATCGTTCGGCAATTGCATGTCCACGTCATCGCCCGCTCGGAAGGCGATCCGGGCTGGCCGGGGCCGGTGTGGGGGCACGGCATGCGCGAGCCCTATGAGCGTTCAGGCATCCGCCAATTTGCGCAACAGATCAAGGCGGCGCTATAAGCCGCCTGTGTCCATCCCTAGACGTTCGAGCTTCCATGACCTTTCGCCTTTTTGACGCGCCCTTGCGCGAACCGAGCCAGTTCGTCGGCTTCGCCGGAAACACGATTGATCGGCAATCCGAGAACCGCGCCGACGATTCCGTCGAAAGGGCGTTGGCCGATCCCTCGGCACGTCTTCTGCCGATGCATGGCGGACGGCTGTATCTGAAATTGCACGATGGCAGCTTCGACCCTTGGTTCGATCTGGCTGAGGGCCAGAAGCTGCAGCCATCACTCGCACAAGGCGTGCTGCTTGGCTTTGCCGAGAGCGGCCCGGTACTTGCCGTGCCGGTCGGCCTCGATCCCGAACAGCTACCGGAGACCATGAAGGCGATCGATTATCGCTCGGTCTATATGCAGGGGCTGATCGACGAGGCGGCAGCGGGCGCGCTGGCGCAAGGCGCCGCCCTGCTTGCCTGGCATGCCACCCATCGCTTCTGCAGCAAATGCGGCCATGAATCGCAAATGCGGGCCGGCGGCTACAAGCGCCATTGCCCAAATTGCGGCACCGAGCACTTTCCACGCACCGATCCGGTGGCGATTATGCTGACGGCGACGCGGGAAAAATGCCTGCTCGGCCGCGGCCGGCATTTCGGGCCCGGCATGTACTCGGCGCTTGCCGGCTTCATCGAGCCGGGCGAGACGATCGAGGCGGCGGTGCGCCGCGAAACGCTGGAGGAAGCCGGCATCCGGCTCGGCCGCGTCGTCTACCATGCCAGCCAACCCTGGCCGTTCCCCTATTCGCTGATGATCGGCTGTTTCGGCGAACCGCTCAATGACGACATCCAGGCCGATCTCAACGAGTTGGAAGATTGCCGCTGGTTTTTTCGCGACGAGGTGCGTTCCATGCTGGAGAGGACGCACAAGGACAATCTGGTCACGCCGCCGAAAGGCGCGATCGCGCATCATCTGATCCGCGCCTGGGTCGACAGCGAATAAGACTTGTTATTTTACGCAATTCCGGACGGAAAACCGCTTCACACTTTTCCTGGAATTGCTTAACGGGAGCAAAAAATGATCCGTCACACCGTGGTTTTCACCCTGAAGCACCCGCAGTACTCGCTGGAGGAAAAGCGGTTCCTCTCCGATGCCAAGCGCATTCTCAGCGCAATCAAGGGCGTCACCCATTTCGAGCCGCTGCGGCAAGTCAGCCCGAAGAACGACTATCACTTCGGCTTCTCGATGGAGTTCGTCGATCAGGCCGCCTACACCAGATATAACGAGCATCCCGACCACGTTGCCTTCGTGCGCGACCGCTGGATCCCGGAAGTCGAAACCTTCATGGAAATCGACTATGTGCCGCTGACCCTGCTGGTTTAGGGGAACCTTGGTCCGAGACCTTCCACTGCTCGCGCGACTCGCTGGCGGGATAGACACCCAGAATGCGCACTTCGCGCGAGAAGAAGCGCAGTTCGTCCAGCGCCAGCTTGACCAGTGGGTCGTCGGGATGGCCCTCGATATCGGCGTAGAACAGCGTCGCGGTGAAGGCGCCCAACTGATAGCTCTCCAGCTTCGTCATGTTGACGCCGTTGGTGGCGAAACCGCCCATTGCCTTGTAGAGCGCAGCCGGCACGTTGCGGACACGGAACATGAAGGTCGTCATCATCTTGGTGTCGGCCGAGGGCCGTTCGGCCAATCGCTTGTCCTTGGTCAGCACGACAAAGCGGGTGACATTCGAATCCGTGTCCTCGACGTTCTTCTCGATGATGTCGAGGCCGTAGAGTTCTGCGGCTAGCGCCGGGGCGAGCGAGGCCATGGTGCGGTCCTTGAGCTCCGAGACCAGCTTCGCAGAGCCCGCCGTGTCGCCGGCGATCACCGGCTTCCAACCGTTCTTGCGGATGTATTTGCGGCACTGTCCCAGCGCATGGATATGGCTGTGCACGGTCTTGATCTCTTCGCGTTTGACGCCTGGCAGCACCATCAGCTGGAAGTGGATCGGCAGGAAATATTCGCCGACGATGTGGAGTTTCGATTCCGGCAAGAGATGATGGATGTCGGCGACGCGGCCGGCGATGGTGTTTTCAATCGGGATCATGGCGAGGTCGGCCTTGTTGGTCTCGACCGCGTTGAAGGCATCCTCGAAGGTGGGGCACGGCAACGGCTCCATCGAAGGGAACATGTTGCGGCTGGCGGTGTCGGAATTGGCGCCCGGTTCGCCCTGGAAGGCTATTCTGTTGGTCTTGTCAGGCATGCCGATATCTCAGGTTTGAAAGGATCTGCGGTGTCAGGAAAGGATTTGTCTTCTCAGCAAAGAATTTGTCTGGCGCGTTCGAGGTCTTCCGGCGTGTCGACGCCGAGCGGCAGCGATTGCACGATCTCGGCATCGATGCGCATACCGGCCTCCACCGCCCGCAACTGCTCCAGCCGCTCGCGCCGTTCGAGCGGCGACGGTTTTAGCGCGACGAAGCGTTCGAGGGCTGAGCGCCGATAGGCGTAGAGGCCGACATGGTGATAGAGCGGCCCCTCGCCCCAGGGCGCGGTGGCGCGGGTGAAATAGAGCGCCTTCAGCCGCGTCGCCGACAACGGCGAACCGACGATCTTGACGACGTTGGGGTTGGCCTTTTCCTCGTCGCGGACGATCTCGACGCCGAGCGTGGCGATGTCGACCGCAGCGTCCTCGAACGGTTTCAGCGCCGCACCGATGATCTTGGGATCGATGGTCGGCAGGTCGCCCTGCACATTGACGATGGTTTCGACCTTGCGATCGGGGTCGAGGGCGGTCAGCGCCTCGAAGATACGGTCGGAACCGGATTCGTGGTCGGTGCGCGTCATCACCGCCTCGAAACCGTGCGCGCGCACCGCTTCGGCCACGTTGCGCGTGTCGGTTGCCACCACTACCCGGCCAAGCCCAGCCTCAGCGGCGCGGCGGGCGACATGGACGATCATCGGCGCGCCGGCTATGTCGGCCAGCGGCTTGCCCGGCAGGCGCGTCGAGGCCATGCGGGCCGGGATCAGGATGAGCGTGGACATCGAGGTTGCAAGGCGTTCGAAAGAGGATGGGGAAAGTGGCAAAAGGTCTCACTGGAAGCGCCCTTATAGGTGTTGCAACGCCCAAGCAAAAGACCTAGTTTCCGCCCGATTTGACCGGCTCGACGGGGTGGGTCACGATACCGACGGACGGAGTGGACGGAGAGGTCCGCCGGAAAAGGGAGCCCTGGGGCGTATGGATTCCAACGAAGTCAACAAACTGCTCGCCGGGTTGCTTGGAACCTGTTTCGTCGTCTTCTCGGTCGGTTTGGTGTCCGACGCCCTGTTTGCCTCGCCGGCGCCGGAAAAACCCGGCTTTGCCATCGAGGCGACGGAGCCTGCCGAAGGCGGCGCCGCCGGACCCGCAGCAGAGGCGAAGCCGATCGCCGACCTTTTGGCCACCGCCAATGTCGAGCAAGGTGCGGCCGTCTTTAAGAAATGCCAGGCCTGCCATTCCGGCGAAAAAGGCGGCCCCAACAAGGTCGGCCCGGATCTCTGGGACATCGTCGACCGCCCCGTCGCCGAGCATGAGGGCTTTGCCTATTCGGCCGGCATGAAGGAGTTTTCCAAGGGCGGCGCCGAGAAGTGGACCTATGACAATCTCAACCACTTCATCACCTCGCCGAAGAAATTCGTGAAGGGCACGGCGATGGGCTTTGCCGGCCTGCCGAAGGACGAGGACCGCGCCAACGTCATTGCCTATCTGCGCACGCTGTCGGATAGCCCGAAGCCGCTGCCGACGCCAGGTGCCGCCGCCGATGCAACGGCGCCGGCCAAGCCGGCCGAGGGTGCCGCTCCGGCCAAGCCGGCTGAAGGTGCAGCTCCAGCCCCTGCGACGCCGGCACCGGCGCCCGCCAAATAACCGAATTGTCATCTCCATGACCTCAAAAAAGCCGGGTTCAGCCCGGCTTTTTGTTAGGAAAATCGCATATGCGGCGACAAAGCCGCCGCATGGCGGTTTTCACCGGCGTCAAATCATTTAGGATTGCCGGGCATCGCGACGAGGAGAACGCATGACGGTTGGCCGAACGCTTCTGAGGTCCTTTCTGGTTGTGGGCGCCCTCGCAGGCGGCCTGCAGGCATCCTTCCCCCAGGAATGGCACACCACCTCTTCGCTGATCGGCCCCTCCAAATATGGCGAGAACTTCCAGCGCTACGATTATGTGAATCCGGATGCACCGAAGGGCGGTACCTACAATTCGGTCGTTTCCGGCACGTTCGACAGCTTCAATCCCTACGTCGTGCAGGGCTCGCCGGCGGCCGGCCTGCAGCCATTTGGCGGCGGCCTGCTCTACGACACGCTCATGGATCAAGCGACTGACGAAGGCAGCGTCAGCCACCCGCTCATCGCCGATGCCTACAAGTACCCTACCGACTATTCCTCGGCCACCTACCGGCTCGACCCACGGGCGAAATGGCATGACGGACAGCCGATCACCACTGACGACGTGATCTGGTCGTTCCAGGTGCTGAAGGCCAACAGCCCGATGTACAGCCGCTATTTCGAAAACGTCACCGACGCCGTCGCTGTCTCGGACCGTGAGGTCGAGTTCCACTTCGACCAGAAGGGCAATCGCGAACTGCCCAAGATCCTCGGCGACCTTGTCGTGCTGCCCAAGCATTGGTGGGAAGGCACCGACGACAATGGCAAGAAGCGCGACATCACCAAGGGGACGCTGGAGCCGCCGCTGGGCTCGGCTGCATACAAGATCGCCAGCTTCAAGGCGGGGTCGGAAATCGTCTGGCAGCGCGTCCCCGACTATTGGGGCGCCAAGCTGGCTGTGAAGATCGGCCGGGAGAATTTCGACACGCAGCACTTCACCTACATTCTTGACGACAACGCCTCCTGGGAGGCGTTCAAGAAAGGTGGCCTCGACGATATCAAGCCGGAAAACAGCTCGAAGCGCTGGGCGACATTTTATGATTTCGCGGCGATCAAGGCCGGCGATGTGATCAAGCAGGAGTTCAAGACCACCTCGCCCGAGCCGATGCAGGCTTTCATGCTCAACCAGAGACATAGGTTGTTTGCCGATCGTCTGGTCAGGGCCGCGCTCACCTACCCGTTCGATTTCGAATCGATGAACCGCACGCTGTTCTTCGGTTTCAACACTCGCACCCACAGCTATTTCCAGGGCACGGACCTAGCCTCCAGCGGCTTGCCGCAAGGCAAGGAATTGGAGATCCTGGAGAAGTACCGCGACAAGCTGCCGCCGGAAGTATTCACCCAGGAATTCAAGTTGCCGGTCTACGATTCGCCGCAGGCGGAGCGCAAATATCTGAAGCAGGCGGTCGACCTGTTCGCCCAGGCCGGCTGGGTGATCAAGGGCGGCAAGATGGTCAACGCCAAGACCGGCGAGCCATTCAAGTTTGAAATCCTAGGCTCGAATGAAACCGACCAGGTCATTTCCAGCCCCTGGATCGCCAATCTGCGCAAGATCGGCGTCGATGCAACACTGCGCATCGTCGACCCGAGCCAGTACACCAACCGCGTCAGAAACTTCGATTACGACGTCATCACAGGACAGCTCCAACAGTCGGAATCGCCCGGCAACGAGCAGCGCGATTTCTGGAGCTCCAAGGCCGCCGACACACCGGCATCGCGCAATTATTCCGGCATCAAGAACCCGGTCGTTGACGCCCTTGTCGACCGCATCATTTTTGCCACGGATCGCGATGACCTCGTCGCCACCACCCATGCGCTCGATCGCGTGCTGCTGTGGAATTACTATGTGGTGCCGCAATACTATCGCGCCGTTGTGTGGCTGGCTTACTGGAACAAGTTCGGCATCCCGGAAAAGCAGCCCGGCTACCGTGGCGCCGATATCGATTCCTGGTGGATCGATGCGGACAAGGAAAAGGCCCTGGCCGCCAAGTACAAGGGCAGCAATTGATGGCGGGGCTCCCTCGCCGCGATTTCCTGGCCCTCAGTGGCGCCGCGGCCGTTGCTGCGCTGCTGCCGGGCAAGGCTTTCGCCGCCAGCCCAACCGGCGTGAAACTGCATGGACTGTCGGCTTTCGGCGACCTCAAATACAAGCCGGACTTCACTCATTTCGACTATGTCAATGTCGATGCGCCGCAAGGTGGCGTCTTCAACTTCCTGCCGCGCAACTGGCTTGCCAACCAGACGCCGCTGACCTTCAACACGCTGAATTCGTTCGTTCCCAAAGGCGATTCGCCCCAGCGCACGGAGATGTGCTTCGATTCACTGATGGTGAGAGCGTACGACGAACCTGACGCCGTTTACGGGCTGATCGCTGACAGCGTGACGATTTCCGACGACCGCAACGACTTCACCTTCTCGCTGCGCCCGCAGGCCCGCTTCCATGACAGCACGCCATTGACGGCAGAGGATGCCGCCTTCACCTTCAAGCTGCTCAAGGACAAGGGGCACCCGTACTATTCCCTGCCGCTAACGCATCTGGATGACGCGATTGCCGTGGATGCCCACACGCTGCAGCTTAGGTTTTCCGGCAAGCAGACAAGCCGCACCATCCTCAACGTCGTCGAGTTCCCGGTCCTGTCGAAGGCGTTCTACACGGCCAACCCGTTCGATTCCTCGCAGATGAACCCGCCGTTGGGGTCAGCCGCCTACAAGGTCGGTCGCTGGTCGGCAGGGGCCTGGATCGAATATGAGCGTGTGGCTGATTATTGGGGCAACGACCTGCCGGTCAATCGCGGCCAGAACAATTTTCAGCGGATCCGCGTTGAGTTCTATCAGGACCGTAGCGTTGCCTTCGAAGCGTTCAAGAAGGGAGAAATCCTCTACAGGGAGGAATTCACCTCGCGCGTCTGGGCGACCGGCTACGACTTCCCAGCGTTCACTGCCGGCAAGGTGGTGAAGCACGAATTCCCGGCCGAAACGGTGCCTTCGATGCAGGGCACCGCCGTCAACCAGCGGCGCGAGCAGTTTCGCGACTCGCGCGTGCGGCAGGCGATCGGGCTCTGCTTCGACTTCGAATGGACGCGGCGCAATTTCTTCTACGGTTCCTATGAGCGCTCGCAATCCTGCTTCGAGAAATCCGAATTTCGCGCCGAGGGCAGACCGTCGCCACAAGAATTGGCTCTTCTTGAGCCGCTGCGTGAGCAGATTCCCGCCGAGGCTTTTGGCGAAGCCGTGATCCAGGACGCGTCGAACGGCTCCGGCCGCGACCGGCAGTTGCTTGGCAAGGCGGCCAAGCTTCTGGCCGAGGCCGGCTGGAAACGGTCCGGCAATTTCGTCGTGAACGACAAGGGTGGTCGGTTGTCCGCAGAGTTTCTTGTCGACGACGAAGTCTTCGAACAGGTCTACTCGCCCTGGGTCGAAAACATGAAGGCGGTCGGCATCGATGCCTCGATCCGGCTGGTGGATGCCGCGCAATATCAGCTGCGGCAGAATTCGTTCGACTACGACCTCGTCTCGGTCGCGGCCTCGTTTCCGGCGACGCCAACCCGTGACGACCTCGAAACCATTTTCCATTCGCGAGCAGCTACCGTATCGGGCTCTCGCAATCTGCCGGGAACGTCGAGCCCGGCCATCGACGCCCTGGTTGACGCCGCAGGTGCCGCCGAGGGTCGCGAAAGCCTGACAATTGCCATGCGCGCGCTCGACCGGGTCTTGCGTGCACGGAGGGATTGGATTCCAAGTTGGTTCCTGGCGAATCATCGAAGCGCCTATTGGGACATGTTCGGTTTTCCCGAGCGGAAACCCGATTTCGACTTCCCGGTCGAAGCGCTGTGGTGGGTCGACAAGGGCAAGGCGGCAAAAATTGGCAAAGGGTAGGCTGTTGCGCGGCACTTTACCCTCCCCCTCGTGGGGAGGGTCGGTGAGCACTTCGTGCGCAGCGCGAATGGCGAACCGGGGTGGGGGTGTGACGGCGTACGCCGGATCGAGACTACCCCCACCCCGCTCCGCTTCGCGGATCGACCCTCCCCACAAGGGGGAGGGTGAAAGCTGATGGGCGCCTACATACTGCGCCGTATCCTGCTGATGATACCGACCCTGTTCGGCATCATGGCGGTTGCTTTCGTCGTCACTCAATTCGCACCGGGTGGACCGGTCGAGCAGGTCATCGCCAGCCTGACCAACCAGGGCGGCAGCGACCGCCTCGGCAGCGGCGGCGGCGATGCAGGAGGCGGCGGCAATTTCGATGTGGCCGGTGACGTCGGCTCGAAGTATCGCGGCGCGCAAGGGCTCGATCCGGAATTCATCAAGAAGCTGGAAAAGCAATTCGGCTTCGACAAACCACCGCTCGAACGCTTCGGCATGATGCTGTGGAACTATGCCCGCTTCGATTTCGGCGACAGCTATTTCCGTGACATCTCGGTTCTTGACCTGATCCTGGAGAAGATGCCGGTGTCGATCTCGCTTGGGCTGTGGATCACGCTGTTGTCCTATCTGATCTCGATCCCCCTTGGCATCCGCAAAGCGGTCAAGGACGGCTCCGCCTTCGACGTCTGGACCAGCGGCGTGATCATCGTCGGCTATGCCATACCGGCCTTCCTGTTCGGCATATTGCTGATGGTGCTGTTCGCGGGCGGCTCCTTCTGGGACTGGTTCCCACTGCGCGGCATCGTCTCCGACAATTGGGACCAATTGTCGTGGCCCGACAAGATCGTCGATTATTTCTGGCACATGACCTTGCCGCTGACGGCGCTGGTGCTGTCGGCCTTCGCGACGACGACGCTGCTGACCAAGAACTCCTTCCTGGAAGAGATACGCAAACAGTATGTGGTGACGGCCCGTGCCAAGGGCCTGTCGGAGCGGCGGGTGCTTTACGGACATGTGTTCCGCAACGCAATGCTGATCGTCATTGCCGGCTTTCCAGCGGCCTTCATCTCGGCCTTCTTCACCGGCTCGCTTTTGATCGAGAACATCTTTTCCCTCGACGGTCTCGGGCTGCTCGGTTTCAGGTCCGTGTTGGCGCGCGACTTTCCGGTCGTGTTCGCCAACCTCTATATATTTTCGCTGCTTGGTTTGTTCGTGACGCTGTTGTCCGACCTGATCTACACATGGGTCGATCCGCGCATCGATTTCGAGCGGAGAGACGTCTGATGACGCAGGCTGCAGCCGAGATCACACCGACAAGGATCGCCCGCCCCTGGCTGTCGCCGCTCAACAAGCGGCGCTGGCAGAACTTCAAGGCCAACCGGCGCGGCTACTGGTCGTTGTGGATATTCCTCGCTCTGTTCGTGCTGTCGCTGTTTGCCGAACTGATCGCCAACGACAGGCCGATCGTCGCCTACTACAAAGGCGAGATCCTGTTCCCGGTGGCGGTCGCCTACCCCGAGGAAAAATTCGGCGGCTTCTACGCCGTCACCGACTATCGCGACCCGGTCATCCGCGACGAGATCAACGCCAATGGCTGGATGATCTGGCCGCCAATCCGCTATTCCTACCGCACCGTCAACAATGCGATCCCCGACGCCGCTCCCGCAAAACCGTCATGGGAATACGACGCGCAGAGGCGATGCAGCCAATATCCGCAAGGCGCTGCCGATCCTGACTGCATTGTCGGCAACTGGAACTGGCTGGGTACCGATGACCAGGCGCGCGACGTGCTGGCGCGCATCATCTACGGGTTTAGGATTTCCGTGCTGTTCGGGTTGATCCTGACTGCGGGTTCGTCGGTTATCGGCGTCGCCGCCGGCGCGCTGCAAGGGTATTTCGGCGGCTGGACCGACCTTCTCTTTCAACGCTTCATAGAAATCTGGTCGGCGATACCGCTGCTGTATCTGCTGCTGATCGTCGCCGCCATCCTGCCGCCGGGCTTCTTCATCCTGCTCGGGCTGATGCTGCTCTTCTCCTGGACGTCGCTTGTCAGCGTGGTGCGCGCCGAATTCCTGCGCGCGCGCAACTTCGAATATGTCAACGCGGCCCGCGCGCTTGGTGTGTCCAACCGCACCATCATGCTGCGCCATCTTCTGCCCAATGCCATGGTGGCGACGCTGACCTTCATGCCTTTCCTGGTCAGCGCCTCGATCTCGACACTGACCTCGCTCGACTATCTCGGCTTCGGCCTGCCGCCCGGCACCGCGTCGCTCGGCGAACTGCTAAAACAGGCGCAGAGTAACCTCAATGCCCCCTGGCTCGGTATATCGGGCTTCATCGTCATCTCGCTGATGCTGTCGCTGTTGGTGTTCATCGGTGAAGCAACGCGCGATGCTTTCGACCCGCGCAAGGCGTTCCGATGAGCAGCGAACTCCTGCTCTCCGTCCGCGATCTCAGCGTTGCCTTCACCCAAGGCGGCAACGAGTCGACCGCCGTCGACCACATCTCCTTCGATCTCGCCAAGGGCGAGACGGTGGCGCTTGTGGGCGAATCCGGTTCCGGCAAATCGGTCTCGGCGCTGTCGGTGCTGAAGCTTCTGCCCTACCCGACGGCCAGCCATCCCTCGGGCAAGATCCTGTTCCAGGGCGCCGACCTTTTGGCGATGAACGAAAAGCAGTTGCGCAGCGTGCGCGGCAACAAGATCACCATGATCTTCCAGGAGCCGATGACCTCGCTCAATCCGCTGCACACGATCGAGCAGCAGATCGTCGAGATCCTGGCGCTGCATCAGGGCATGGGCGACCGCCAGGCCAAGGCGCGCACGCTGGCGCTGCTCAACGAGGTCGGCATTCGCGAACCGGAAAAGCGGCTCGACGCCTATCCGCACCAGCTGTCCGGCGGCCAACGCCAGCGCGTCATGATCGCCATGGCGCTGGCCAACGAGCCTGAACTGCTGATCGCCGACGAGCCGACGACGGCGCTCGACGTCACTGTCCAGGCGCAGATCCTCGAATTGCTGGCGGGGCTGAAGAGCCGCAAGGGCATGTCAATGCTGTTCATCACCCATGATCTCGGCATTGTCAGAAAGATCGCCGACCGCGTCTGCGTGATGACCAAAGGCAAGATCGTCGAGACCGGGCCGACCAGGGACATCTTCGCCAACCCGCAGCACGCTTATACCAAGCACCTCCTGGCCGCCGAGCCGAAGGGCAAGCCGCCGGCCGCCAACGACGCCGCCAAGCCGGTTATGACCGGCAAGGACATCAAGGTTTGGTTCCCGATCAAAAAGGGTTTCTTTCGCACCACCGTCGACAATGTGAAGGCAGTTGACGGAATCGACGTCACCGTACGCGCCGGCCAGACGCTAGGCGTCGTCGGCGAATCCGGCTCCGGCAAGACGACGCTCGGGCTGGCGCTGGCGCGGATGATCTCATCGACCGGCACCATCCAGTTCAATGGCAGCGACATCAACCAGCTTTCCTTCAACGCCATGCGGCCGCTGCGCCGCGAGTTGCAGATCGTTTTCCAGGACCCGTTCGGCTCGCTCAGCCCGCGCATGTCGGTCTCGGAGATCATCGAGGAAGGCTTGAAGATCCACGAGCCGAAGCTGTCGCCCGACCAACGCGACGACAAGGTCGTCGCCGTGCTGAAGGAGGTCGGGCTCGATCCGGCGACCAGGAACCGCTATCCGCATGAATTCTCCGGCGGCCAGCGCCAGCGCGTCGCCATTGCGCGCGCCATGGTGCTCAATCCGCGCTTCGTCATGCTGGACGAACCGACCTCGGCGCTCGACATGAGCGTGCAGGCGCAAGTGGTCGACCTCTTACGCAATCTGCAGGCCAGGCACGACCTTGCCTATCTGTTCATCAGCCACGATCTGAAAGTCATTCGCGCCCTTGCCAATGACGTCATCGTCATGCGCAATGGCAAGATCGTCGAAGCCGGCCCTTCCGAACAGATTTTCGAGCGGCCGCAGACCGACTATACGAAGGCGCTGATCTCGGCCGCGTTCAAGATCGAGACGGCGCCGGTCGGTATCGTCAGCGAATAACAGGGAATACAATCCGCAAATGGAAAAAGGCAAAATCCTGCTTGCCGTCACCGGCTTTCATCCGCAGCGCTGGCGCGAGCTGCTGTCGGCCGAGCGCGAAGTGGTGCTGGAGCCGGACGGCGCTTCGGATCCGTCGATCACCTATGCGGTGGTGTGGAAGCAGAAGCCGAACCTCTTGAAATCGCTGCCCAATCTACGCGCAATCTTCTCGATCGGCGCCGGCGTCGACCATATCTTCGCCGATCCCGGCCTGCCCGATGTGCCGATCGTCAAAGTGGTCGCCGACAACCTCACCCAATACATGACCGAATATGTCGTCTGGCGGGTGCTCGACCATCATCGCCAGGGCATGCTCTATCGTGCCCAGCAGCCGAAGAAGACCTGGCACGAACCGCCGCAGCGGCCGGCCGGCGACATCTCGGTCGGCATTATGGGGCTCGGCAATCTCGGCCGCGCCGCGGCGTCGGTGCTGTTGTCGCTCGGCTTTGCCGTCAATGGCTGGTCGCGCAGCGACAAGGCCATGAAAGGCGTTGCGACCTATGCCGGAGAGGCCGGGCTGATCCCCTTCCTCAACGCCACCGACATACTGGTGGTGTTGTTGCCGCTGACGCCGGACACGCACGGCATCATCAATTACGGCGTGCTGAAGGAATTGCGCAAGCGAAACGGCCTCGGCGGCTCGGTGCTGATCAATGCCGGGCGCGGCCGGCTGCAGAAGGACGCCGACATCTTGCGAGCGCTGGACGACGGCACGCTGAAGGAGGCGAGCCTCGACGTGTTCGAGGTCGAGCCGCTGCCGAAGACCAGTCCGCTTTGGAGTCACCCGAAAGTGTTCGTGACGCCGCACGCGGCGGCGACCTCCGACCCTGTCCACCTGGCGCCGAGCATGTTGCGGCAGATGGATGCCTTCGAGCGCGGCGAAAAGCTTGATAACGTGGTCGACCGCAAGGCGGGGTACTGAGGAAGTTCAGGTTCAGCTCGGCAGGGTGAACTTCTTCTGTTTGTTGGGCTTGCCGCAGTCGCGGCGGACGATCGAGCGGTTCATGGCGTCGATCTTGCCACTTGCCAGATCAGTATCGCGCTTGCTTTTGGAGCGCATATCCGGCGTGAACGGGCCGAAGCCCATCGCCGGATTGGAGAAGCTCGGCTTGGCGTCCATCGACAGATGGTATTGCTGCGCCAGTTCGTTGCGTTGCGCCAGCAACTGGTCGCAAGGCACGTTGTCATATTGCAGCGACGATTGCACGTCCTGGTCCTGCCGCTCCGACATCGAACTGCCCATGCAGCCGGTCATTGCCAGGCAAGACACCAAGACCATCATGTTCCAGCGCATGTGTTCCTCCTCAATGCCTGCCGCGGGCTTTTCCCGGCTTGTATCCTACCTGATGCCGCGCCAGCCGCAAAAATCCTATTCACGTTTTCGAACAAGACGAGACATCAACCCTTGGACGAGGGCACCGCCAGCGCGGCAAGCCCGTCGACCGGCTGGCGGCGATCCCAGCGGATCACGGTCGGCTGCATCGACAGCACCGACAGGCCGTTTGCGGCAAGCACCCGCTCGACATAGGCTTGAGAATGGGCGTAGCGACGAGACGCCTGCAGCGCGAAACCGGCGTCGCCGCCCGCCCCGCCCTTGGCTGGCTTTTCGACGGAAAAGGCAAACAGGCCATTGGTGGCCAGAATGCCCGCGACCGTCTTCATCACGCGATCGAGCGCGCCGACGTAGATGAACACGTCGGCCGCCACCACCAGATCGGCTTTCGGTCCGGCATAGGCGAAATCCTGCAGATCGGCCTTGGCGAGCAGATCGTAGACGCCTTTGGCGCGGGCCTTTTTCAGCATGGCGGCGGAGATGTCGTAGCCCTCCAGCCGTTCGGCGACCGGCCGCAGTTTCTCGCCCATCAGACCGGTGCCGCAACCAAGGTCGAGCGCCAGCGAAAAGCGGCCCGCCCTTGCCGCTCGAATGGCGCGATCGAGAAACTCCGGCAGCCGGTAGCCGAGCTTGCCGACCAGCGAATCCTCGAAAGTTTCGGCATAGTGGTCGAACAGCGTTTCGACGAAGGCGCTGGGTGGCGCCGCGGCAGCCGGCGCCTTGCCGATGAGTTGCAGCTTCAGCGCAGCGCCAAGGCGATCCGCCGGGTCGAGTTTCAGCGCCGTCGCCCAGGCTTGAGCCGCCACGTCGAGCCGCTCGGCCGTCTCCTGCATCTCGCCAAGACGGAACCAGCCCGCCGCCCATTGCGGCGCCAGTTCCAGCGCGCCGAGCAGCAGCTCCGCCGCTGCCGCGTGCTCGCCCGAGCCGAAAAGCATCTCGGCATAGTCGGCGCGACGGTCGGCGGTCAGGTCGCCGGACGAGATTTTCAGCGGTTGCATGGCGATGGCCCCGCCGGCTGATGCGGCCGGTGGCTGGCTGTAGGCCGAGTCAGCAGTCTCTTGCAACAGGCTTCCCGCGCTGGAATTAGCCACTATCTTGACTGGATGCGCGCCAGCGACCTGCTTCATCCCCGGCCTGAAGGCCTTTATTGCCCATGCGGCGATTTCTTCATCGACCCGGTGCGGCCAGTCAACCGGGCGTTGATCACGCATGGCCATTCCGACCATGCCCGATCCGGCCATCGTTCGGTGCTGGCGACGCAGCAGACGCTCGACATTATGGGGTTGCGTTATGGCGAGGATTTTGCCGGGACAACGCAAGCGGCCGTGCTTGGCGAAGCGATGGCGCTGAACAATGTCAGCGTCACCTTCCATCCGGCCGGCCATGTGCTGGGCTCGGCGCAGATCGCGGTCGAGCACAAGGGCAGGCGCATCGTCGCCTCCGGCGACTACAAGCGCCAGAAGGACGCGACCTGCGCACCGTTCGAACCGGTCCAATGCGACGTCTTCATCACCGAGGCGACCTTCGGCCTGCCGGTGTTTCACCATCCGCCCGACACGGAGGAGATCGCCCGGCTGCTCAAATCGGCGGCGCAGTTTCCCGAGCGATCGCATCTGGTCGGCGCCTATGCGCTGGGCAAGGCACAGCGGGTGATGCGGCTGCTGCGCGATGCCGGTTATGACAGGCCGATCTATATCCACGGCGCGCTGGCCAAGCTCAGCGAATATTACCAGAGCCAGGGCATCGACCTCGGCACGCTGGAGCCGGCAACCGTCGACAGCGGCGGCAAGCAGGATTTCACCGGGGCCATCGTTGTCGGCCCTCCATCGGCCTTCGCCGACCGCTGGGCGCGGCGCTTTCCCGACCCGATCTCATGCTTCGCCTCGGGCTGGATGCGCATCCGCCAGCGCGCCAAGCAAGGCGGCGTCGAACTGCCGCTGATCATTTCCGACCATGCCGACTGGGATGAACTGACCGCTACCGTCAAGGAGACGGGCGCCGGCGAAATCTGGGTGACGCACGGCCGCGAGGAAGCGCTGGTGCGCTGGTGCGAGCTGAAAGGCATCGCCGCCAGGCCACTGCACCTGGTGGGATATGAGGACGAGGGCGATTGATGGTGATTTTTGATCCAGAAATCGCCGGCGCGGCGATCCTTCCCACCCCCCTCTGGCCTGCCGGCCATCTCCCCCGCAAGGGGGGAGATCAGATGTCACCTCCGCTTTCGCCAATCGCCAACCTCGCAAGATGGGCGGCAAGATCAAGGCTGCCAATCTCCCCCCTTGCGGGGGAGATGGCCGGCAGGCCAGAGGGGGGTGCCTCGCGCCGGTTTTCACCATTGGCGTGGGGCGACGCATGAACCGTTTCGCCGAACTCCTCGACCGCTTGGTGCTGACGCCGTCGCGCAATGGCAAGCTGACACTGCTCGTCGATTATTTCCGTAGCGTCGAGGACCCCGACCGCGGGCTGGCACTGGCGGCGATCACCGGCGACCTCAACATTGCGGCGGTGAAGCCGGCGATGCTGCGCACGCTGGTCACCGAGCGCATGGATCCGGTGCTGTTCGGCTATTCCTACGACTATGTCGGCGACCTTGCCGAAACCGTCTCGCTGGTTTGGCCGCAGACGCCGGGACATATCCCCAACCGGGAGCCGACGCTTGGCGATGTCGTGGCGAAGCTGCAGGCGGCGAGCCGCTCGGACGGACCCAAGGTGCTGGCCGGGCTGCTCGACAGCGCCGGCATTTCGGCGCGCTTTGCCATCATCAAGCTCGTCACCGGCGGCTTGCGTATCGGCGTTTCGGCGCGGCTGGCCAAACAGGCGCTGGCCGATTTCGGCAAGGTCGATGTCGCCGAGATCGAGGAGCTGTGGCACGGGCTGACGCCGCCCTATATCTCGCTGTTCGCGTGGCTGGAAGGCAAGGCCGAGAAGCCGAAGCGGACCGCACTTGCCCTGTTCAGTCCGGTGATGCTGTCGAACCCGGTCGGCGACGGCGACCTCGAAAAGCTCGATCCGGCCGCCTATGCCGCGGAATGGAAATGGGACGGCATCCGCGTTCAGGCGGTGTGCGAGGGCGGCGTGCGCCGGCTCTATTCGCGCACCGGCGACGATGTGTCCGGCGCATTCCCCGATCTCGCCCAGGCGATGAATTTTTCCGCCGCGCTCGACGGCGAATTGCTGGTCGGCGAGCCCGCGGCGACCGGCACGTTTTCGGACCTGCAACAGCGGCTCAATCGCAAGAGCGTGGCCCCGAAGATACAGCAGCAATACCCGGCCTTCATGCGCTGCTACGATGCGCTGCAGATCAACGGCGAAGATTTGCGCGCGCTACCTTTCCGCGAGCGGCGGGCCCGTCTTGAGGCCTTCATCACAACGCTGGACCCGCACCGTTTCGATCTGTCGCCATTCGTCGAATTCCGGGATTGGCAAACGCTGGAGGAACTGCGCCGCGCGCCGCCGCACCCGATTATCGAAGGCGTGATGCTGAAGCGCTGGGATTCGCCCTATCTCGCGGGACGGCCGAAAGGGCCGTGGTTCAAGTGGAAGCGCGATCCGCACACGGTCGATGCTGTGCTGATGTATGCGCAGCGCGGCCATGGCAAGCGGTCGAGCTTTTATTCCGACTATACGTTCGGCGTCTGGTCGGGGCCGGAAGGCGCGGAGGAATTGGTGCCGGTCGGCAAGGCCTATTTCGGCTTCACCGACGAGGAGTTGAAGCAGATCGACAAATTTGTCCGCGACAATACGGTCGAGCGTTTCGGCCCGGTGCGCTCGGTGCGCGCCGACCGCAGCCAAGGCCTGGTGCTGGAGGTGGCGTTCGAAGGTCTCAACCGTTCGACCCGCCACAAATCCGGCGTTGCGATGCGATTTCCCCGCATCTCACGGCTGCGCTGGGACAAGCCGACCGCCGAAGCCGACCGCATCGAGACGCTGCAGGCGCTGCTTGATCGCTAGGCGGCGCTTACGGTTCGATCGAAACGCGGATCTCGTAGATGTCGACCGCCTTGCCCTGCTTGTCGAAGTCGGAGTTGATGGCGATGCTGCCGGCCGCGCCCGGGGGCTTGTCGGGGAATTTCACGTCGAACAGATATTCGTTACGCTGCTGGCCGACCGCATAGCGCTTGCGGCCGCAGTCGCCGAGATCGCCGAAATTGCAGTCGACGGAGATCTGCGTGTCCTTGCCGTCCTCGGCGCGGGCGACGATGTCGAACACGGCATGTTTGCCGGCAAGCTTCTCCAGCACGCCCTGCCCGACATCGAAGCTGATGGCCGAGCCGGAAGCACCGGAGCGGATGCGCAGGAAGGAGCCGGTGTCGTCCTGCACGACATCGGCCTTGGCGTCGGACGGGGTCGCCACATGCGTTGGATCGGTGGGTGTAAACACGTTGATCCAGTCGCGCGTCTGTTCGGCGACACCAGGCTGCTGCGGCGCGCCAGGCTGCTGCGGCTCAGTTGTATCGGCAGGCGGCGTGAAGTCGTCATCGTCGACGGTCGGCGGCGCTTCGGGCGGCGCCGTGTCGAGCTGCGCCGGCGTCTTGAAGACCCCGGTCTGCACGGCGAAATAGAGGCCGATGCCGGCGGCGGCGAGCAACGTCACGCCAAAGAAGATCGCCGTCAGCGGCAGGCGGCGGCCCCTTATCCGCCTTTCATCACGGTCAGGCGCCACTTCCGCCGCGGCCTCGGCCGGCGCGGAATCGGCCATATCGATCGCCGGGGCGCCGGGCAGCGTGGCGTCAGGCATGATGTCGGGGACGACCGGCAGCACGCGCGAACGCGGCGCGTCGGATGCCTCGGGCTGAACCGGTTCATCAACGACGATCGCCGGCGACGGTCCGGCCGCGACACCTGTCGGGGCATCGACCGCGGGCGCTTCGGCGGCGCCCTGTACGGCGTCTTGCGGCTGCGCAACGCGTTGCGTCAGCGCGGTATCTTGTGTCTGCGCAGCGCTCTGCGTCGGCGCGGCGACATCGGGGACCGCGGGCAGGAATTCGGATTCGATCTCGGCGATCTTTTCCTGCACCGCCTTACGGCGCTTGATGGCGGCTTCCACCGTCACGCCGGGATTGGCCTGGAGCACGCGGTCGAGCGCCGCGAAAGCCGACCGATAGACCCGCTCGCGAAATGCCCGGTCCTCGGCGTTGCCTTTCTCGAAGGCGTTGCGGATCGCTTTTTCGATCGCGTCCAAGCGAATTCCCCTGTCCGTTCGCTTACATTGCCATGATCGTTAGCCGCAGGCGACCAATCAATCAACGGGCGAGCGCCCGCATTCTGCCTTACAGGCCTGTTCAACGCCCATTTCGATGCCTTTTAGCAATAAAATCAGTCCGTTTGCCGCCTTGCCGGGCGATTTGCGCGCAGTCCGGCGCGACGTCTCCGCGTAATCGAAAAAGCAAACGAGGCGATGGCTTATTCCGCGCCAATGGAAAATGACGGGACGAATTGCCGGATCCAGCCTTGAAATCACGGTTGCCCATCTTGAATTAGCGGCCGGTTGAGTCTATCACCCAGCCGATCCTGGAGGCTTCGCGCTTCCTGGGCCGCTTTAGCTCAGTTGGTAGAGCACATCATTCGTAATGATGGGGTCAGGTGTTCGAGTCACCTAAGCGGCACCAGTTCTCCATCCGACGCAAGCGTGACGGCAGGTGCAAGGCTAATGCACGTCACTCCCTACGCCAACACCGGCACTTCCTGTCTGCCTCGTCGACATGCGCCATATGGCCGCCGCCACAGGATTGCGTCGTCAGACGCTTGACCATCGACTATGCTGCATCGCGCAAGATCGACAGCCTAGAGAACCCGACACTACAAGCATAATTTATAAGATACAAAACCACTACCTTAGAATAATCTTCGTCAATTTTGACCTATATCAGACACTCCGGATTATAGTTGTGTAATTAAACCGTGTCTTTTCTGACATGGTACCACTTCTCGTACAGCATTGCGGACGTGAAAAACCCTCAGCGACGCAACGCACTCGCAAATCATACCCATTTTTAGCACTAACTCACACGAATATTACAGCTCGATAGATATTTTGTGTTGCACTGCACCATTGCCCGGTTGCACCATTTCTTGGGGGATTTGGTACTGGGAAGTGCGCCGTGGAGGATTCCGCCAAGTTGATCAGCTTGAATTTTTCGCTGGCCAGCACCGATTTCGAGGCTGCCCCGCGCACAAGGCGCGGGTTTGATGTTGTCGGCGCACTCTCGACGCTGGCAGGCCTCGACCTGAGGCCCGGAATGCAGGGCCGCTGGCTTCATCGGAGATTTCAGACCGGCGGAAATGGCTGATGGCGGTCGCGCGTGACAATCAGTTGGACGCTCTGCGCGCCATCGCTGTCACGATGGTTCTCTATTCCCATTTCCTTGCACCCAACGGGTCCTCCTTTTGGGGCCACATCGGGGTGCGGCTTTTTTTTGTGCTGAGCGGCTTCCTGATCACACGACTGCTGCTCGAAGCGCGCGCCGCGGCCGAATTCAAAGCCGGCCCTGCATTGAGTTCCTTCTACATCAGGCGCGCGCTGCGCATATTCCCGCCCTATTTCGCCGTGCTTGGGTTCGTCTGGCTGACCGATCTGGAGCAGTCCAGTGGATCGCTCGTCTGGCATGCGCTTTACCTGTCGAATTTTTGGTACGCGCTGCGCAACGAATGGACGCCCTGGCTACTCTGCCATTTCTGGAGCCTGAGCATCGAGGAGCAGTTCTATATCGCCTGGCCGCTGGTCGTGCTTCTCGCACCCCGCCGGCGGGTGGAAGCGATCACTATCGGCGTCATCCTGTTGTCGCTGGCCTATCGCTTCTACTGGCCGATCACCGCCACCCCGGCGCTAGCGCGCGACCTGCTGCCGCCAGCATCGATGGACGCGCTGGCGTTTGGTGCTTTGCTTGCCTGCCGGCGGACCAGAGGCGCCGGCCTGCCGCAATGGATGCGGCTAGGCTGGCCAGCCCTTGCGGCTGTCTTCCTGGCGATTGAGTGGCTTATCCCTGCGCCGGCCGATCCTATGCTGGAATGGGCCCGCTGGGCATTGCTGCAGATCCTGCCCCTAGTGCCGCTGGTGGCCGTTGTGGCCGCCTGTTCAGCCGGCCTTGGCGGCGTCCTCGGCAGGGTTTTCGAACTGCCGCCGCTGCTGTCACTGGGCCGCATCAGCTACGGCGTCTATCTTTACCATCCGATCCTTCTGTCGCTCGCCGTCAAGTCACAGCCCTGGATCCCGCTCAATGTCTCGGAGCAGGGGCCAGGGCGTTTCCTGGTCGCGAGCGCCGCCACGATCGCCGTCGCTTCGATCTCGTGGACGGCTTTCGAAAAGCCGCTCAACGGCCTCAAGCGCCGCTTCCCCTATGTAGCGCGCCGCCGCTCCCAGGCACGCTCTGGCAATGCCGGCTGGCTCGGCAGGGCGGCGGACGCCTATCCCGGCGGATCCCCCGATGGCCGCGCCGCACTCGAACTCCGGCGAACGGATGCGCAGAGATGACCACCGCGCCGCTCGTCTCCGTCCTGCTGCCGGTCTACAATGCCGGGCCTTATCTCACCGCTGCGCTGGAGAGCATTCTGCGGCAAGACTACGATCGCCTGGAGGTCATCGCTATCGATGACGGATCGACTGACAACTCGCTCGAGATTCTCGAACGATACCGCCGGGCAGACAATCGCGTTTCTGTCATCTCGCGTGAGAACCGCGGCCTCGTCGCCACCCTCAATGAAGGGCTACGACTGGCCCAGGGCGAGCTTGTTGCGCGAATGGATGCGGACGATGTCGCCTATCCCCGGCGCCTCTCGCGCCAGGTCGCACTGTTCGAGCGGCGGCCCGATCTCGGCTTCTGCGGCGCCTGCGTCGATACCTTGCTTCACGGCCGTATCGCCAAAGGCAGGCTAGACCCGGTGTTCCGGCTCGGCCGGCTCGACATATTGTCGATGTTCTTTACGATATTCTTACATCCGACGGTGATCTATAACAGGAAGGTTATTGGGAACAACGATCTCTATTACGATCCAAAATATAGGCATGCCGAGGATTTCGATCTCTTCAGACGGCTTGCCGGCCGTTTCCCGGCGACCATATTGCCCGATAGCCTGCTCGTCTATCGCATCCACGCGGGAAGCGTGACCATGCGGCATGCCAAGGAAATGCGCAGGACGCATTTGCGGATCGTGGCCGAAAATCTCGAGCGTGAGGGGCTTGCGGAAACCACAGCGGATCTGCGCGACATCGGCGAGGCCGTCTCTTTCGACACGGTTTCGCGCGCAGCCGATTTCATCCGTGCGCTCGAAGAGCGGATTTCCGAGCTGCCGACCGACACACGGCCAAGCTTCGAGGCAGGCGCGCTGAACCTGTTCTATTTCCTCTACCAACTCGTCGGCGACGAAGGAGAACCGCCGCTGACCCACGAATTGCTCACGCGGACGGCGAGATGGAATTTCATCCGGCGCCGCGAACAATATGCGCTGCGTCCCGGCGTCTGGGCGCCTTGGCTCAGCCTGCTCTCGATAAGGGCGGGAAAGCGGGCGGACGCGGTGGCGTACTTCTTCAAAACCACGCCGGCCGAAGCGGTGCTTGCGCGTTATCAGCGGGGACTGGTATGACCGACAGGCCCCACCCGCTCCTGCGCGATCACCAGTTTGCGAGTGCGCCTGTCCCGACATCTCCCCGATCGGAGCGGCCGTCGCTCGAGGTCAGTTTCATCGTCTGCACGCGCGACCGCGCCGCTGTGCTGGAGGCTTGCATAGCCTCGATCCAGGCCGCATGCCGGGTGCACGCCACCTTCGCGGCAGAGTTGGTGGTGGTCGATAATGGTTCACGGGACGGCACGTCAAAGCGGCTGGCCGCTATCGCCGAAACTTCCGACATCCCAGTCACAGCCGTCTCGGAGACTCGCCCCGGACTAGCCGCTGCCCGCAATGCCGGATTGGCGCGAGCGCGAGGCCGCGTGCTGGTCTTCGTCGACGACGACTGCAAGCTCGACCGCGACTATCTCCGCGACCTGGAGCGGCACTACCGGAGTGGCGAGAAGTGGCTGATCCGCGGCGGCCGGGTCGAGCTCGGTGATGCCCGGGACCTGCCCTTCACCATAAAGCTCCGCGAGGCAAGCGAGCGGCTGACCCCGGCGGTCCACCCCGGCGGCTTCGTGCTCGGCTGCAACATGACCATGCACCGCGACGTAGCGGCCCGCATCGGCTCGTTCGACGAACGCTTCGGCGCTGGCGGCCCGCTACGCTCGGCTGAAGACACTGATTATCTCGTGCGGGCGATGCTGCTCGGCATGCCGGTCGAGTACGTGCCCGACATGACGGTCTTGCATCATCACGGCCGGCGAGACCGCAAGTCGATCGACAGGCTGCACCGCGACTATAGCCTCGGTAATGGTGCGCTGTGCCTGAAACATGTCCGCCACGCCCCTTGGCTGCTTCGCCATGTCTATTGGTCTGCGCGGGCCGCGTTCAGGGAACTGGCGGGCCGTCCTCGCTTTGACCGCGACCTCGATCTGTCGCACTGGCCTATTGTCGTTATGAATCTGGCAGGTGCCGCCAGATTTGCGCTGCTCGTCATGATGGGATGGCCAAAACGGCTGCCGCTGCGCCACGACCGACAAGCCAGCGAAGCCAATGCGGAGGCCAGAGCGCGATAATGTCACTGATTCCGTCAGCCCTGCCAATGCTGCGCCGCGCGCTTGGTGGCAGGCTGTTGCGGCTCGTTCCCGTCGTGGTGGGGCTCGGGCTTGCGGGCGCCGCGCTGGAAGGCCTCGGCATCGGTCTCATCATTCCGCTGCTTGGCATCATTATGGGACGTGGCGAAACATCAGGCATGGCCGGTTTCTCCGCCCTCCTCCAGCAGGTTGGAGCGGACCTCGGCGAGCGCCAGCGGCTGATCGCCATTTCGGCCGCGATCCTCGGTTCGATCGTACTGAAAAATGTCTTTGCCTTCGCCAACACTCTGCTGACCAGCTACATCTACGGCAAGGCAGGTTATTCGATCCGTAGCGCACTGTCGGAGCAGTTGCTCAGGGTCGGCTACCCCTTTTTCCTGCAGCAAAGCCCCGGGCGGCTGCTCAACATCATCTCCAACGAATCCTGGCGAGCATCCGACGCTATCCAGGCCCTGCTCGGCGCGATCGTCAGTGCCTCGGCCGCCGTCATCCTGCTCGCCTTCCTCCTGCTCCTCTCTTGGCAGATGACGCTGCTGGTGACTCTAGGGCTGGCGCTTGTCCAGCTGGCGCACGGGGTTTTGTCGTCCAATCTGAAGGCGCCGAGCCGCAGCGTCGTCTCGCGCAACAGCGCACTGGCGTCGCAGATGCTGCATCTGGTGCATGCCGGGCGCCTGATTCGCATCTTCGGGCAGGAGAACCGTGAAAAGGCGGTCTTCGCCAAAGCGTCCGACGGGGTGCGGCGGGCGGCTTTCGTGCTTTCAATCCGCCAGGGCGTCTTGCCGCCACTGACCGAGGTATTGCACGCGATGCTGTTCCTGGCGGTGGTGATCGGAGCCTGGCTGGCGAATGTAAGCTTCCCGCTGACCGTCGCCTTCCTCATCCTGCTCTACCGACTGCAGCCGCATATGCGGGCCTTGCAGATGTCCTGGAGTCAGTTGCAAGGCATGAGCGGCTCGCTGGAGGAGGTACAATGGCTGCTCGATCCTTCCGACAAGCCCGAGGCGCCGCAGGGCAGCCTGCCGTTCGACGGCTTGCGCCAAGGGATCAGCTTCGATGATGTGAGCTTCGCCTATTCCGGTCCCCTGTCAGGCCCCGACGCGCGCGAGGCGGTGCTGCATAAGGCGGTGTTCGACATCCGCAGCGGCCGCTCGACGGCGCTGATCGGCCGCTCGGGCGCCGGCAAGACGACGATCGTCAATCTCCTGTGCCGCTTCGTCAAACCCGACAGCGGCAGGATCCTCGTCGATGGGGCACCGCTCGATGAAGTGGACCCAAGCCAGTGGCGGCGGAACATTGCCCTGGCCAGTCAGGAGCTGGAACTGGTCGATGGCACCATTTTTGAAAACATTATCTACGGCTACGACACGGCGTCGGCCAGCGACGCCATGCGCGCCGCAAGGCTGGCCGAGGCACATCAATTCATCGAGCACCTGCCGCAGGGCTACGCGACACTGGTCGGATACCGGGGCATCAACCTGTCAGCCGGACAAAGGCAAAGGATCGCCCTGGCGCGGGCGCTGGTGCGCGATCCCGATATTCTCATCCTCGACGAAGCCACCAGTGCGGTGGATGGGTTGTCAGAAGCCGCTATTGTCGAGACGCTAAAATCGCGGGCCGGCCGCCGCACCACCATTGTCATCAGTCATCATTACAGCACCATATCGTTCTGCGACGACGTGGTGATCTTGAGCCGCGGTCGGGTGAAAAAACAGGCCCCCTTCGCAACCCTGGCAATGCTCAGCATGGACGAGCTTTACCAGCACGGAGCGGGTGAGTGATGGGGCGCACCCCAACCTGCGACGCGGCTTGCGCCCGGCAGCTCGCAGATCGCGATCAATCCTGCCGGCAAACCACCGCCGCGACGCATTTCCGATTGTTCAAAAACAATTCTCGGTGGGAGGTCAGGCGGCCTTCTTCTTCGCCAGCCGCGCCTTGATCGAGGCGACGTCGGCGCGCGGCGTCGCGGCGAACAGCGTCCTGGTGTAGTTGTGCTTGGGGTCGGCGAAGACCTCCTCGCGCGAGCCGTATTCGACGGCTTCGCCGAAATACATCACCATCACATCGTCGGCGATGTAGCGCACGACCGACAGATCGTGGCTGATGAAGACATAGGTCAGCTGGAATTCGTCCTGCAGGTCGGCGAGCAGGTTGAGCACCTGCGCCTGCACCGAAAGATCGAGCGCGGAGACCGGTTCGTCAAGCACCAGCAGGCTCGGGTTCAGCATCAGCGCGCGGGCAATGGCGATGCGCTGGCGCTGGCCGCCCGAGAACATGTGAGGATAGCGATTGTAGTGCTCGGTTCCGAGGCCGACCTTCTTCAGCATCCTCATGGCGAGGTCGCGCCGCTCTTCGGCCGGCTTGTCGGTGTTGATGAGCAGCGGCTCGCCCAGCACATCTCCGATCTTTTGGCGCGGATTGAGCGATCCGTAAGGGTTCTGGAAGACGATCTGCACCTTGCGGCGCATCTCCCTGGCCAGGCCGTTCCTTGCGATGTCGACCTTGTTGCCGTCGATGAACAGTTCGCCCGACGTTGCCGGATCGATCAGCGTGATGATGCGCGCCAGCGTTGACTTGCCGCAGCCCGATTCACCGACGATGGCCAGCGTCTTGCCCTTGTCGACGCTGAACGAGACGCCCTTGACCGCATGCACGGTGCGCGCGCCGCGAAACAGGCCGCCGCCGACGTGATAGTCGCGCACGATGTCCTTGCCTTCGACGACCTTGATGCTCATCAGACGCCCCCGGCAGCCGGTTCGAACAGCATGTCCGAGACGGTCGGTAGCCGGTCGCCGACGGCATTTTCCGGCAGCGCCGACAAAAGCGCGCGGGTGTAATTGCTCTTCGGCGATTCAAACAGCGACAGCACGTCGGCCTCTTCCATCTTGCGGCCCTTGTACTGGACGATGACGCGGTCGGCGGTCTCGGCGACGACGCCCATATTGTGGGTGATCATGATCAGGCCCATGCCGTATTTGACCTGCAGCGAGACCAGCAGGTCGAGGATCTGCTTCTGGATGGTAACGTCGAGCGCGGTGGTCGGCTCGTCGGCGATCAGAAGCTTGGGATTGCAGGCGATGGCGATGGCGATCATCACCCGCTGGCACTGGCCGCCCGACATCTGGTGCGGGAACGAGTTCAGCCGTTCGGCCGGCTCGGCAATGCCGACCTGCGTCAGCAATTCGATGGCGCGCTCGCGACGCTGGGCCTTGTCCATGCCCATATGGAAGCGCAGCACTTCCTCGATCTGGAAGCCGACGGTGAAGCACGGATTGAGACTGGCCATCGGCTCCTGGAAGATCATCGACATGTCCTTGCCGACGATCTTGCGACGGTCGGCCGGGCTCATCTTCAGAAGATCGCGACCGTTGAAGCTCATCTGGTCGGCAGTGACCGTCGCCGTCCACGGCAACAGCCCCATCACAGCCAGCATCGACACCGACTTGCCGGAGCCGGATTCGCCGACGATGGCCAAAACTTCACGTTCGTTCACATGGAGCGAGACGCCATCGACCGCGCGGAACGGGCCGGATGCGGTCTGGAACTCGACGACGAGATTGCGGATGTCGAGCAGCGCCATTACGACCTCCTCAGCTTCGGATCGAGCGCATCGCGCAGACCGTCGCCGACCAGGTTGATGGCAAGCACGGTGATGAGGATGGCCAGACCTGGGAAAGTCACCACCCACCAGGCGCGCAGGATGAATTCACGCGCCGAGGCGAGCATGGTGCCCCATTCCGGCGTCGGCGGCTGGGCACCAAGGCCGAGAAAGCCGAGAGCGGCCGCCTCCAGGATGGCGTTGGAGAAGGACAGCGTGCCCTGGACGATCAGCGGCGCCAGGCAGTTGGGCAGGATGGTGCGCAGCATAAGCCTTATATGGCCGGCGCCGGCGACCTTGGCGGCGACCACATATTCGCGGCTCTTTTCGGCCATGACGGCAGCGCGCACCAGACGGGCAAAGTGGGGTTGCAGGACAAGCGCGATGGCCAGCATGGCGTTGAACAGGCCGGGGCCGAGGATGGTGACCAGAACCAGCGCCAAGAGCAGCGACGGGAAGGACAGGATCAGATCCATGACCCGCATGATCGCCACGTCGACCCAGCCCCGGAAATAGCCGGCCAAAAGGCCGAGCGTGATGCCGCCGACAAGCGCCAGCGTGACCACGACGGCGCCGATGAGCAGCGAGAAACGCGCGCCATAGAGCAGACGCGAGAGCATGTCGCGGCCGACCGCGTCGGTGCCAAGCAGATATTCCATGCTGCCGCCTGCCTGCCAGGCCGGCGGACGCAGGAAAGCTGTCTTGTCCTGGATGTCGGGCGCATAGGGTGCCAGCAGCGGTGCAAAGAGCGCGGCCAGCACCAAAAGGATGAAGACGAACAGGCCGATGACGGCGCCGCGGTTTACCGAGAAATAGTGCCAGAAGGTCCTGAAGCCGGTCAGACGGTCAGGGTTGCCGGCGGCCATCGGGGCGATTTCGGTCGACTGGCTCATCACGCCGCCCTGATGCGCGGGTTGATGACGGCATAAAGCACGTCGACGATCAGGTTCACCGCCATGACGATAAGGGCGATCAGCAGCAAGCCTGACTGCACGACGACATAGTCGCGCTTGGATATGGATTCGACCATCCACTTGCCGATGCCCGGCCAGGCGAAGATGGTTTCTGTGAGAATGGCGCCGGCGAGCAGGGTACTGACCTGCAGGCCGATGGTGGTGACCACCGGGATCAGCGCATTGCGCAGCGCATGCACGCCGATGACGCGGGACGACGACAGGCCCTTGGCGCGGGCGGTCCGCACATAGTCTTCGCCCAGCACTTCGAGCATGGCCGAGCGCGTCTGGCGCGCGATCACCGCCAGCGGGATGGTGCCGAGCACAATTGTCGGCAGCACCAGGTGACTCAATGCCGAGCGGAAAGCATCCCACTTGCCGTAGAGCAGGCTGTCGAGGGTCAAGAAGCCGGTGATCGGCTTGATAAAGAACTGAAGGCCGATGCGGCCTGAAACCGGGGTCCAGCCGAGATAGCCGGAGAAAAAGATGATCAGCAGCAGGCCCCACCAGAAGATCGGCATGGAATAGCCGACGAGGGCGGTGCCCATAAGCCCCTGGTCGAACCAGGAGCCGCGTTTGACCGCAGCAATGATGCCGGCCGGTATGGCCAGCACCATGGCGAAGATCATGGCGAAGACGGAGAGCTCGATGGTTGCCGGGAACAGCGTCATGAAATCTTCGATGACCGGCCGCTTGGACGAAATCGACACGCCGAAATTACCGGTCGCGGCATCGCGGACATAATGCGCGTATTGCTCCCAGATCGGCAAATTGTAGCCGAACTGTTCCTTCAGTTCCGCGTAACGCTCGGGCGACACGCCATGCTCGCCGGCCATGGCAAGAATGGGATCGCCGGGCAGCAGCCTGACGAAAGCGAAGGCGCAGATGGTGATGCCGATCAGCGTCGGCAGCACCAAGACGATTTTGTTTAGGAGATATCGGAGCATCTTGAAAAGCGGGCGGCGCCTGATTGCGCGCCGCCCGCCTAACAGTTCTATTCGGCCTTGTCGACGCCGTCGAAGCGATGAATGCCGAGCGGGTCCATCATGAAGCCGCTGACATTCTTGCGCACGACTGCGTAGACTTGGCTGTGTGCCATGAGGAAGGCCGGAGCCTGCTTCTGGAAGACAACCTGCGCCTCTTCATAGAGCTTGGTGCGTTCGGCCTGGTCGCTGGTCTTCTTGGCCTTCTGGATCAGATCCTCGAAGTCCTTGTCGCACCAGCTGGAGTAGTTCGACACGCCGATGGCCGAGCAGGCGAACAGCGTGGCGAAGAAATTGTCCGGATCGCCATTGTCACCGGTCCAGCCGATCTGGAAGGCGCCCGGGCGTTCCTTCTTCTTGCCTTCTTCGCGGTACTTCGTCCACTCGTAGCTGACGATCTCCGCCTTGACGCCGACCTTGGCCCAGTCAGCCTGGATCAGTTCGGCGGCGCGCTGGAAGTTCGGGTTGTAGGGACGGACGCGGTCGGAGGCCCAAAGCTGGATCTCCTTCAATCCGGCATCGGCCAGCACCTTCTTGGCGGCTTCCGGATCATAGGCGTCGGACTTCACGTCCTTGTTCCACGACCACATGGTCGGCGGGATCAGGTTTACGGCCGGCGTGGCGCCGGCGTCCTGGAACAGCGACTTGATGAGCGATTCCCGATCGATCGCCTGGTTGAGCGCATGGCGCACTTCAGGCTTGTCGAGCGGCGGGATGGTGGTGTTGTAGCTCATATAGCCGATGTTGAGGCCAGCCTGATCCATCAGGGTCACGTCGGCGTTGGCCTTGATCGTGCCGATGTCGGCAGGATTCGGATAGGGCGCGATATCGCATTCGCCGGCGAGCACCTTCTGGATGCGGGCGGTGGCGTCAGGCGTGATCGCGAAGACGAGATCGTCGATCTTTTCCTTGCCCTTGAAGTAGTCCGGGTTGGCCGCATAGCGGATGACCGAATCCAGCTGGTAGTCGACGAACTGGAACGGACCTGTACCGACCGGCTTGGTCGAGAAGTCGGCCATCTTGCCGTCTTTTTCCAGCTGGTCGGCATATTCCTTCGACACGATCGAGGCGAAGTCCATGCCGAGATTGGCCAGCATCGGCGCGTTCGGCTCGGTCAGCGTCAGCTTCACGGTCAGGTCATCGACCTTTTCCCACTTGGCGACGTATTTCGGCATGTCCATGCCGGTGTAGTAGTCCCAGGTCAGGTTCGGCAGGTACTTCTCGCCGTTCCAGGGGTTTTCCTTGTTGAACTGGCGATCGAACGAAAAGACGACGTCGTCGGCATTGAAATCACGCGTCGGCTTGAAGAAATCCGTCGTCTGGAACTTCACGCCCGGATGCAGGTGGAAAGTATAGACCAGGCCGTCGTCCGAAATCTCCCATTTGTCGGCGAGACCGGGCACAACTTCGGTGCCGCCATGCTTGAACTCGACCAGGCGCGAATAGACGGTGCGCGACGAGGCGTCGAAGTCGTTGCCGCCCGTCGTGGTACCCGGGTCGAAGTTGGCCGGCGAGGCCTCCGAGCAATAGACCAGCGTCTTGGCATTGGCCACACCGCCGAGGACGCTTGCAGCCAGCAACGCGGCTGCAAAAGTCAGTTTCTTTTTCATTGAGCACTCCCTGATGTTCTTCCAAGCCCCTCTATAGGCTCGCGAAGCGCGCATATAAGCACCGTTTTTCCGGCTTTGGAACACCCTGTTTGCCTACCCCACCGTAAGCAGAAAATATTTCTCGGTCTTTGACGAACTGCAGAAACAAATAGCAAAATCTGCTAATCACGGGATTGTTAACGACCGCATTTTTTCATTGATCGCAGCAACCGTAAGCCAAAAATCCACAAGCCTGGGTTTCGCCACCGAGATGACAGGACGGCATTGCCTGAGCTGGCATCGCGGGAAGGATTTCGGCGGCAAATCTTTGCCGTCCTGCCGCTGGGGCAAGACTTGCACGGCCGCCGATAGTCGCAATAGATAGATGACACGCTGGATTTTCCGGGAATCCGCGACATCGCTGCAGCGGAGGACGCCTCACCACATCGAGGCGGCGCAGCAGGAGCAGGCAACAGAACGACCGAGGGAGGCTAGAGGTGGCGAAAGCAACAAAGACAACGGCCCCGGCGAAAGCAAAAGCGGCGAAAGCTTCAAAACCGGCCGCCGCTGCCGCCAAGTCGAAAGCGCCACCGGCCAAAGCCACTCCCGCTGTCAAGCCAACGGCAACCTCGACGCCGGCGAAGGCAAGCGCCAAGCCGGCAGCGAAACCTGTGGTCAAGCGCGCGGCGAAGACAGCACCCGCTGCAAAGCCCGCCCAGCCGCCAGCCGCCAAGACAGCCGCGGCGAAGCCCGCCTCGAAGCCGTCGCCGGGCGCGGCCAAAAAACTGCCGAATACGCTGACGGCGCTTGCCGCGGGCTTGCCGGAAAAGCCATGGCTAAAAAGCTATTCGAAAGTAGTGCCGGCGGAGATCGGCGCCCTGCCCTACAGTTCGATCGGCGACTTCCTCGTCGGCGCCTGTAAGCAGTTTTCCGGCCAGCCGGCATACGTCTGCATGGGCAAGTCGATCTCCTATGCCGAACTCGAGCGGCAATCGGCCGCCTTCGGCGCTTATCTGCAATCGAAGGGCCTGCAGAAAGGCGCACGCGTGGCGCTGATGATGCCGAATGTGCTGCAATATCCGGTGGCGATGATGGCCGTGCTTCGCGCCGGCTATGTCGTGGTGAACATCAATCCGCTCTACACGCCGCGCGAGCTCGAACATCAGCTCAAGGATTCCGGCGCGCAGGCGATCGTCATTCTGGAGAATTTCGCCAGCACCCTGGACGCGGTGATTGCCAGGACGGCGGTCAAGCATGTGGTGGTCGCGGCGATGGGCGACATGCTCGGCGCCCTCAAGGGCACGATCGTCAACCTCGTCGTGCGCCGGGTGAAGAAGATGGTGCCGGCCTGGTCGCTGCCCGGCCATGTCAAGTTCAATGCGGCGGTGAAAGCCGGCGCCGGCATCGCCTTCAAGCCGGCCAAGATGGAGGCCGGCGACATCGCCTTCCTGCAATATACCGGCGGAACCACGGGGATTTCCAAAGGTGCTGTGCTGCTGCACTCCAATGTGCTGTCCAATGTCGCGCAGAACACGCTGTGGCTGCAGGACGCCTATGCGATCAAGCCGAAACCGGCGCATCTCAACTTCATCTGCGCGCTGCCGCTCTACCATATCTTCGCGCTGACGGTGAACGCGCTGATGGGCATGCAGCAGGGCGCCCAGAACGTGCTCGTTCCCAACCCGCGCGACATTCCCGGCTTCGTCAAGGAGCTGCAGAAATACCCGATGCACATTTTCCCCGGCCTCAACACGCTGTTCAACGCGCTGCTTAACAACGAGGATTTCCGCAAGCTCGACTTCAAGCCGCTGATCATGACGCTGGGTGGTGGCATGGCGGTACAGAAGGGGGTTGCCGAGCGCTGGAAGGCGCTGACCGGCAATTCGATCACCGAGGGCTACGGGCTGTCGGAGACCTCGCCGGTGGCCACCGCCAACAAGTTCAGCGACAGCAATTTCACCGGCACGATCGGCCTGCCGCTGCCGTCGACCGAGATCGTCATCCGCGACGATGACGGCAACAACCTGCCGCTGGGCGAAGTCGGCGAGATCTGCATCCGCGGACCGCAAGTGATGGCCGGTTACTGGAACCGGCCGGACGAGACCGCCAAGGTGATGACCAAGGACGGGTTTTTCAAATCCGGCGACATGGGCTTCATGGACGAGCGCGGCTACACCAAGATCGTCGACCGCAAGAAGGACATGATCCTGGTCTCCGGCTTCAACGTCTATCCGAACGAACTCGAGGAAGTCGTCGCCCAGCATCCGGGCGTGCTCGAAGTGGCGGCGATCGGCGTGCCGGACGAGCATTCGGGCGAGGTGCCGAAGCTGTTCATCGTCAAGAAAGATCCGGCGCTGACCGCTGAGGCAATCACCGCCTATTGCCGCGAAAACCTGACCGGCTACAAGCGGCCGAAATACATCGAGTTCAGGACCGAACTGCCGAAGACTCCGGTGGGCAAGATTTTGCGCCGGGCGCTGCGGGAATAGATTTGAACGACGAGCCTAGTCGCGGCGAAAGTGTAGACGACAATCCGCGTCCCGACGCGGCGACGTTCATCAAGGCGAACATGCGCCTTGCGCCTGTTCCAGCACTTCCTGAAATCCAACTCTACACGGCTCATCCCGGCAGCGGCCTGAGGCGGCTTGTCGACCCGCACCAAGGCGCGGACGACGATGCGGTTGAGCCAGTCGACGACGCGCCTCAGCCACCGCCGCCCTACTGGGCCTATCCATGGGCCGGCGGGGCGGTGCTTGCGCGCTATATACTCGACCATCCGCAAAGCGTAGCCGGCCGACGCGTGCTCGATCTCGGCGCCGGCTCCGGCCTCGTCGGCATCGCCGCCGCCAAGGCCGGCGCCAGCGCGGTGATCGCGGCCGAGATCGATCGCAACGGCGTCGCCGCGATCGGCATCAATGCCGCGGCCAACGGCGTCGAGATCACCATTGTCGACAAGGACATCACCACAGGCCCGCCGCCGGCCGTCGACCTCGTGCTTGCCGGCGACGTGTTCTACGGCCGCGAGGTTGCGATACGGGTTATTCCGTTCCTCGACCGCTGCCTGGCAGCCGGCATCGAGGTGCTGGTCGGCGATCCCCGCCGCGCCGACCTGCCGCTAGCCCGGCTGCGGTTGCTGGCCGAATATCAGGTGCTGGATTTCGGCGACGTGAGGGGTGCTGTGACCAGGCCGAGCGGGGTGTTTTCGTTCGAGCAGGAAGACTGCTAGCTAGCGCCAGGATCAAAAACAGATCAGTCGAAATGAGTGAGTTCGCCCCCATCTCTGCCGTTCATGGCCGGAGGCCGCACGCCGCCGCTGATAACTCGGATTCCGACTGCGATCTTTACGGTTTCGCGAGGTGGTTCCTGTACCAGTGTGCGCTGTGTCGATCCCGACGCCCTCGCCGCCGTCTTCGGCCCGGGCTATGTCATGAACCGGAGCCCGGCCTTGGCAATTGCTTTCGGGGCCATACTATAGAGGGGGCAGTCGGATGACCAAGAGAGCGAAGATCATCTCCTACGCCGTGGTTCTGGTGGTTCTCGCCTTCTCCAGCTGGCGGCTCATATTGCTTGTCACAACCGGCCGATGGAAAGGCAGGTTCACTAGCTGGAGGACATGCGAGGCCTTTTGGTGCTATTCGACTGGCATTTTGCTCTGGGCGGGCTCGGTCGCGTTCTGTCTCTTTGTGCTCTACCTGCTGCGCCACCATGAGAAATACGTTGCGAAGCTCTATCACCAATACCGTGAATTCAAAGAAACCTTCGACAAGCATTCGGAGCGCGGACGCCGCCGCTAGGGGAACCGGGAAAGCGTTGAGCTACTGAAGACTGCTTCTTCTTTAACCAATCCGAAATCGGCCGTTCCGCTTTCCACCAATCTCGGCCATTGGCGGGAAAGCCCAGCTGACTTTCGCCTTGCCCTAACTTCCCCCGTCAGATCGCCTCCTTGACCCGCGCCGACAGAAAGTCCGGCAGGTCGGCAACAGAATCGAGAACGACATCGGCGATCGAGGACAGCGATTCACGCGTGCCGGTGCCGGAGAGCACGCCGACCGCCAGGCCGCAGCCGCCGGCACGCGCCATCTCCAGGTCGTGGCGGTTGTCGCCGACCATGGCGATCTCGGACGCCTTCAACCCGGTCAGGTCGCAAAAGGCGACGATCGTGTCCGGCGCCGGTTTCGGATTGGCGACCGCGTCATAGCCATAGGCGGCGGTGAACAGCTGCGCGACGCCGAGCGTGACCATGGTCTTTTCGGCACCGGCAGTCGAATCATTGGTGGCGACGCCGAGCCGGTAGGATCGCTTGTGCAGAGCCGTCAGCGCCGCGACGATGCCGGGCAAGGCCACCGCCATCGATGAGCCTTGCACCGAGGTGATCTCGTTGAAACGGGCGACGGCCAGCATCTGGTCCTCGTCGGACAGGCGCGGGAACCATAGTTCGACGACATCCATGTTGGTGCCCGAGGCGAAGATGGAATCCGGCTTGAAACGCTTGGCGACAAAATCGAAGCCCGCCGCTGAAAGCAGCCTGTCGGCTTTCCAGCGATCGCCCTCGGCAGCATCCATGGCCATGAAATCGGCGATGCCGAGCCAGGTCGCGTTGAAATCGACAAGCGTGCCGTCCTTGTCGAACAATATGCCCTTGATGTCGGCCGGATTTTTCATTGCGCCCCCCGCAGTTGCTGGATGCGCGCCACCAGCCCGGCCGTCGATGCGTCGCGCTTGGCGGCGCTCTCCTTGCCTTCCACGACTGGCAACAGGCCGGTCGCCAGCTCCTTGCCGAGCTCGACGCCCCATTGGTCGAAGGAATTGATGTTGAACAGAGTGCCTTCGACGAAGACGCGGTGCTCGTAAAGCGCGATCAGCCGGCCGAAGGTGCGCGGGTCGAGCTTGCGGTAGAGGATCGTCACCGAGGGGCGGTTGCCGGAGAAGACGCGGTGCGGGGCTATTCTGTCGACATCGGCCGGCTTCATGCCCTTGGCCAGCATCTGCGCGCGAGCCTCGTCCAGCGTGCGGCCCTTCATCAACGCTTCCGATTGGGCCAGGCAATTGGCAAGCAGTAGATCGTGCTGGTGCTTCAGATCCGGCTCATGGCCGACGGCAGCGGCAAGGAACTCGACCGGGATGGAATCGGTGCCCTGGTGCAGCAGCTGGAAGAAGGCGTGCTGGCCATTGGTGCCGGGCTCGCCCCAGACCAGCGGTCCGGTCGGCGTCGTCACCGGCGTGCCGTCGAGGGTGACGCCCTTGCCGTTCGATTCCATGTCGAGCTGCTGCAGATAGGCCGGCAGCCTGGAAAGGCGCTGGTCATAAGGGATGACCGCACGCGCCGGATAACCGCAGATCACGCGATGCCACCAGCCGACCAGCCCCAGCAGCGCCGGCAGGTTCTTCTGCAGGGGTGCGGTGCGGAAGTGCTCGTCCATCTCATGCGCGCCATCGAGGAAGGCGCGGAAGTTGCGCGGGCCGATGGCGATCATCACCGGCAGGCCGATGGCGCCCCACAGCGAATAGCGGCCGCCGACCCAGTCCCAGAAGCCGAACACGCGATCCGCTTCGATGCCGAACTTGGAAACCAGGTCGAGCGCGGTCGAGACGGCGGCGAAATGCTTGCCGACAGCTTCCTTGCCGAGCGCCTTCTGCACCCATTCGCGCGCCGTCTCGGCATTGGTCATCGTCTCGACCGTGGTGAAGGTCTTCGAGGCGATGATGAACAGGGTGGTTTCGGCCGACAGGCCCTTCAGCGTGTCGTGGATATGGGCGCCGTCGATGTTGGAGACGTAGTGCGCGCGCGGGCCGTCGTGATAGGGCGCCAGCGCCAGCGTCGCCATGGCCGGGCCGAGATCGGAGCCGCCAATGCCGATGTTGACAATGTCGGTGATTTTCTTGCCGGTGGCGCCGGCGGCCTTGCCGGAGCGAATGGCGTCGGCGAAAGCGCCCATGGCGTCGAGCACGGACAGCACATCCGCCTTGACGTCCTGGCCATCGACGGTGACGCCCTTGCCCGAGAGGTTGCGCAGCGCCGTGTGCAGCACGGCGCGGTCTTCGGTGATGTTGATTTTCTTGCCGGAAAACATTGCGGCGCGGCGACCTTCGAGATCGGCGGCGGCGGCGAGCTTCTCGAGCAGTTCCATCGTGCCCTGGTCGACCGCGCATTTCGACCAGTCGAGCAAAAGGTCGCCGTCGCTGGCCGAGAACGTCTCGAAGCGCTTGGGGTCGGCGGCAAAAGCCTCGCGCATCGTACCCGATGCCGCCGCGCGCGCAGCACGCAAGGCGACAAGCTGTTTGTCGAAGGAGGAATGATCCACTTTCGGCTCCTGATCGTTTTTCACGACATCTTATCAGACCGGATGTTTCCGGCGCGTGTCGTCGCGCTGATCTTATTGAGCCGAATTCCGCATGTTTCAATGCGTGGGGATGACGCAGTGCAGCATAGTGCGATGTGATGGAGCTATGACGCTGCGCGCCGCGCTGGATGATTTGATGGGAGTAGCGACGACGCTGCGCGTCGCGCTGGGGATAATGAGGCGCGACGACGCTTCGCATCGCGCGGGCGTCCGCGCTGCGGGATGACGCAAGCGTCACCCGGGGATGCGACGACGCTGCGCGTCGCGCATAGATCACTGGCATAAATCCCAGCGATCAGAAAAATTGATTGGCGCAACCCCTTGTGCCACGGTTACCTTCCGCTGGTCCAGCCAAGCAAAAAAGACTGGCCATCGAGGAACACCTTCCATGCCACAGCGTAACGACACGGCCATATGGTCCGGCCTGTTCCGGATTTCGGCGGAATCGGGCCAGACCCTGCAGGCGCAGATCCGTCAGGCGATCGTCGCCGCCATTCTCGACCGGCAGATCGCCGCTTCGATGCCGCTTCCGTCCTGCCGCATCCTGGCTGAAAAACTCGGCGTCGCGCGCGGCACTGTGGTGCTGGCGTTCCAGCAATTGGTCGACCAAGGTTTCCTGGTGGCGCGCGAACGGCGCGGCCATTTCGTCAATCCGGATGTGCTGGCCACCCCCGCCAAGCCGCACCAGAAGGCGCCCGACCAGCAGAACGAGATCGACTGGAAGGCACGCCGGCAGATCGCCGCCAGCGACATGCCGCCACCGGCCAAGCACGACAACTGGATCAAGTCCTCCTACCCCTTCGTCTACGGCCAGTTCGACCCGGCGCTGTTCCCGACAGCCGAATGGCGTGAGTGCAACCGCATGGCGCTGGCCGTGCTCGAAATCCGCAACTGGGCCTCCGACATGGTCGATCGTGACGATCCGCTCTTGATCGAGCAGATCCAGGCGCGGCTGTTGCCGCGGCGCGGCATCTTCGCCAATCCGGACGAGATCATCGTCACGCTGGGCGCCCAGAACGCGCTCTATATGCTGGCGACACTGCTGATGACAAAGGGCTCCAAGGTCGCGATGGAAGACCCGGGATACCCCGACGCGCGCTCGATCTTCCGCTTGGCAGGCGCCGAAATCCAGCCGGTTCCGGTCGATCAGTCCGGCATCGTCACCTCGTCCATTCCCAACGATTCCGGCTTTGTCTTCGTCACCCCCAGCCACCACTGCCCGACCATGGTGCCGCTGTCGGCGGAGCGGCGGCAGGACCTTCTGGCGCGCGCCAACCGCCACAACCAGATCATCATCGAGGACGGCTATGACAGCCAGCTTCTCGACGAGGCGCCGCAGCAGGCGCTGAAGAGCCTCGATCGCTCGGGTCGCGTCGTCTATGTCGGCTCGATGTCGAAGACGCTGGCTCCGGGCCTGCGGCTTGGCTACATCGTCGCTTCGGCTGGACTAATCTCCGAGCTCAGGGCGCTGCGTCGCTTCATGCTCAGGCACCCGCCGGCCAACAACCAGCGCGCGGTCGCGCTGTTCCTGTCGCTCGGCCATCACGAAGCCCTGGTGCGGCGGCTGTCGTCGGCCTTCGACGAGCGGCGCAAGCGTCTGGTCCATGCGATTTCCGCATTCCTGCCGGAATGGCGCTCGACCGATTCGGCCGGCGGCACATCGCTCTGGCTGGAAGGCCCGCGCGGCACCGATTCACGTGGACTGGCCGAGGCCGCGGCCTCGCGCAGCGTCATCATCGAGCCGGGCGATCGCTTCTTCGATCGCACCGAAAAGCCGTCGCGTTTCATGCGCTTGGGCATTTCCTCGATCGCACTGCAGCACATCGAGCCGGGTATTCGCGAGCTCGCGACCGCAGCCGGACGCAGGCCCGCTGCAGCCTGATTTGCCTGTGCCGGGGCTTTGAACAGCCCGGCCCTTGGCATGATCACCAACATTCTGCATTAGCTCTCTGGCATACTCGGCTGCGTTGACTGGCCCATAGGCTGGGCCAATGGCAACGGCATAGTCGGCTGACAGAGGGACGAAGCAGGCCGACGGTGGACCAATCACCGCGTCGTGTTTCGCAAGCTAAAGGTGGAGTGCCCCCCATGTCAGTGGCTGTTGAGCAGCAGGATGCGGCTCTTAAGGATGCGGCTCCTAAAGATACATCAGCCGACCAGCGTTCGCGACGATCCGGCGGGCGCGAAGCGCGCCGCGCCATGCGGGCAGCACCTTTGGCCGACGACATCAGGCCGGTACGTGCCGGGCTTGAAGGCGGCAGTTACGGCCCGCTCAACCGGAACGACCAGGAGCGCATCCATGAAGCGGTGCTGACGCTGCTGGAGACCGTCGGCTTCGCCAATGCCATTCCCTCCTGCGTCGAGGCGCTGACCGGGGTCGGCGCCGTTTACGGCGATGACGGCCGCGTCCGTTTCCCACGCGGGCTTGTGATGGACACGATCAGACGAGCCGCGCGAAATTTTACGCTGCACGGCCAGGACCCCAGGCATGACATGCTGATCCAGGGCAAGCGCGTGCATTACGGCACGGCGGGTGCGGCGGTGCATCTGGTCGATGTCGAAAAGCGCGAATACCGCGAGTCGCTGGTGCAGGACATTTATGATGCCGCTCGCCTCGTCGAAGGGCTCGACAACATCCATTTCTTCCAGCGGCCGATGGTGCCGCGCGACATTCCCGATCCGCTCGAAATGGACTTCAACACGCTCTACGCCTGCGTGATGGGCACGTCGAAGCATGTCGGCACCTCGTTCACGGTGCGCGAGAACGTGCAGCCGGCGCTGGAAATGCTTTATGCGATCGCCGGCGGCGAGGAGAACTTTCGCGCCCGGCCGTTCGTGTCAAACTCCAATTGCTTCGTCGTGCCGCCGATGAAGTTTGCCGAGGACGCCTGCGGCGTGCTCGAAGCCTGTGTCGACGGCGGCATCCCGATCCTGCTTCTATCGGCCGGCCAGGCCGGCGCCACCGCTCCCGCGGCGATTGCCGGCGCTGTGGTGCAAGCGGTGGCCGAAGTGCTGGTCGGCCTCATCTACGTCAACGCCATCAAGCCCGGGCATCCGGCGATCTTCGGCACCTGGCCGTTCGTCTCCGACCTGAGGACCGGCGCCATGTCGGGCGGCTCGGCCGAGCAGGCAGTACTGACTTCGGCCTGCGCGCAGATGGCGCAGTTCTACGACCTGCCGGGCGGCTCGGCCGCCGGCATGACGGATTCGAAACTGCCCGACATCCAGTCCGGCTATGAAAAGGGGATCACCGACGTGATGGCCGGTCTTGCCGGCCTCAATCTGGTCTATGAATCGGCGGGCATGCACGCCTCGCTGCTCGGCTTTTGCCTGGAGAGCCTGATCATAGACAATGACATGCTGGGCCACTGCCTGCGCTGCGTGCGGGGCATCGAAGTGACCGACGAAGCGCTGTCGATCGACACCATCACCGAAGTCTGCATGAATGGCCCAGGCCACTATCTCGGCAACGAGCAGACGCTGCGCCTGATGCAGACCGAGTATTTTTATCCGGCCGTCGGCGACCGCTTTTCGCCCAAGGAATGGAACGAGAAGGGCCGGCCCGACATCTTGCAGCGGGCGATCATCGAAAAGAAGCGCGTGCTTGCCGAGCGCTTCCCGCGCCATGTGCCGAAGCTGCTAGACGACAAATTGCGCGCCCGCTTCGGCGAGATGATCAAGCTGCCACGCAGCGGCATGGGCGGGTAAGCTTCACCTTACGAAGGTCAGTCCGCACTTAGCCCAAAGCGCTCGACGACTTCGGCGCTGATCAGCTTGCCATGCAGCGCCATCAGCACGATCTGGGCATCCAGGCTGTCGCCGGTTTCAAGCGCTGCCTCGATGCGGCGCTCAGCGTCCAGCCGCCGCTCCGGCCCATTGGCCTGCTCAAAGGTTTGTGGGCCTGCGATGCAATAACCAAACAGCTGCGCCACGGACCGATAAGCCTCTGGCGGGGGCTCGTCCGGCCAGTGATCCTTCATCAGATTGACGATGGTGAGCTTTACTCCCTCTGGCACCAGTGCCGGGTGAAGGTCGGCGCCGCGCAGCGCGTTGTCCAGTTCCCGCAAGTCACCCGAGCGGCCGAACATGCCGAGGAAACCGAGGGAAGAGCGCCGTTTAGTCACGTTGATACTTTCCGTCCGATAGCCGACCACTCATATGGGAATGTAGGATCGTTTTTCATCGCCTTTCCGGAGTCTCAGGCAAACCAGGCGTCGAGCCCGAATTCCCGCTGCAACAGGTCTTCCGCACTTTCCAGCGCGCCCTCGATCCAGCCGTGATTGTTGGACCACGCTTCGCCACAGACATGAATGCCCGGAGCGAGCGTATGGCTCGCCAGTTTTATACCGGAGATATCTATGCCACGGTCCCAGACATGCGACGCGCCGCCATAGGCCGGCGCACCCCAATCCTGCGCAAACCCGCCGATGGGTTTCGAGATGGCGCCGTGTTTGCCATGGACTTCGACCATCTGGCCGTGAAAGGCCTCCAGCGCGGAATGTCCCTCGGCCAAAACCGCAAAGCCGTGGCGCCGAGCGAGCTCAGGCAGCAGTGAGCGCCAGAATACCATGTGCTTGCCATCGCAATAGGCCATGGCGACGCTCCGACGAATCGTCGCGTCGCGCGCGTCCGCTTTTGTGAACTGCCATATCTGGCGAGCCGGCAGATCGGTCACGCTGTGGCCGGCCGCGATGCCGTTTCGAGCCCACCACGGGCTGGCATAGCAGGCGGCCAGCGTGAGCATCGGCCAGGGTTCCGGTGCCGGCAGATCGCTGGGCTGCTCGATGCCGGACTTTTCCAGCAGGGTCCGCAGGGGGCGGACCGGTAACGCCAGCACGACCTTGCGCGCCTCGACCGTCCCGCCCAGCCCCTCGACAGACAAGACCATCCCTTGCGCCGAGCGGGCGATGGCGGTCACGGTGTGATCGAGATGGACGGCGCCGCCGCTGACAGCGATCCGCCCGGCCATTCGCTCCGCAACCGGCTGGAACCCGCCATCGGGGGAACAATAGGAGCGGCCGCCGCTCAGCTCGCCGAGCGCAAGCCTGAACGTCTCGGCGGCGTTGGGTCCACGCAGGAGCAACGAATAGCCCACCGCGTCCTCGGCAAAAGCCATTTCCTCCGGGGTCAAGACCGTCGCCAGCACATCCCAAGTCGCCCAATCCGCCAGCTTGCGGCCGCCATAAACGAAGCCTGCGGCGCCGTTCCATTCGGCGCTGCCGAAGGCCTCCGAACCCGGCAGGATCAGTGCTGCCGCCTTTCGCAGCAGGCGGGACGGGCCTTTTTCCTGCAGCCGACGCGTCACGTCATAGGCAAACAGGCGGCGCGGCGCAAAGCGCGATATAGCGGCGTAGGGCAGGCTCCTACCGCGCAGATGGAGCCGGTTGGCGCCGGTGACGACGTCCATACCCGACAGCTTTACATCCAGCGTCGCCATGAGTTTTTTGAGTAGCCGATGTTGCGGCATCAGCATCATCGCGCCGAGATCGATGCCGAAGTTCGGCTCTCCGGGAAATGAGACCGTGGAGGCCCGACCGCCGACGCGACCGGCGGATTCGAAAACAGCGATCCTTGCGGGCTTTTCACTTTGGGACAAGCGCCACGCCAGGAAGAGACCGGCCATGCCCGCGCCGACAATAGCAATGTCGACCGGGGCAATGTCGATCGGGCTAGGCGGCAAGGATACGCCCGTGGCGGAAAACCATCATCATGGACGACTCTCTGGACCCCTCTTGATTTCGTGTCAAAAAACCCGAAACTGACGAGGACTGCAATGTCATACTGACAGGTGGGATCAGTTGGCGTGCGAGCAGTGATCTAAACGGGCAACGGGTCCTATGAAGAAACAGTATCACACACCAGTCATCCGCAAGGCAGGACGACTCTCCGGCATCACAGCCATCGCCGCTTCGTCCGGCCCGCCTCCACCCTGAGGCCGCCATCCAAACAAGCTTACGCCAAGGCTTTCATGCCGGCCCGATCAGGCCGGCATTTTCATATCAAGCGGGTGCTCAGTGGTTGTCCCTCGGCACGCCGCTGGTATGGGCGACGTCCTGGTATTTCACCGCCGGCTTCAGCACCATGCCCTCCGAGAACTGGTCGACCATGGAGCGCTGGATCTCCTGCCATGGCGTCTGATGCTTGGGATAATGATAGCCGCCATCGACCTGCAGTTCGGCACGGCGGCGCGTGATTTCCTCGTCGGTGACGAGGATGTTGGCAGTGCCTTTCCGTAAATCGATGCGCACACGGTCGCCGGTCTTGAGCAGCGCCAGGCCGCCGCCAATGGCGGCTTCCGGCGAAGCGTTGAGGATAGAGGGCGAGCCCGATGTGCCCGACTGGCGGCCATCGCCGATGCAGGCCAGCGCGTGAATGCCCTTCTTGATGAGATAAGCGGGCGGCTGCATGTTGACCACCTCGGCGCCGCCGGGATAGCCGATCGGGCCGGCCCCGCGCATGAACAGGATGGTGTGCTCGTCGATGCCTTGCGCCGGATCGTCGATGCGGGCGTGGTAGTCCTCCGGACCGTCAAAGACCATGGCGTTGCCTTCGAAGGCTTCCGGGTCGTTCGGGTTGGAGAGATAGCGCTCGCGGAATTCCGGCGAGATGCCGCTCATCTTCATGATTGCGGAATCGAACAGATTGCCGCTGAGATTGATGAAGCCGGCATTGGCCTTCAGCGGCTCGGCGACGGTGCGGATGACGTCGGTGTTCTCGTTGGCGACACCCTTGCAATTGTCACCGATAGTCTTGCCATTGACGGTCATCGCTTCGGGATAAGGCAGCAGCTTGGCCTTCATCAACTCGGCCACCACAGCCGGCACGCCGCCGGCATGGTGATAGTCTTCGCCGAGATATTCGCCCGATGGCTGCAGATTGACGATGAGCGGCACATGGAGGCCGACCGTCTGCCAGTCGTCATTGGTGAGCGGCACGCCGAGATGGCGGGCAATCGCGTTGAGGTGGATCGGCGCGTTGGTCGAGCCGCCAATCGCCGAATTGACGACAATGGCGTTCTCGAACGCCTTGCGCGTCATGATGTCGGATGGCTTCAGATCCTCATGCACCATCTCGACGATGCGCTTGCCCGTCTCATAGGAGATCTGGCCGCGCTCGCGGTAGGGTGCCGGAATGGCAGCCGAGCCCGGCAATTGCATGCCGAGCGCCTCGGCCAGCGAGTTCATCGTGGTGGCGGTGCCCATGGTGTTGCAATAGCCGGTCGACGGCGCCGATGAGGCGACGATGTCCATGAACTCGTCATAGTCGATCTCGCCGGCCGAGAGGCGCTGGCGCGATTCCCAGACGATGGTGCCCGATCCCGTGCGCTTGCCCTTGTGCCAGCCATTGAGCATCGGTCCGACCGAAAGTGCTATGGCCGGAATATTGACGGTGGCCGCCGCCATCAGCAGCGCCGGCGTGGTTTTGTCGCAGCCGATGGTCAGCACGACGCCGTCGAGCGGATAGCCGTAAAGCACTTCGACCAGGCCGAGATAGGCAAGGTTGCGGTCGAGTGCCGCGGTCGGGCGCTTGCCGGTCTCCTGGATCGGATGGCACGGGAATTCGAAGGGGATGCCGCCCATCGAGACGATGCCTTCGCGCACGCGCTTGGCCAGTTCGATATGGTGGCGGTTGCACGGCGACAGATCCGAGCCGGTCTGGGCGATGCCGATCAGCGGCTTGCCCGACATCAACTCGGCCCGCGTCAGGCCGTAGTTCAGGTAGCGCTCGAGGTAGAGCGCGGTCATGCCTGGATTGTCGGGATTGTCGAACCACTCCTGCGAGCGAAATTTCTTCTTTCCGGTGGGGGCGCCTGCCATCATGGTCTCCGTATTTGTAAGACAAATCGATATGGCAACGCGCGGAAGCAGGCAAGAGGGCGCACCGTCGCAACCGGACTTTGGTGCGATAGACACAGACCAGACCGTGCGTTAGGCCTTCGAAGTCTGTCCGGGAGGTGTCGATGGCTTTGGTGATCGAAGGCGAGGAACGCATTGCCGCCCCCCTGCAGAAAGTGTGGGACGCGCTGAACGATCCGAAGGTTTTGCAGGCGACCATTCCCGGCTGCCAGCACCTGGAGATGAAATCGCCGACCGAAATGGCGGCGACGGTGGTGTTGAAGATCGGACCGATCAAGGCGACATTCAACGGCGAGGTGACGTTGAAGAACCTGAAGCCGCCGCACTCCTACACCATCCAGGGCGAGGGCAAGGGCGGTATTGCCGGCTTCGCGAAGGGTGGCGCCGACGTGACGCTGACGGCGGACGGGCCGGATGCGACGGTCCTCAAATACGCGGCCAAGGCCGAAGTCGGCGGCAAGATCGCCCAACTCGGCAGCCGGCTGATCGAATCGACTTCGAAGAAGCTGGCCTTGCAGTTCTTTTCAAGCTTTGGCGAGAAGGTGGGCTCCCCTCCCCCTTTAGGGGAGGGTGCCTCGTGAAGCGAGGCGGGTGGGGTCGCCTCAACTGCCTCAACGTGAGTTGAGCTGCCTCGACTTGTAAAGAAATAGCGTCGAGCGTGTCACCGCGGACCCCACCCGGCCCTTCGGGCCACCCTCCCCTCAAGGGGAAGGGATATCCGAGCTACTCGAACACGATGTTCGGCACCGCCGCTTCGGCCGCGCCGCGTTCTTCGTTGACCCGGTCCCAGACCTTCGAAGCAATGCCGCGATAGATCTTCGCCTCGGCGCTGTCTGGCTTCGACGCCACCACCGGAGCACCTTCATCAGAACTTTCGCGAATGCCCATTTCCAGCGGCACTTCGCCGAGGAAGGTCACGCCGAGTCGCTCGGCCTCGCGCCGCGCCCCGCCATGGCCAAAGATGTCGTAGCGCTTGCCGGTATCGGGGGCTATGAAATAGCTCATGTTCTCCACGATGCCGAGCAGCGGCACGTCGACCTTCTTGAACATATTCAATCCTTTGCGGGCGTCGATCAGCGCCAGGTCCTGCGGCGTCGAGACGATGACGGCGCCGGCCAGCGGCACCTGCTGGGCCATGGTCAGCTGGGCGTCGCCGGTGCCGGGCGGCATGTCGACGACGAGCACGTCGAGGCGGCCCCATTCGACCTCGCGCAGCATCTGCGTCAGCGCCGACATCACCATCGGACCGCGCCAGATCATCGGCGTCTCCTCGTCGACGAGGAAGCCCATCGACATCACCTTAAGGCCATAATTCTCCATCGGTTTCAGGATCTTGCCGTCGACGGTCTGCGGCCGGCCATGGATGTTGAGCAGCCTGGGCATGGACGGGCCATAAATATCGGCATCGAGCACGCCGACACGCAAACCGTTGGCGGCGAGGCCAAGCGCGATGTTGACAGCGGTGGTCGACTTGCCGACGCCGCCCTTGCCGGACGCCACCGCGATGATCGCCTCGATGCCGGGCACGCCGCGCTTGCCCGAGCTTTGCGAGGCCGGGGCGTGCGGGGCTGGGGAGTGTGGAGCTGGGCGGGGCGCGGCGGGCGCGGTCGGTGCCGGCCTGGGCGCGGGGCGCGACGCAACCGGAGCCTCCATGCCGCCGCCCTTCTTCTCCGCCGTCAGCGCGACGACGGCGCCGGCGACACCAGGGATCGCCTTGACGACACGCTCGGCTGCAGCGCGCAGCGGCTCCATCTCCTGTGCGCGGGCGGCGGGAACGGTGATCGAGAAAAACACTTTCGAATCGGCGATGAAAATCTCCGAAACCATGCCGAGGTCGACGATGTTGCCGGTGAAGTCCGGCCCGTTGACCGTCTTTAGACGCTCGGTGACGATTTCCTTGGTGACGGACATGCATTATTCCCTAAGGCGTTTGGCTGCGGCTCAGATAGTGCAGATTGGCAGCGACTCCAAGCACCACGGTGTCCGCCTCACCTTGCCAGGCCAACCGCAAGGTAGGTGAGCGCCGAAATTGCAGCCGTGGCCGGCAAGGTGACGATCCAGGCGATGACGATGTTGCCGGCAATGCCCCAGCGCACGGCCGAGACGCGGCGGGCGGCGCCGACACCGATGATGGCCCCGGTGATCGTATGGGTGGTCGACACGGGGACGCCAAGCCAGGTGGCGGCAAACAGGGTGATGGCGCCGCCGGTCTCGGCGCAGAAGCCCTGCATCGGGTTCAACCGGGTGATCTTCGAGCCCATTGTGTGGACGATGCGCCAGCCGCCGAACAAAGTGCCGAGCGCCAGTGCTGTCTGACAGGTGAGGACGACCCACAGCGGCACGTAGAACGTCCCGCCGAGCATACCTTGCGAATAGAGCAGCACGGCGATGATGCCCATGGTTTTCTGGGCGTCGTTGCCGCCGTGCCCTAGCGAATAAAGCGAGGCCGAAAAGAACTGCATGACGCGGAAGGTGCTGTCGACGGCGAACGGTGTCTGGCGCACGAACAGCCAGGAAACGGCCAGGATCAGGACCAGCGCCAGAACAAACCCTGTCGCCGGCGACACGACGATTGCGGCGACCGTCTTGCCAAGCCCGGTCCAGACGATGGCGCCGGGCCCAGCCTTTGCAACGCCGGCGCCGACGAGCCCGCCGATCAGGGCATGCGAACTGCTGGACGGGATGCCGGCAATCCAGGTGACGATGTTCCAGACGATGGCGCCGACGAGCGCCGAGAAGATCACCGCCGGCGTGACGATGCTGACGTCGACGATACCTTTTCCCACGGTTTCAGCCACGTGAAGGCCGAAGAACATGAAGGCGATGAAATTGAAGAAAGCCGCCCACAGGACCGCATATTGCGGTCTCAGCACGCGGGTGGAGACGATGGTGGCGATGGAGTTCGCCGCATCGTGCAGGCCGTTGAGAAAATCGAAAAACAGCGCGACGGCGACAAGGCCGATCAGCACGGGAAAGGCGATGGTGGCTTCCATTGCCTAAACGTTCTCGATGACGATGCCGCTGATCTCGTTGGCGACGTCCTCAAAGCGGTCGACCACCTTCTCCAGCTGGCCGTAGATCTCCGAGCCGATCAGGTAGGCCATCGGATCGCTGCGGCCATGCCGCTTGAACAGGTCCTTCAATCCCTGCTCATGCAGATCGTCGGCGCGGCTTTCGACGCGCATCACCTCTTCGGCGATGGCGTTGAGGCGTACCGTGTGCGTGCCGACCTTGCTGAGCAGCGGGATCGCTTCGGCAACCAGCCTGGAGGCGGCAACGATGACGCCACCCATCTCCTGCATCAGCGGGTCGAATTCCTTCTTTTCGAACAGCTTCACCGTCTTGACGGTCTTGTGCATCATGTCGATGGCGTCATCCATCGACTGGATCAGGTCCTTGATGTCGCCGCGATCGAAGGGCGTGATGAAGGAACGCCGCACCGCCAGCAGCACTTCGGCCGTGATATGATCGGCCTCGTCCTCGAGATCGATGATCTTCTGGCACCAACGATCGATGTCCTTGCCCTGCAGGAGCTGCTCCAGCGCCTCGGCGCCGCCGACCACGGTGCGGGAATGCCGTTCAAAGAGGTCGAAGAAGCGATCTTCGCGCGGCAAAAGCTTGCGGAACCAGCCCAGCATGTCCGATCTCCTCGTATTCCATCCAACCACATAGCGCCGTGTTCGGCCGGGGGAAACAGCCAGCCGGCCCAAAGATGTGGATGCATGGCCAATTGCGGGTAGAGCTTGCGGCGAAAGGCAATTTCTCCGACCTTGCGCGCAACGAATGGACGGATGGTATGATCGACAAGCTCGAATTCTTCATCGCGCTGGCCAAGGAGGAGCATTTCGGCCGGGCGGCGGAAGCGTGCGGCGTCACGCAGCCGACCTTGTCGGCCGGGATCAAGCAGCTGGAGGGCCAGCTCGGCGTCATGCTGGTCAATCGCGGTTCGCGCTTTCAGGGGCTGACGCCGGAAGGCAAGCAGGTGCTGGTGTGGGCGCGTCGCATCGTCGGCGACTCCAGGACCATGCGCGAAGAGATGCGGGCGGCGCGACATGGCCTGTCCGGGCGTATCCGTATTGCCGCCATCCCAACCGCCCTCGCCATGGTGGCGCGGCTGACGACGCCATTTCGCGAGAAGCACCCGGGCGTCACCTTCTCTATCCTGTCGCGCACCTCGATCGAGGTGTTGTCGCTGCTCGGCAATTTCGACGTCGATGCCGGCATCACCTATCTCGACAACGAGCCTCTCGGACGGGTGACGAGCGTGCCGCTCTATGACGAGCGCTACCAGCTGATCACGGCGGTCGGAAATCCCTATTCGGATCGCGACAAAGTGACATGGGCCGAAATCAGCCAGCTGCCGCTCTGCTTGTTGACGCCGGACATGCAGAACCGCCGCATCATCGACCAGCATCTGGCCGAGGCCGGCGTGCAGGTGCGGCCGACACTGGAATCCAACTCGATGATCGTGCTGTTCTCCCACATACGGACAGGCAAATGGTCGTCGATCATGCCGCTCAACCTGGCGGAAACATTCGGTTTTTCCGAACCGATCCGGGCCATTCCGATCGTCGAACCGGATGCCAGCCACACTGTCGGGCTGGTCGCCGCGCCGCGCGAACCGCACACGCCGCTGGTGCAGGCGCTGCTGGACGAGGCGATGGCGCTGGCAGACGATTTCCGCGCCAATCGCTGAGCTAGTCATAACTGGTCAATCAGCGCGATAGAAATTTTCTATCGTGCAACGAAACCGCTTTATTGATTTCAGAGGTTTTCTCTGATTTCTTAAGCACTTAGCGATTAAGCGGCGTAGGCATGTCGTTGTTCCAAAACTGCTTCATGCTTTTGGACGATTATATGCATCGATCGCTACGATAGGGAGGGCGCTGCGTGACGATGCAGCCTGCAAGTACCGAGATACAGTCGCGCACGGCGGCGATCATCCAGGAGTTGAAGGGCCTCGAAGGCCCCCTGCTGCCGATCCTGCACGAGATCCAGGAAGAATTTGGCCACGTGCCGCAGGACGCCGTGCCCGTCATCGCCGATGGGCTGAACCTGTCGAGGGCCGAAGTGCATGGCGTCGTGACCTTCTATCATGATTTCCGTGCCCGGCCGGCTGGCCGGCATGTGCTCAAGCTTTGCCAGGCGGAAGCCTGCCAGTCGATGGGTTCGGATGCGATCGCCGCAAAGGTCAAGCAGTTGCTCGGCATCGATTTCCATGAGACCACCCGCGACGGATCGGTTACGCTTGAGCCTGTCTATTGCCTCGGGCTGTGCGCCTGTTCACCGTCGGCGATGCTGGATGGTGAGGTGATCGGGCGGCTCGATGACGAGAAGATCGAAGAGATCGTCGCGGAGGTACGCTCATGATCCCGCGCATCTACATTCCAGGTGACTCCGGCGCGCTGGCGCTCGGCGCCGAAAAAGTCGCCAAGGCTGTTCGTGCGGAACTGGCCGAACGGGGTGTCGAGGCCAAGATCGTCCGCAACGGCTCGCGCGGCGCCTATTTCCTCGAACCGATGGTCGAGGTCGCGACCGAAAAGGGCCGCGTCGCTTACGGGCCGGTCAAGCCATCGGACGTCAAGAGCCTGTTCGACAGCGGCTTTCTCACCGGCGGGCATCACAAGCGCTGGCTGGGCGCGCCCGACAAAATCCCGTTCCTGGCCAAGCAGACGCGCCTGACCTTTGCGCGTTGCGGCATCAACGACCCGCTATCGCTCGATGCCTACAAGTCACTGGGCGGGCTCAAGGGCCTGCAGAACGCGGTGGCCATGGCGCCGCTCGACATCGTCAAACAGGTCACGGAATCGGGCTTGCGCGGCCGAGGCGGCGCCGGCTTCCCGACCGGCATCAAGTGGAAGACGGTGCTCGATACGACATCTGACCGCAAATACATCGTCTGCAATGCCGACGAGGGCGACAGCGCCACCTTTGCCGACCGCGTGATTATGGAGGGCGACCCCTTCGTGCTCATCGAAGGCATGACGATTGCCGGCATCGCCACCGGCGCGACCAAGGGGTTCGTCTATATCCGCTCGGAATATCCGCATGCGGTGGCTGTCATGAACAAGGCTGTCGAGGTCGCCCGCAAGGCAGGCGTGCTCGGCGTCAGCGTGCTGGGTTCGCCCAACGCCTTCGACATGGAAATCCGCGTCGGCGCCGGCGCCTATGTCTGCGGCGAGGAAACTTCGCTGCTGAACAGCCTTGAAGGCAAGCGCGGCGTGGTGCGAGCCAAGCCACCGCTGCCGGCAATCCAGGGTCTGTTCGGCAAGCCGACGGTGATCAACAACGTCATCAGCCTGGCCTCCGTGCCCATCATCATGGACAAGGGTGCTGCCTTCTACAAGGATTTCGGCATGGGCCGCTCGCGCGGCACGATCCCGATACAGATCGCCGGCAACGTCAAGTTCGGCGGCCTGTTCGAGGCGGCGTTCGGCATGACGCTGGGCGAGATCGTCGACGATATCGGCGGCGGTACGGCCACTGGTCGCCCGGTGAAGGCGGTGCAGGTCGGCGGCCCGCTCGGCGCCTATTTCCCGCGCGGCCTGTTCGACACGCCGTTCGACTACGAAGAGTTCGCGAAGCGCGACGGACTGATCGGCCATGCCGGCATCACCGTGTTCGACGACACGGCCGACATGCTGAAGCAGGCGCGCTTTGCCATGGAGTTCTGCGCCATCGAAAGCTGCGGCAAGTGCACGCCCTGCCGCATCGGCTCGATACGCGGGGTGGAGACCATCGACCGGCTTGCCGCCGGCATCGAGCCGGAGAAGAACCTGGCACTGGTCACCGATCTCTGCAACACGATGAAGTTCGGATCGCTCTGCGCGCTGGGCGGCTTCACGCCCTATCCGGTGATGAGCTCGATCACCCATTTCCCCGAAGATTTCAAGCCCGCGCCGGCGCGCGTGGCTGCTGAATAGGAGCTGGCAGATGAATATCAAGGCCGACTTCCCGACACTCATCGAAGAACTCGATTACGGAACCCCGGAATCGAAGGCGCAAAAGCAGGTTACGCTGATCGTCGACGGCCGCAGCATCAGCGTGCCGGAGGGTACGTCGATCATGCGCGCGGCGATGGAAGGCGGGGTCGAGATCCCAAAACTCTGCGCTACCGACATGCTGGACTCGTTCGGCTCCTGCCGCGTCTGCCTGGTCGAGATCGACGGGCGCGGCGGCACGCCGGCATCCTGCACGACGCCCGTCGGCGAAGGCATGGTGGTGCGCACGCAATCCGAGCGGCTCGACGCCATCCGCCGCGGTGTCATGGAGCTTTACGTCTCCGACCACCCGACCGGCTGGAACGAGAAGGCCGGCACCGGCGCCAGCGAGTTCGACGTTGTGGCGAAATCGGTCGGCCTGACCGAGAACCGCTTCGGCATTGAGGGCCGCAACCACGTCAAGCAGGAAAACGGCGTCGCGCCCGGCCATGGCTCGCTGGCGGTCGACTACATCGCCCGCGACGAGTCCAACCCCTATTTCACCTATGATCCGGCGCAATGTATCGTCTGCTCGCGCTGCGTGCGGGCCTGCGAGGAGGTGCAGGGCACCTTCGCGCTGACGATCGAGGGCCGCGGTTTCGAATCGCGCATGGTCGCCGGCATGCACGAGGATTTCATCGCCTCCGAATGCGTGTCCTGCGGCGCCTGCGTGCAGGCCTGTCCGACCGATGCGCTGCGTGAAAAGACCGTGCTTGAGAAAGGCATGCCCGAGCGTTCCGCTGTCACCACCTGCGCCTATTGCGGCGTCGGCTGCTCGTTCAAGGCCGAAGTGAAGGACGACGAAGTCATTCGCATGATGCCCTACAAGGACGGCAAGGCGAACCACGGCCACTCCTGCGTGAAGGGCCGTTTCGCCTATGGCTATGCCACCCACAAGGACCGCATCCTGTCGCCTATGATCCGGGAAAAGGTCAGCGATCCCTGGCGCGAGGTGAGTTGGGAAGAGGCCATCGCCCATACGGCCAAGGAATTCCGCCGTATCCAGTATCAATACGGCCGCACCTCGATCGGCGGTATCACGTCCTCGCGCTGCACGAATGAAGAGACCTATCTCGTCCAGAAGCTGGTGCGCCAAGGCTTCCGCAACAACAATGTCGACACTTGCGCGCGCGTCTGCCACTCGCCGACCGGCTACGGCCTCGGCCAGACCTATGGCACCTCGGCCGGCACGCAGGATTTCGATTCCGTCGATTTCACCGATGTCGCCGTCATCATCGGCGCCAATCCGGCTTCCGCGCACCCGGTGTTCGCCTCGCGGCTGAAAAAGCGGCTGCGCCAGGGCGCCAAGCTGATCGTGCTCGATCCGCGCCGCACCGAAATGGTCAAGTCGGCGCATATCGAGGCCGACTATCACCTGCCGCTGAAGCCCGGCACCAACGTGGCGGTGCTGACGGCGCTGGCGCATGTCATCGTTACCGAAGGGCTTTTCGACGAAGCCTTCATCCGCGATCGCTGCGACTGGGCGGAGTTCCAGGATTGGGCTTCTTTCGTCGCCTTGCCGGAAAACAGCCCCGAAATCGTGGGCAAGCTGTCCGGCGTCGATCCCGAACTGATCCGAGGTGCTGCACGGCTCTATGCCAAGGGCGGCAATGGCGCGATTTATTACGGCCTCGGCGTGACCGAACACAGCCAGGGTTCGACCACGGTTATGGCTATCGCCAACCTTGCCATGGCGACCGGCAATATCGGCCGCCCGGGCGTCGGGGTGAATCCGCTGCGCGGCCAGAACAACGTGCAGGGTTCCTGCGACATGGGCTCGTTCCCGCATGAACTGCCGGGCTACCGCCACATCTCCGGCGAGGCGGTGCGCGACATCTATGAGACGTTGTGGGGGGTGAAGCTCGACGACGAACCGGGCCTGCGCATCCCCAACATGCTGGATGCCGCCGTCGACGGATCCTTCAAGGGCATCTACATCCAGGGCGAGGACATCCTGCAATCCGACCCTGATACCAAGCATGTCGCGGCCGGCCTGGCGGCGATGGAATGCGTCGTCGTGCACGACCTGTTCCTCAACGAGACAGCTAACTACGCGCATGTCTTCCTGCCGGGCTCGACCTTCCTGGAAAAGGACGGCACCTTCACCAATGCCGAGCGCCGCATCAACATGGTGCGCAAGGTGCTGGAGCCGAAGGCGCGCTATGCCGACTGGGAAGCGACACAGGAGCTTGCCCGCGCGATCGGGCTGGATTGGAACTACCAGCATCCCTCCGAAATCATGGACGAGATCGCCAAAACGACGCCAAGCTTCGCCGGCGTCTCTTTCGATCTGCTCGACCGTGTCGGATCGGTGCAATGGCCCTGCAACGAGAAGGCGCCGCTCGGCACGCCGATCATGCATATCGACGGCTTCGTGCGCGGCAAGGGCAAGTTCATCCGCACAGAATATGTGGCGACCGACGAGCGGACCGGGCCGCGTTTCCCGTTGCTGCTGACCACCGGTCGCATCCTCAGCCAGTACAATGTCGGTGCACAGACAAGGCGCACCGAAAACGTCATGTGGCACTCGGAGGACCGGCTGGAGATCCATCCGCACGATGCCGAGAACCGCGGCCTGCGCGATGGCGACTGGGTGCGGCTGACCAGCCGTTCGGGTGAGACGACGCTGCGTGCGCTGATCACCGACCGGGTGTCGCCAGGTGTGGTCTACACAACGTTCCACCATCCCGACACGCAGGCCAACGTCATCACCACCGACTTCTCGGACTGGGCGACCAACTGCCCGGAGTACAAGGTGACCGCGGTGCAGGTCGGCGCCTCCAACGGGCCTTCGGACTGGCAGCGCGATTATAACGAGCAGGCCGAGCAGAGCCGCCGCATCGCAAAGCTGGAAGCGGCGGAGTAGTCTTGCCACGGCGTTCGACAATAAGAGCTTCAATCTTGACGGTTGGTCGACCCCTACTCCGTCAGGAAGGACGCGAGCTTATGCCGCCTGGCGCCTTTCTTCTCCCTCCGGAGGGGGGAGAGGTGGCGCCGCGAAGCGGCGACGGAGTGGGGGAAGCCGGCCCCGCAACACGCAGCCGTCGAAAGTCGCGCACAACCCAAAGAGCAGGCAAACCGGCCTATCTGGCGAGCAGTCGACCCCCACTCCGTCAAGCTTCGCTTGACACCTCTCCCCCGGTCGACGGGGGAGAGGAAAGGCGCGAGCCTCCACAGCTACTGCTAAGGACGAACAGGGCAGAGGGGCGCGCCTCGTGACCCGCAAACGCCAAGCCACCACCCAAATCTCTCGCCTTGCCCACCGCGCCAGCGGCACGACATCGGCCAACCGCATGGTGCCGGAGGAGACGCCGGTGGCGTTCTCCTTTGCCGGCACCACCCATGCGGTGATGATGGCGAGCCCGGCCGATTTCGAGGATTTCGCGCTCGGCTTCTCGCTGACCGAAGGCATCATCGCGTTGCCTGACGAGATAGAGGCGATCGAGGTCGAGGACCATGGCGCCGGGATCGATATCCAGATCCGGTTGAAGGACCAGGCCAATACGCGCTTCGAAGCGCGGCGGCGGCGCTTGGCCGGACCGGTTGGCTGCGGGCTGTGCGGCATCGAATCCATCGAGGAAGCGATGCGCTCGGTCGACAAGGTTGGTGCGTCCAAGCTTACGCTTGAAGCCGACGACATCGTTCGCTCGGTGAGGCTGTTGTCGAAGGTGCAGCCGCTGCATTCGGAAACCGGCGCGGTGCATGCCGCGGGCTTCTACATTCCCGGCAAGGGCATCGTCATGGCGCGCGAGGATGTCGGACGCCACAATGCGCTGGACAAGCTGGCCGGCGCGCTGGCCAAGGCCGGCATTGACGGTGCATCGGGCGCGGTGGTGGTGACATCACGCGTCTCGGTGGAGATGGTGCAGAAAACGGCGGCGATCGGCTCCGCCTTCATCATCGCCGTGTCGGCGCCGACAGCCCTTGCCATCCGCACCGCCGATGAGGCCGGCATGACGCTGGTGGCGCTGGTGCGCGGCGACGATTTCGATGTTTTCACCCACCCGGAACGGGTGGTCTTGGGAGTTGCCCAGCATGTCGCATGACGAAGAACACAACACGAGCACCGGGGAAAAGCTGGTGCGCATGGCCAACCAGATCGCCGCCTTCTTCCATTCAAGGCCCCGCGAGGAAGGTGTGGCGGGCGTGGCCGAGCACATCAACAAGTTCTGGGAGCCCAGGATGCGCCGTCAGTTCTTCGAGATGCTGGACAGCGGCGGCGAAGGTTTTGACGAACTCGTCGTCGTGGCCTCGGCCAGGATCAAGCGGCCGAAGACCGAGGAGCAGGCCGATGTGAGCATCGGCTACGTCCAACCCACGGGTGCAGAGAGCGCCGCTCCACAGAAATAGCCTCCCCCAGAAATGGCGGGCGAACACGGTTCGCCGCGGGCTATATTCCTGTCTTCTAAAGTTTGGCTGCCGCATCCGCCGGGCGTCTGCTATGGTCGGCGATCAGAAATCGTCTGGCCGGGCGGGATAGCAACGTGAGGCCGATCGAGACGCGATATGCCCTCAGCGGCGACGTGCGGATCGCCTATCAGGTGGTCGGCCAGGGATCGTTCGACCTGGTTTTCGTGCCCGGCTTCATTTCCAATCTCGACCTGCATTGGGAAGACGAGGGCTACGCCAGGCTCTTGAAACGGCTCTCGGCGTTCTCGCGGCTGATCCTGTTCGACAAGCGCGGCACCGGCCTGTCCGACCGCGTCGACCCACGCCACCTGCCCAGCCTCGAAACCCGCATGGACGATGTGCGCGCGGTGATGGATGCCACCGGCAGCGGCCGCGCGGCCTTGCTCGGCGCTTCGGAAGGCGCGCCGATGGCTATGTTGTTTGCCGCCACCTATCCGGAACGGACACGAGCGCTGGCGCTCTATGGCGGTTATGCGCATTTCCACAAATGGGTGATGTCGCCGGAGCGCCTCGAGGCCTTCATCGCGACGGCCGGCACGGAATGGGGCACGGGCGCCACACTGCCCAACTTCGCTCCCGGCCGGGTAGATGATGCGCATTTCACCCAGTGGTGGGCCCGCTTCGAGCGGCTGTCGGCCAGTCCGACGGCAGCGGCAGCCCTTGCCCGGATGAATGCCGGAATCGATGTGCGCGGCGTGCTTTCGGCGATCGGCGCACCGACACTGCTCATTCATCGCCGCAACGACGCGCGGGTCGACCCGGACGCCAGCCGCTTCCTGGCGAAAGAGATCGCCAATGCGCGACTGGTCGAGGTCCCCGGGCGCGACCACCCGATCTGGACCGGCGATGTCGACCGGGTGGCCGACCTGATCGAGGAATTCCTGACCGGCGAGCGTGCCGTGGCCGAAGCGGAGCGCGTGCTTGCCGCTCTTCTGGCGACACGCATCTACGACACGGCGCGGGTTGGCGACCGCATGTGGAGCGAACGTAGCGAGCGCTTCCAGGAGAGCTGGCGGCAGCTGGTCGGCCGTCATGGCGGACGCGTCGCTGGCATCCGTGGCGAATTGATGATCTCGCGCTTCGACGGGCCGGCGCGGGCCATACGCTGCGCGGCGGCACTGCGCGATGCGGCGCAACATATGGGCATTGCAAGCGCCCAGGGCGCCCATGTCGGCGAGGTCGAAATGCGCGGGCCGCCGGTGGGGCTGATGGCACGGGTGACGATGCAGATCGCCGCCCATGCCGGGCGCGGCGATATTCTGGCGTCGCGGCTGGCCGCCGATCTGGCGGCGGGGTCCGGCCTGCATTTCATCGATGCCGGGCGTGTCACGGTGGATGAGCTGGACGAGCCGCTGGCGCTGGTCCAGGCGACGTCGGAACAGCACCTGGAGCCGGCCTGCCGCTCCAAGGCGAAACCCGCCGAGCCGGCTCAACTGACGGCGCGCGAAAGCGAGGTGGTTATCCTGATCGCCGACGGCAAGAGCAATGCCGCGATCGCCGCCGAGCTGAGGCTCAGCGAGCATACGGTCAAGCGTCATGTCGCCAACATATTGCTGAAGCTCGATTTGCCCTCACGGGCGGCGGCAGCGGCATTTTCCGCCAGGCAGGCTGGCCCGGACGGGCCATAGGGACCATGGCGCTTTCGGGCGAAGCGGCCAGGTGGGGTCGAGGCGTACCAATTCTCTCCATGCAGGCCAGGCGGATGTCGCCGGGAAAGGCACTGCGGATGGAGGATGCAATGCTGAAGTCAAACAGGTCGATCAAATCGTTGGTGATAGCGGCAGGCGTTGGCGCGCTGTTCACGATCGCTCCCGCCAGGGCCGAGGATGCCTCGGCGGCGGCGGCCTACAAGGACATCGAGGCGACGCTCGGCTCGGTGCCGGACATGTTCAAGACGCTGCCCGATGTCGCCGTTGCCGGCGCCTGGGCCGAGATCAAGGGCGTGCAGCTCAACCCCAAGACCGCGCTCGACGGCAAGACCAAGGAACTGCTGGGGCTGGCCGTCGCCTCGCAGATCCCCTGCCAGTACTGCATCTATTTCCATACCGAGGCCGCCAGGCTCAATGGCGCGACCGACGAGGAGATCAAGGAGGCGATCGCGATGGCGGCCATCGTTCGCCACTGGTCGACGATGCTCAACGGCAGCCAGGTCGATTTCGCGACCTTCAAACAGCAGACCGACGGCGTGTTCGCAGCCGTCAAAGCCAAGTCGCAGTGAAAGAAAATGCCGGGCGGTGCGCGCCGGGCAGTGCTTGATCATCAACCGCCCGATCGACGGGCCATGGAGGAAGAAATGCTGACAAAGACGCAAAGCGTGGACGGCGCGGCGATCAAGAAAGCGATCGAAGGACGGGACGGCAGGATGCTGGCGAGCTTCTATGCCGACGACGCGCTGGTGCGGGTGATCGACCGCAACAATCCGCCGAGCAAGCCGCGCGAGATCCGCGGCCGGGCGGCGATCAGCACCTTCTGGGACGACATCTGCAGCCGGGCGATGACCCACAAGGTCGACACCACCATCGCCGACGGCGACAATCTCGCCTTCACCCAGGCCTGCGTCTATCCGGACGGAACGAAAGTGTTCTGCGCGGCGATGCTGGAGCTGAAGAATGGGCGGATTGCACGACAGACGGTCGTGCAGGCTTGGGACGAGTAGTTGCACCGCGAAAAGATCAACCGCGGTTTGGGCCGCAAAACTGGAGGAGACAAAAATGTTCAGCGCCAGATGGCAGATCGACGCCAAGTTCGGGCACAAGCAGACCGTGCTCGACCTGTTGAAGAAATGGGAACGCGAGATCGGCTCTCAGGTCGGCATTGCCGATCTCGAGTTCCAGATCATGACCGGTTCGATCGGAGCTCGGGAAGCGACGGTCGAATCGCATCATCAGGTCGAAAGCCTTGCCCAGCTGGAGGGTTTCTTCGCCAGGATCGGCAAGATCGACGCCCACGCCAAATGGGGCAAGGAGATGGAGCCCTACGTCGTGTCGGGCACCAGCCTTTGGAACATCTATCGCATCGTGGAGTAGCGGTGGCGGGTGCATCGGTTTTCGGCCATCAGTTGCGGCGGCCGAAACTCGTCCGCTGCCCCGAGAACCGCCCTTCCCTGGCCAATCCGGCAGCCGCGACACGTGCTGGCTGATTGGGCAATGTGGCCTGCTTGGCCAGGGCCGCCGCTATCAAGGCGTCGGCCTGGCGCGCGCGCTGGTCCGCGCCGGCATCTCCGGCAGGGTTGCCCGCCACGGCGGAGGCCGACGGCCGCCGGCGGGGTTTGAAAGCAAGATAGAGAAGCAACGCGCCGAGCAGTCCAGCCCCAATGACGATCGTCAAACGCGTGCCGGTCATGCCGGTGCGTTCGATCTGGGTGGGGTTGGCTGGGTTCTGGACGACGGTGAGCTTGTCGCCGACCTGCGGTTCGCGGGCACCGTTCTTGTTCAGCTCCATCGTGGCCTCGACGGCGTCGGCGCCGGTGCCGACGCGCAAGGTGCCGGTGAATTTCTGGGTCACCTTCCACTCTTTGTCAGCATGAACCGTCTTGAACGCATCCACCAGTTCGCACGGGATCGTGGCGGTGCTGACGGTCTTGTAGACAATCTTGTGGGCGGTCGATTCCATGTCGCATTCGACATTGACCGCGAGGATTTCAGCAGGCGCCTCGGGCCAGCCGCTCTTCTTGATCATGTCCTTGCCGCCGAACACAGCGATCAGCAGACAGAAGCCGCCAATGAGTACCAGCTTGATCTTGGTCGTGTTCATGCGCAAACCCCTCGCCGCGCGGTTTCCCGGCAAGAGGCTGCTCGTTCAGGTTGAATATTCAGTAAATCGTGAACTCCCGCCGTACCGCAAAGGTAACTCACGCTTAATATACAGAAAACTCGGTGGCGAATATTTTAGAGATAGTGGCGGCCTCTACCCATGCGCCACCATCACATGACGAACGGCGGTATAATCCTCCAGCGCATAGAGAGACATGTCCTTGCCGTAGCCGGACTGCTTCAGCCCGCCATGCGGCATCTCGTTGGTCAGCATGAAATGGGTGTTGATCCAGGTGCAGCCATATTGCAGACGGGCGGCCGTCGCCATGGCGCGCGAGACGTTCTTGGTCCACACCGAGGATGCCAGGCCGTAGTCGCTGTCATTGGCCCAGTTCACGGCTTCATCGACTTCGGAGAAGCGGGTGATGGAGACGACCGGACCGAACACTTCGCGGCGCACGATCTCGTCTTCCTGCAGCGCGCCGGCAACCACCGTCGGCTGGTAATAGAAGCCGGAGCCTTCGCCTGGCTTGCCGCCGGTGGTGATCTCGATGTGCTTCAGTTCCGAAGCGCGCTCGACGAAGCTCGAGACGCGATCGCGCTGGCGGCGCGAGATCAGCGGCCCGATCTCGTTTTCGGTGTCGTCGGGCTGGTTGTATTTGATGGTCGAGACGGCAGATGAGAGATCGGCGACGAGCTTGTCGTAGATCTTCTTGCCGGCATAGATGCGGCAGGCGGCTGTACAATCCTGCCCGGCATTGTAGTAGCCGAAAGCGCGCAGGCCGTTGACCACGGCGCCGAGGTCGGCGTCGTCGAAAACGATGACCGGCGCCTTGCCGCCGAGTTCCAGATGCGTGCGCTTGACCGACTTGGCGGCGGCCTGCAGCACCTTCTTGCCTGTGGCGACGTCGCCGGTGATCGAAATCATGTTGACCTTGGCGTGATTAATCAGCGTGTTGCCGACGCTGTCGCCGCGGCCGAGCACGACATTGACGACGCCCTCGGGCAGCACCTCGGCCAGGATCCTGGCCAGCTTCAACGCCGTCAGCGGCGTCTGCTCCGACGGCTTGAAGACGACGGTGTTGCCGCCGGCAATGGCCGGCGCCAGCTTCCAGGCCATCATCATCAGTGGATAGTTCCACGGCGCGATGGAAGCGACAATGCCGATCGGATCGCGCCGCACCATCGAGGTGTGGCCGGGAATGTATTCGCCGGCGACCACGCCCGGCATCGAACGCACAGCGCCGGCAAAGAAACGATAGCAGTCGACGATCGCCGGGATCTCGTCATTGAGCACGGCGTTGATCGGCTTGCCGCAATTCAGCGCCTCGAGCGCCGCGAACTCCCGCGCGTTGGCCTCGATGCGGTCGGCGATCTTGAGAAGATAGCCGGAGCGCTGCGCCGGCGGTGTGCGTGACCACAAGACGAATGCTCGCCCGGCGGCAGTAACAGCCGCCTCGATCTGCGCCTGGTTTGCTTCAGGCAGGTTGAGAATGGTCGCCCCGGTCTTTGGATTCAGAATCGGCTCCTCGGTCTCGGTGCCGTTCTCGAATTTCGAGCCGATCAGCATCTGGGTGTCCATGCAGGTTCTCCTCGGTCAGGAGCGAGTAGCGAATAGCGAGTAGCGAATAGGGCTGGTCGTGCAATCTCCCCTATTCGCTATTCGCTACTCCCTATTCGCTGTTCTTCATTTGCCCGAACCGGCGATCTGGTCGCCGTCGCGGGTCAGGTAATAGGCGGCAAGGATGGGCAGCAGCGTCACCAGCACCACGACCATGGCGACGACATTGGTGACCGGACGCTGGCGTGGGCGGATCAGCTCTTCCAGCATCCAGATCGGCACGGTCTGCTGCTGGCCGGCGGTGAAGGTGGTGACGATGACCTCGTCGAAGGAGAGCGCGAAGGCGAGCATCCCCCCGGCAAGCAGAGCGGTGGCGATGTTGGGCAGCACGACGTGCCGGAAGGTCTGGAAGCCGTCGGCGCCGAGATCCATCGAGGCCTCGATCATTGAGCCGGAAGTGCGGCGGAAACGGGCGACCGCATTGTTGTAGACGACGACAACGCAGAAGGTGGCGTGGCCGAGCACGATCGTCCAGAACGAGAACGGGATGTCGGCTAGCGAGAAGGCCGAGCGCAACGCGATGCCGGTGATGATGCCGGGCAGCGCGATCGGCAGGATGACGAGCAGCGAGATCGTCTCGCGGCCGAAGAATTTCGTCCGTGACACGGCGGCGGCGCACAGCGTGCCCAGCATCAAGGCAATCGCGGTCGAGATGGCGGCGACACGGACCGAAAGCGACAGCGCCTGCCAGACATCCGGCCGGTTCCAGGTGACGGCGAACCATTGTGTGGTCAGCCCCGGCGGCGGCCAGACGAAGCTCTTCTCTTCCGTGGTGAAGGCGTAGACGAAGATCAACAAGATCGGCAGATGCAGGAACAGCAGGCCGCAGGCGGCAGCGATCTTGAGGCCGAGCGGAGCGGATTGCGAACCGTCAGAGCGCATCGAAGGCCCCCATGCGCTTGGCGCCCCAGAGATAGAAACCCATGATGACGATGGGCACGACGGTGAAGGCGGCGGCGAGCGGGATGTTGCCGGCTGTGCCCTGCTGCGAATAGACGGCCTGGCCGATAAACAGCCGCGACGTGCCGATGATCTGCGGGATGATGTAGTCGCCCAGCGTCAGCGAGAAGGTGAAGATCGAGCCGGCGACGATGCCGGGCAGCGCCAGCGGGAACAGCACGTTGCGGAAGGTCTGGCCCGGCGACGCGCCGAGATCGGAGGACGCCTCGACCAGATTGCCGGGCACGCGCTCCAATGCCGCCTGCACCGGCAGGATCATGAAGGGCAGCCAGACATAGACGAAGGCGATGAAGGTTCCGGTGGCGGAGACCGACAGGGAATTGCCGCCGACGACCGGCAGCGACAGCAAGCCATCGAGCATCCAAAGCAGATGCAATTTGGCCAGCAGCCAGGTCAGAATGCCTTCCTTGGCGAGGATCAACTTCCAAGCGTAGATCTTGACGAGGTAGCTCGACCACAGCGGCAGCATGATTCCGAGATAAAACAGCGCCTTCCACCGGCCGCGGGCATAGCGCGCCGCGTAATAGGCGATCGGGAAGGCGATGACGGCGGAGGCCAGCGTGACCAGAACCGCCATCGTCACCGTGCGCAGGATGATGTCGAGATTGGCGGGCTGGAACAGGTCGCCATAGGTCTTCAGCGTGAACTCATGGTTGATGAGGCCGGAAAATTCGTCGATCGAGAAGAAACTCTGTGCCAAGAGCGCGGACAGCGAACCGATATAGACGACGCCGAGCCACAGCACCGGCGGCGCCAACATGAGGAACAGCAGGAGTTGCGGCTTGCGCCAGAACAGGTCGGACAGCGCACCGCGCACGCCGCCGCTGCCGGGCAGGATGGCGGGGGCGGAGGTTGAGTTGAGCGCGGCGATGGTCATGGGGCGACCGCGGTGATTGGATCAATGGCGGAAAGGCCTCGTTCCGTCACACCCCCCTCTGTCCTGCCGGACATCTCCCCCTCAAGGGGGGAGATCAGCAGCTTGTCAGCCCTGCCAGTTCTGAACTGCTGAACAATGGAGAAAGCGGAAGGAACAGCCAATCTCCCCCCTTGAGGGGGAGATGTCCGGCAGGACAGAGGGGGGTGCTTCGCGCCAACCTCAATCATGCCGGCTCGTCCATCAGATGCAGGTGCTCGCGATTAAACGTCAGCACCACCGCTTCGCCTTCCGCCGGCAGTTTCGTGCCGGCCGGCACGATGGCATGCAGCCTCAGGCCATCAGCGTTCAACGCCAGTTTTGTGGTAGCGCCGAGATAGTTGGTTCCGACCAGGCGCGCGGCAACCTCTTCGCCTTTCGCAATGCTGCCGATGCGGATGGATTCGGGACGCAGGCTGCCCCAGCGGTGCTCACCGGAATAGCGGTGGACGAAATCCGGCGGCAACACATTGGAGGAGCCGACGAAATCGGCGACGAAGCGTGTCCTGGGCCGCTGGTAGATGTCTTCCGGCGTGCCGATCTGCATGATCTTGCCGTCATTGAAGACGGCAACGCGGTCGGCCATCGACAGCGCTTCGCCCTGATCATGGGTGACGAAGACGAAGGTGATGCCGAGCGCCTTCTGCAGCGACTTCAGCTCTTCCTGCATGTTTTCACGCAGCTTGAGGTCGAGTGCGCCGAGCGGCTCGTCGAGCAAAAGCACCTTGGGCTGGTTGACCAGCGCACGGGCCAGTGCAACGCGCTGGCGTTGGCCGCCGGAGAGCTGGCCGGGATGGCGGGCGCCATAGCCCGGCAGGCGCACCAGCGACAGCGCTTCTTCCGCCGCCTTCTGTCGTTGCTGCTTGGCGATGCCCTTGACCATCAGCCCGTAGGCGACATTGTCGAGCACGTTCAAATGCGGAAACAGCGCGTAGTCCTGGAACACGGTGTTGACGTTGCGGCGGTAGGGCGGCACGCCCTCGGCGCGTTCGCCGAAGATCGAGATCGAGCCCGATGTCGGCTGCTCGAAGCCGGCGATAAGGCGCAGGCAGGTCGTCTTGCCGGAGCCGGAGGGGCCGAGCATGGCGAAGAACTCGCCCGGCACGATATCGAGATCGACCGCATCGACGGCGCGCACGCTGCCGAAATGGCGAGAGACTTTCTGGAAGGAAACGGCCGATGTCATGGGCTGTCCGTCTGTTGCCGGTTTGTGGTTCGTCGAAATAGCTCTTGCCGCCACCAATCAGGCCAGCGGGCACGGCACTTCACCTCCCCCTCGATGGGGGAGGTCGCTGCGAAGCCGCGGGTGGGGGTGACTAGCACCGGACGTCAGCGCTGCCCCCCACCCCGACGCTGCGCTTCGACCCTCCCCACAAGGGGGAGGGTTAAGGGAGCTCAACGCCCGCCGATGACGCCGATATAGTCGGACACCCAGCGGTAGTAGGGCACGCACTGGTCGTTCTGGGTGGCGCACTTCGAGACCGGCGTCTTCCAGAACTTGATCTTGTCGAAGTTCTCGTAGCCGTTGGTCTTGCAGCCTTCCTCGCCGAGCAGCTCGTTGCCCTTGCAGGCAGCGGGCACCACGGGGAGCGAGCCGAACCAGGCCGAGACATCGCCTTGCACCTTGGGCGACAGCGAATGCTCAAGCCACATATAGGCGCAGTTGGGATGCGCGGCGTCGGCCTCCATCATGGTGGTGTCGGCCCAGCCGGTGACGCCTTCTTCCGGCACGGTCGAGGCGACCGGCTTCTTGGCGGCAACCAGCGTGTTGACCTGGTAAGGCCACGAACCGGAAGCGACGACGCCTTCGTTCTGGAAATCGTCGACCTGGATGGCGGCGTCATGCCAGTAGCGGCCGACCAGCGTCCGCTGAACACGCAGCAGCTCGAGCGCTGCCTTGTACTGGTCTTCGTTCAGTTCGTACGGGTCCTTGATGCCGAGTTCCGGCTTGTGGAACATCAAATAGTTGGCGGCGTCGGCGATGTGGATCGGACCGTCATAGGCCTGGACGCGGCCCTTGTTGGACTTGCCGTCCGGCAGGTTCATTTCCTCGAAGACGACGTTCCAGCTCTTGGGCGCTTCCTTGAAGACATCGGTGTTGTACATCAAGATGTTCGGGCCCCACTGATAGGGAACGCCGTAATGCACCTTGTCGACGGTGAACCAGGGCGCATCCTTCAGACGGTCGTCTACCGCCTTCCAGCTCGGGATGAGATCGGTGTTGATCGGCTGCACGCGCTTGCCGGCAACGAGGCGCAGCGATGCGTCACCCGAAGCGGTGACTAGATCGAACCCACCCTCATTCATCAGCGAGACCATCTCGTCGGAGGTGTTCGCGGTCTTGACGTTGACCTTGCAGCCGCTCTCCTTCTCGAAGGAGGTCACCCAGTCATAGCCCTTGTCGGTTTCGCCGCGCTCGATGTACCCCGGCCAGGCAACGATGCTGACCTCGCCTTCGCCCTTGCCAAGTTCCTTGACCTGGGCGACAGCCTGACCGGAAAAGGTCAGCGCGACCGTCAAGGCGGTGCACGTCTTCAGGAATGAATTCATCGTCAATCTCCCATTTTGGCGCCTGACTGCGAAGCGAGTCGCCGCCGCGGTCAGCCGCAGGCTGAAAAGCGTCAGTTCATCCGATGGCACGTTGCCGCTCTGATGGCGGCTTTCGTCCCTGGCATGAAAAGTGCTCGGAAAATTCCGGTTTCGCAAATTCATTTATCAGAAACGCGATATCGGTTTTTCCGATAGATAACCACGCAACCTATCAACGCTGCTGGCGTACCATACGCTGCGACTGGGCAAGGCCGATGAAGTCGCGCGACGCCTGCGGCAGACCGGAGCCGCGGCGCCAGACCATGCCGACCTGGACGACCGGCAGGGAACCCGAAATGTCGCGCGATTCGATGCGGTCGCCTTCCAGCGACCACGGCCGGTAGACTAGGTCGGGCAGCAACGCCACGCCCGCACCTGTGGCGACGAGGCTGCGAACGGCTTCGACCGAGCGGGTGCGAAAGGCGACATGCGGCCTGGCGCCGATCGCCGCCAGAAGCTTGCCGGTGTTCTCCTCGATCTCGTCGACGGTAAGCATGATCAGCGGCTCGCCGGCAATGTCGCCTATGCCGATAATGTCGGCGCTGGCCAGCTTGTGGCCGAGCGGGACCCACAGCCGGTAGGCCGAGACCTCGAGGATTTCCGACTGCAGCGCGGTGCGGTCGCGCAAATTGGAGGTGACCATGACGGCAATGTCGAGCTTGCCGCCGATCAGCAGATGCTCGAGATAGTCGCCATTGTCCTCGATAGCCGAGACATCAACGCCGGGATAGGCGCGGCGATAGCGCGCCAGAAGATCGGAAAGCACATAGCCGGCGACCAGCGAGGTGACGCCGAGCTGCAGGCGCCCGCCGGCCACCACCTGGTCGTCGGAGAAAGCGCGGCGCGCATCGGAGACGTCGGCCAGGATCTTGGTCGCATGGCGCAGGAACTGGTGGCCTTTGTGAGTAATGTTGAGGCCACGTGGGTGGCGCTCGAACAATTCGACGCCGAGATCGCTCTCCAGCTCCTTGATCGCCTCGGTGACCGAGGATTGCGAGATGGAGAGGTTTTGTGCCGCGCCCGACACCGTGCCTTGCTCGGCGACGGCAATGAAGAACTGCAGCTGACGGATGGTGAAAGCCATGGCCGGACTAAACACCGGCGCGACGGGGAAGGAAAGCCGAAGGCGGGCCTTTTACCCGTAGGGCTTGAGGCGCCTCCTGTCAGCCGAAGCCGAGGCGCCGCCGGCAGGCAGGACCGTAGCGAAGCGCGAGCATAAAAGCCGTCTCCAGCGCCAAAACGATGACGATGATGCGAAAGCCGATGGCATAGGAATCCCGGCCGCTGCCGCGCATAAGGTAGCCGGTGACGAGGAAGCCGGTGTTCCATAGCGTGGCGCCGAGCAGCGTCGCCGCCGCGAAGGGCAAGAGTGGCAGACGGAGCGCGCCGGCCGCGATCGGCAGATAGTTGCGAACCGTCGGGATGAACTGCGCCAGCAAGGAGACCCGGACATGATGGCGGCGATAGGCCTGACCAAGCTTGCTGTAGGTCGCATAGCGCAAGCAGACATATTTGCCGAAACGCTCGACCAGCCTGTCGGCACGATCCAATCCAATCCTACGGCCCACACTATACCAGACAAGGCAGCCTGTGATGGCGGACAGCGTCGTCACCAGGAGCAGAATCGCCAGCGCCAGGAGATCGGAGGCTGCCGTCATGCCGAGGAACAGCAGCAGCACATGCGAGGGCGGCAGCGGCAGGATCTTTTCTGTGAAGGCGAGGCAGGCGACGCCGAGCAGGCCGAAGCCCAGGATCGCCGACAGTGGATCAGTCATGCGAAGCGCCAGTCATAGGTTTTGAGGTTCTTGATCCTGGACACCTTATACACCGTCATACACCGTCGCCGGCGGAAAGTTGCGGAATGTCCGGCCAAGCCGGGTCCGCTTCCAGGTCGGAGCGCGCAAGCGTCCAGGCCATGAGGAAAGACAAGGCATCGTTTGCAGCATGGTGACCTCATTGCTGATGCGGGCAATTCGCCCGGCCCGCATTTCGACGAGGCGCTGTTTGCGGCTGCCAAGTTGCATGGACATTGCGAAGAGCCGGATGATTGAAAAACAATTTTTCACCAGAACGACATCTTATGCGGCCGGCGACGCGGACGCATGATGCACAACATCGCCTTCGCGGTATCGGGTGGCGGCATGGCCGGGATCGCGGCGCGCCAGTCGCTGGTGTTTGGCTAGGCCGCAGCGATGCTGAGGCGCGCTCCAGCCTCGGCAAGTGCCGAGGCAATGTCGCGCGGCGGCGCCTGGTCGGTGGCGAGTTCGGAAAAACCGTCGAAGCCGCAGACCTGGACCAGACCCTGGCGACCGAACTTGGTGTGGTCGGTGATGACCAGCGAGCGCTGGCCGCGCGACAGCACCATGCGGGCGAACTCCGCCTCTTCCAGATCGTAGTCGGCAAGGCCTGCGGCGGCATCGACGGCGCCGATCGAAATCACCGCATGGCTGACCGAGAAGCGGCTGACGAAATCGATCGCCGAGGCGCCGAAGGCGGCCCCGGAATCGCTGCGCAATTCGCCCCCGGCCATATAGACCTTGTTGCCGTTGACGGTGGCCAGCGTGCGGGCGATATCGGACGAGTTGGTGACGACCGTCAGCCGCCGGTGGCCGAGCAGTTCGCGGGCCAGGAACGAGGTCGTGGTGCCGGTGTCCAGCATGACCGATTCACCGTCGCGAATGGTGGCAGCGACCATGCGGGCGATCAGCCGCTTGGCCTCGGCATTGTCGCGCATGCGCCGCTCGAAGGGCGCTTCGCCGGCCATCGACGGCAGGCCGATGGCGCCATGCATCTTGAGCACCGAGCCATTGCCGGTCAGTGGCTTGACATCCCGGCGCACCGTTTCAAGCGAAACCCCCAGCCGGTCGGCGAGGCTGGCAATGGTGACGGTGCCCTCTTCCTTGAGGAGGCGGAGGATTTCGCCATGCCGTTTCGAATGGATCATCTGGCTTCCTGAATTTGCGGCCTGCCCGGTTTTAAGGCAATGCCGCCGTTTTTAAAGGAATTGCTCGTGGTTTCGGGCAAAACACCCAAAAAAAGTCACAACATTTCATTGACAGTTAGGTAGCACTGGCGTGACATTGACGGCGTGACAGCTTCGGAACTGCCACGGGAGGGTGATGGCAGAGCCGCAATTCACGGACCGGACCGTCTGGCCAGACCGTCTGGGTTTGAACTGGCACAAAAGTTTCTCAAATCCGCGGGGGCGGAGACCGGGTATCAAAACCTGGCCAGAGGGGCTCGTCGGTGCGGCGCGGGATAGGAGTTCCTGCGTCCCGCACCGACGAGATTTTTTGCGTTTCCCAACGCTCGTTGCGCGGCGCATGGCGCCCAGGAAAGCTCCGCAAAAGTCAGGGATGGCCCCGTGACTGCTGAAGACCGCATCCGGGCCTTGCCTTGCTGGAATGGCAGCATCGACATTGCGCCGCTGCCGGGCGGCCTCAGCAACGCCAACTATCTGGTCAAGGACGCGGCCGGGCGGCATGTCGTGCGCTTCGGCCAGGACTATCCATTTCACCACGTCTTTCGCGACCGCGAGGTGATGACGGCCCGCGCGGCGCACGCCGCAGGCTTCGCGCCGGCGGTCCACCATTCCGAACCCGGCATCATGGTCACGGAATTTCTCGGCGCGAAAACCTATGTTGCCGAGGACGTGCGCGCCAATATCGGCCGCGTCGCGGCCCTTATGCGCGGGTTCCATCGCGAGATGCCCAATCACATCTCCGGCGCCGGCTTCATGTTCTGGGTCTTCCATGTCATCCGCGACTATGCGCGAACGCTGAGCGAAGGCGGCAGCCGCAAGCGCGACGAACTGCCCAGGCTGCTGGCTCTGGCCGACGAGTTGGAGCGGGCGCAGAAGCTGCTGCCGATCGTGTTCGGCCATAATGATCTTTTGCCGGCAAATATTCTCGACGATGGCTACAGGTTGTGGCTCATCGATTTCGAATATGCCGGTTTCAACACCGCGATGTTCGATCTTGCCGGCGTTGCCTCCAACGCCGAGATGAGCGACGCGGAGTCCTTCACTTTCCTCACGGCGTATTTCATGCGCGAGCCGGATGAGGCGATCCGCCGCTCGCACGCGGCCATGCAATGCGCCTCGCTGCTGCGCGAGGCGATGTGGAGCATGGTTTCCGAACTTTACCTCGACGCGCCCGGCATCGACTACGTCGCCTACACCGCGGAGAACCTGACGCGGCTCGACGGGGCGCTGGACAATTACCGCACGAAGTACGGGACACAGTCATGACATTGCCTACACATGCCGGCATCGTCGTCATCGGCGGCGGCATTATCGGCTGTTCGACGGCCTATCACCTGGCACGCGACCACAAGGCCGATGTCGTGCTGCTGGAACAGGGGAAGCTGACCTCGGGTTCGACCTGGCACGCGGCCGGGCTGGTCGGCCAGCTGCGCTCGTCCGCCTCGATCACCCGCGTGCTCAAATATTCGGTCGAGCTCTACAAGGGGCTGGAAGCCGAAACCGGGCTCGCTACCGGCTGGAAGATGACCGGGTGCCTCAGGCTTGCGACCAATGCCGACCGCTGGACCGAATATAAACGGCTGGCGACGACGGCCAGGAGCTTCGGCATGGACATGCAGTTGCTGTCGCCGGGGGAGGTCAAAAAGATGTGGCCGCTGCTGGAGACCGGCGACCTCGTCGGCGCCTCCTGGCTGCCGACCGATGGGCAGGCCAGCCCCTCCGACATCACGCAGTCGCTGGCCAAGGGCGCGCGCATGCATGGCGCCAAGCTGTTCGAGGACGTCCGCGTTACCGGCTTTGACATGACGGACGGGCACATCACCGCGGTGAAGACCAACAAGGGCGACATTGCTTGCGACAAGGTGGTGAACTGCGCCGGGCAATGGTCACGCCAGGTCGGCGCGATGGCCGGCATTTGCGTGCCGCTGCAACCGGTCAAGCACCAGTACATCATCACCGAGAAGATCGACGGGCTGGCGACCGACGCGCCGACAATCCGCGATCCCGACCGCCGCACCTATTTCAAGGAAGAGGTCGGCGGGCTGGTGATGGGCGGCTATGAGCCGAACCCGCAGGCCTGGGCGACCGGCCTGCCCGGCGGCGATGTCCCCGATGACTGGGAGTTCCGCCTGTTCGACGACGACTACGATCATTTCGAACAGCATATGAGCCAGGCGATCGCGCGCGTGCCGGCGCTGGAGACGGTCGGCGTCAAGCAGATGATCAACGGGCCGGAGAGTTTTACGCCGGACGGCAATTTCATCCTCGGTGTCGCGTCCGAATGCGCCAACATGTTCGTCGGCGCCGGCTTCAACGCCTTCGGCATCGCTTCCGGCGGCGGCGCCGGCTGGGTGCTGGCGCAATGGGTTGTCGATGGTGAAGCGCCGCTCGACCTTTGGGTGGTCGACATCAGGCGCTTTTCCAATTTGCACCGCGACCGGCAATGGGTCAGCGATCGCACGCTGGAAGCCTATGGCAAGCATTACACGATCGGCTTTCCGCATGAGGAGTATTTGTCGGGCCGGCCGCGCATCGTCTCGCCGCTCTACGAGCGGCTGAAAGCGCACCGCGCGGTGTTCGGCTCCAAGCTCGGCTGGGAACGGCCGAACTGGTTCGCGCCGCAGGGCGCCACATCCGAAGACATTTATTCCATGGGCCGGCAGAACTGGTTTGGCCCGGTCGGCGAGGAGCATCGCCATGTGCGCGAGAAAGTCGGCATCTTCGACCAGTCGTCCTTCGCCAAATACGAAATGACGGGTTCGGATGCGGCTAAGGCGCTGGACTGGATCTGCGCCAACGATGTCGCCAAGCCGGTGGGACGGCTGACCTACACGCAGCTTCTCAACACGCGCGGCGGCATCGAGGCCGATTTGACGGTGGCCAGGCTCGCCGAAGACAAATTCTACATCGTGACCGGCACCGGCTTCCGCACGCATGATCTCTCCTGGATCGCCGACCATGTCGGCAAGGGCCTCGACGTGACGCTGAAAGATGTCACCGAGGATTTCGGCACGCTCTCACTGATGGGACCGCGGGCCCGCGACGTTCTGGCTGCCGTGACCGATGCCGATGTCTCGAACGCCGCCTTCCCGTTCGGCCATATCCGCGAGATCACGACTGCCGGCCATACGGTTCGGGCGCTGCGCGTCACCTATGTCGGCGAGCTTGGTTGGGAATTGCATGTGCCGATCGCCGCCACCGGCGAGATTTTCGACACGCTGATGGCGGCAGGCAAGCCGCACGGCATCCGGCCGATCGGCTACCGGGCGCTGGAATCACTTCGGCTGGAGAAAGGCTACCGCGCCTGGGGCTCCGACATCACCCCCAACGACACGCCTCAGGAGGCCGGCCTCGGCTGGGCGGTGAAGCTGAGGAAGAACACCGATTTCGTCGGCCGGCGGGCGCTCGAAAAGATCAGCGGCGCCGACCTGAAGAAACGCTTTGCCGGCTTCACGGTCGACGATCCCGATATCGTGCTGGTCGGGCGCGAGACGATTTTGCGCAATGGCGAACCGGTCGGCTATCTCACCAGCGGCGGTTATGGCTACACGCTGGCTAAGAACATCGGCTATGGCTATGTCCGCAACGCCGATGGCGTCAGCGACGATTTTCTCAGCTCAGGGGACTATGAGCTGGTGGTCGCGATGGAACGGACGCCGGCCAACATTCATCTCGAACCGATGTACGATTCTTCGATGAGCAGGATCAAGGCGTAGACGAAACCTGGATTAGCTCACACGGAGTACAAGGCCGCGGCTGGGCACGGTGTCAGCCTCGCCCGGCATCGAAACATAAGGCGCAGTCTCCTCGGCACGAACGACCCTGACCTCAGCCTCGAGCGCAGCGATGCGATCGGCAAAGCCGGCGTTCCACAGCGTGTTCTTGATGGTCAGCACGATGACGCCACCGGGACGGCAGACGCGGATCAGTTCGTCCAGCCCCTCGGCGCCGACATGGCCGGAGGTGAAAACGCCGGCCGAGACGATGCCGGCATAGGCATTGTCGGCAAAGGGCAGTGGCCCGCCGAGCGCCAGGCAATGCAGCGCCGAATAGACGCCCTTTGCCGCCGCTTTAGACAGCATGCCTTGCGAAATATCGAGCGCTTCGACCTGGGGATAGCCGGTGATGGCCAGCCACTCGCCGATCAGCCCGGTGCCGGCGCCGGCGTCGAGAAGCGGTGCGGCGCCGCGCGGCAGATGGCGGGCCAGCAGGGCCAGGCAGATCGTCGGATGGCGGTAGCCGGCGGCCGACATGTCGGCATCGTAGGTTTCCGACCAACTGTCATAGATCGCGGCGACGTCCTCGGGCCGTTGCGCCGAATAGGCGGCGCCAAGCCCGCCATGATCCTTGTTGCCCGCCATGGCTGTTTCTCCGCCAGCTCGCTGCTCACCCTCGATCGGATGATAGCCAAACGGCGAAAACTGTGGAACCGTTGTCGCAAGAAATACACGGCCAAGGGCAACAGGCATGGGGACGGACGAGGCACGCGCAACACTTGCGGCAATTCCGGCATTGGCGGGCTATGACGGACCGCTTGAGCGGCTGGGCGGGATGACCAATCTCGTCTTTCGGGCCGGCGATATCTGCCTGCGTATCCCCGGCAAAGGCACCGAGGAGTATATCAACCGCGCCAATGAAGCGGTGGCGGCGCGTGAGGCGGCCAAAGCGGGCGTCAGCCCCGAAGTGCTGCATGTCGACCCCGCGACAGGCGTGCTGGCGAGCCGCTTCGTTGCCGGCGCCGTGACGATGTCGCCGGAAAAGTTCAAGCTGCGCGCCGGCAGCCCGGCCCGCGCCGGCGAAGCCTTCCGCAAGCTGCACACGTCCGGTGCGGTATTTCCGTTCCGCTTCGAGCTGTTTGCGATGATCGACGACTATCTCAAGGTCTTATCGACCAAGGAAGTCGCCTTGCCGCCGGGCTACCACGACGTGGTGCGCGAATCCGACACCGTGCGTGCGTCCCTTGCCGCGCATAGACTGCCGATTGCCGCCTGCCATTGCGATCCACTGTGCGAGAATCTTCTCGATACGGGCGAGCGGATGTGGATCGTCGACTGGGAATATTCGGGGATGAACGACCCGCTCTGGGACCTCGGCGACCTCTCGGTCGAAGGCCGGTTCGACACCGCGCAGGAGGAAGAGATGATGCGCGCCTATTTCGGCGGCGAGGCAAAACCGGCCGAGCGCGGCCGCGTCGTCACCTACAAGGCGATGTGCGACCTGTTGTGGACGCTCTGGGGCCTTATCCAGCTTGCCAACAACAACCCGGTCGAGGACTTCCGCGCCTATGCCGACGGCCGCTTCGCCCGTTGCAAGGCGCTGATGGAAACGCCTGAGTTTTTACGGCATCTGGCGGCGGTGCGCCAAGGTTAGGTCAATTCACGCCTTTCGGCACGTTCTCCGGCGGCACGACTGTTTCGACCACCTTCTGGCGGTGGAAGATGAACAGGCCGGCGAGCACGACGATGGCCGAGCCGATCAGGATGCGCGGTCCCGGCAGGTCGCCGAAGAAGGCCAGGCCGAAGATCACCGCCCATAGAAGCAGGCTGTAGTGCAGCGGCGCCAGCGTCGAGGCAGGGGCCAGTTTCAGCGCCCTGGTAATCATCAGATGCGCGCTGCAGGAGACGATGCCGAGCAGGAGCATGGCGCCGAAATCGAGTGCCGAGGGCGTCTGCCAGGCGCCTATGGTCATCACGCCGCCGACGAGCAGCGTGCCGATAGTCTGCCAGGTGACCAGCGTTGTGTCGCTGGTGCCGCGCAGGCGGCGGCTGAGGATGATGGCGAAGGCGAAGGCAATGCTGCCGACCAGTGCGAACAGCGAGGACTGCGAGAACGCCGCCGAAGACGGCTTCAAGATGATCAGCACGCCGCAGAAGCCGACCATGATGGCGGCCCAGCGGCGCCAGCCGACCTTTTCGCCGAGCAGGAAATGCGACAGCGCCGCCACATAGATCGGCCCGGCCATGTAGAAGCTCATCACGTCGGCAAGCGGAAGATAGACGACGGCGGCATAGAACAGCGCCGTGTCCGCCGTGGTCGCCAGCACGCGCAGAATCTGGAGGACCGGCCGCTCCATCCGGAACAGTCTGCGGGCGCCCTGGTTGGCGATCATCGGGCCGAGCACGATGAAGGCGCCGATGGATCGGATCAGCACCACCTGGCCGACAGAGAAGCTGGCGACCAGCCATTTGCCCATCGCGTCGTTCAGCGCGAACATGAAGTCGCCGGCCAGCATCAAGAGGATGCCGGCCAGAAGCGCGTTCCTGATAGTGAAGGTGCGGACGAGCGACTGGGCCATGCGGCTCCCTAGCTGCAAGCGGTCGCTTTGACGAGGCAAATCGGTAAGACCAGCGGCGGAAATCGGCTGTTTCTACGCAGTTTTGTGCCGCCGGTTCACCTGTCCGGGACGGCCGGCGATCGACAGCCGTGTCTCTTGCTTCGTGCGCTCGGCCACCACCTTGCCCCTGGCGACAACGCACAGCCGTTCGGCACGTAACCTCAAGGCTTCGATCGGGTTGCCGGCATCGAGGATGACGAAGCTGGCGCGCTTGCCCGAGGCAAGGCCGAGATGATCGAGGCCCATGATGGCGGCGTTGACATTGGTGACCATGTCGAAGCAGCGTGCCATGTCGGCAGGGCTCGACATCTGAGCGACGTGAAGCCCCATGAAGGCGACGTCGAGCATGTCGGCGGTGCCCAGCGAATACCAGGGGTCGAGAACGCAATCCTGGCCCCAACCGACGCGGATGCCGAGCGCCAGCATCTCCTTCACCCGGGTCATCCCGCGGCGTTTGGGAAACGTGTCGTGGCGGCCCTGCAGCATGATGTTGATCAACGGATTGGGGATCGCCGACACACCGGCCTCGGCAATCAGCGGCAAGAGCTTGGAGACGTAATAATTGTCCATCGAGTGCATGGAAGTCAGGTGCGAGCCGGCCACCTTGCCCTGAAGGCCAAGGCGGTGGGTCTCATAGGCAAGCTGCTCGATGTGGCGCGACAGCGGATCGTCGGTCTCGTCGCAATGCAGGTCGACCATCAGCCCGCGCTTAGCCGCGATTTCGCACAATTCGGTCACCGAGCGCGTGCCGTCGGCCATGGTGCGTTCGAAATGCGGGATGCCGCCGACGATGTCGACGCCCATGTCGAGCGCGCGGATGGTGTTGTGGCGCGCCGTCGGCGAGCGATAAAACCCGTCCTGCGGGAAGGCGACCAATTGCAGGTCGATATAGGGCGCGACAATCTTCTTGACGTCGAGCAGCGCCTCGACCGCGAGCAACCTGTCATCGCAGACATCGACATGGGTACGGATGGCGAGCAGGCCCATCGAGACCGCCCAGTCGCAATAGGCGAGCGCCCGCTCGCGAACCGCGTCATGCGTCAGGAGCGGCTTCAGCTCGCCCCACAGCGAAATGCCTTCCAGCAGCGTACCCGAAGCGTTGATGCGTGGAATGCCGTAGGACAGCGTCGCATCCATATGGAAATGCGGATCGACGAAGGGCGGCGAGATCAGATTGCCACGGGCGTCGATCGACGTGCCGGCGCTGACATGCAGTTCGGGCTCGATGGCGACGATCGTCTCGCCGATGATGCCGAGGTCGGCGACGGTGCCGTCGGGCAGCGTTCCGCCACGTACAACAAGGTCGAAATCCATCTGTCGTCATCTCCCTGCAGATCAGTCGCCGCAATCGTGGCGCAAAAGACACCGTGCCGCAGCCGATTGTCTCCGCGACAGCGAAAGGTTCCATCCGGCCACAACTCGCTCTATAAGCCGCCTTTCGCCCCGGTGGCGAATCCGAAATTCGTCAGTCAGGCATGGGATCGGCCATTTGTTTCGCTTCTTCCGTTCGACGGAAAACCAGCGCCTTATCGCAAGGCTTTTGCGGGAATCCTTTCACGCGCATAGATTTGGCTACGCTGCGGCCATTCTGTCGATGCTGGTTGTGGCGGCAACGACAGCAGCCAGCGCCTATATGCTGCGCGAAATCACCAATGAATTCGTGGTTTATAAGAGGATTGAGCAGGTCAATCTGATCGCGGCGGCGACCGGAGCGATTTTCATTCTCAAGGGCTTCGCAAACTTCATCCAGGCCTACTTCATGAGCAGGGTCGGCAATGCCATCATCGCCGACCGGCAGCGCAAGATCTATGACAGCATTCTCGCGCAAGGCATCGAATTCTATCATTCGACCTCTTCGTCCGAACTGATTTCGCGCATGACGAACAATGCCCAGGCCGCGCGCAGCGTGCTCGACCAAATCGTCACGTCCTATGTTCGCGACCTGGTGACGCTGGCTGCGCTGGTGGGGGTGATGGTCTGGCAGCAGCCGGCGCTGTCCCTGATCTGTCTGGTGATCGGGCCGATCGCCATTTACGGCGTCAATCGTATCCTGAAGCGCGTCCGAAAAATTGCCTCGCAAGAATTCCGTTCGCTCGGCCAGATCGTGCAGGTGATGCAGGAAACTGCGATCGGCGTGCGCGTCGTCAAATCCTTCGGCCTCGAAGGCGCCATGCGGAAGCGCATGTACAAGGCCGTGTCGGACGTGGAGAGCCGCGCCAACAACATCGCCACGCTGGAGGCCGCCACCAGCCCGGTTATGGAAACGCTTGCGGGGCTGGCCATCGCTGGCGCCGTTTTTGTCAGCGGCTTCCTGGTTCTGGGCGGCGGCGGTCAGATGCCGGGCAACATCATGGCCTTCATCGCGGCGCTGCTGTTGGCCTATGAGCCGGCCAAGCGCCTGGCCCGCGTACGCATCTCGCTTGAAACCGGCATTGTCGGCGTGCGCATGATGTTCCAGCTCGCCGACCGGCCGCTGACGCTGGCCGAAAAGCCGGATGCAAAGCCGCTGCGGGCCGGGCCGGGCGAGATCCATTTCGACAATGTCAGCTTCGCCTACCCCGAAAGCTCGCCGGTGTTCGAGGGACTGGACCTGACGCTTGCCGCCGGCAAAATGACGGCGCTGGTCGGACCCTCGGGCAGCGGCAAGTCGACCATCCTCAACCTGATCATGCGCATGTACGACCCGCAGGTCGGCAGGGTGATGTTCGACGGGCAGGACATTTCTTGTGCCACGCTCACCTCGGTCAGGGAAAAGATCGCCTATGTCAGCCAGGACACGTTCCTGTTTGCCGGCACGATCATGCACAACATCAGGCTCGGGCGCGAGGGCGCCACGGACGAGGAAGTAATGGCCGCCGCAAGGGCCGCCAATGCACATGACTTCATCAGCGCCCAGGCGAAAGGGTACGACACGGATGTCGGCGAGAATGGCGCGCTGCTGTCAGGCGGCCAGCGCCAGCGCATCTCGATCGCGCGCGCCATGCTGCGCAATGCCGAAATCCTGCTGCTAGACGAGGCGACCAGCGCGCTCGACGCCGAATCCGAGGCGCTTTTCCGCGACGCGCTGCAGCAGCTGACGGTCGGGCGCACCACCATCGTCATTGCCCACCGCCTGTCGACCGTGCACCAGGCCGACACGATCGTGGTGCTGGAGGCCGGCAAGGTGGTGGAAAGCGGCGCGCATCGCACGCTGCTCAACCAAGGCGGGCTGTATCAGAAGCTTTATGAATATCAGTTGATGCCATAACGGAGTGCGAGTATGCGCGCTGCTCGGTTCATGTCCTTTCTACGATCCGTCTTGTTGGGCACCTTTGCCGCGCAATCTCCTGCCATGGCTCTCGACTACGACAAGGCGCATCACCTCGACGCGGAGAACCTCGCCGAACAAGGAATCGCAAAGACCTACCAAGAAGTTTTGCCCGAGCTTCGGCAATATGTGAAAGACCCAATCGCAATCGAGGAAAGCGTAGACATGTACGCTTCACGATATGCCGTGCGCTCGGCTGGCCAGGAGTTCGTGATATACGCCCCGGATAGTGTGGGCAGCGAAGACAAAAGCTGGGGCACGGCCACTTATGTCTTCTTCAAAATCATCAATGACCAACTCACCCATTCGGGCGTGCGATACTACGCGCTCAACGGTGGAAACGACCTGTTCGGCATCTTCTTGACACCATCACAGGCGGAAGACGCAAAGCGATCGCTGCCAACCCGCACAGATTGGCCCTATCTTCCCGATCCGAAATCGCCTTGGTACGGCCAGTACCACTAGCCGGGCTGGATCACTCCGGCACGTGCCGCACCGCGCCCTTGTCGGCGCTGGTGGCGAAGGCGGCGTAAGCGCGCAGCGCGGTCGTCACCTTGCGCTTGCGCTTTTCCTCGGGCTTCCAGGCCATGGCGCCCTTTGCCTCCATGGCCGCGCGGCGCGCGTCGAGTTCAGCGTCGCTGACAGCAAGCCGGATCGTGCGGTTGGGGATGTCGATCTCGATCGTATCGCCTTCCTGCACCAGTCCGATCGTGCCGCCTTCCGCTGCTTCGGGCGAGGCATGGCCGATCGACAGGCCTGATGTGCCGCCGGAGAAGCGGCCGTCGGTGACCAGCGCGCAGGCTTTGCCGAGGCCTTTCGACTTCAGATAGCTCGTGGGGTAGAGCATTTCCTGCATGCCGGGGCCGCCACGCGGCCCTTCATAGCGGATGACGACGACATCGCCGGCCTTGATCTCGTTGGACAGGATCGCTTTGACGGAAGCGTCCTGGCTTTCGAACACGCGGGCCGGGCCGGTGAACTTCAGGATCGACTCGTCGACGCCGGCCGTCTTCACGATGCAGCCGTCGAGCGCCAGATTGCCTTTCAGCACGGCAAGGCCGCCGTCTCTCGAGAACGGCGTCTCGGCTGAGCGGATGACGCCCTTCTCGCGGTCGAGGTCGAGCTCGTCCCAGCGGCGGTCCTGGCTGAAGGCGACCTGTGTCGGCACGCCACCCGGAGCGGCGAGAAAGAAGTCGCGGACGCTCTGGCTTGAGGTGCGGGAAATGTCCCAATGGTCGAGCGCTTCGCCGAGGCTTGCCGTATGCACCGTCGGCAGGTTGCGGTTGAGCAGCCCGGCATTGTCGAGCTGGCCGAGGATCGCCATGATGCCGCCGGCACGATGGACATCTTCCATATGCACGTCGGACTTGGCCGGTGCGACCTTGCACAGCACCGGAACGCGGCGTGACAGCCGGTCGATGTCTTCCATGGTGAAATCGACCTCGCCCTCATGGGCGGCGGCCAGGATATGCAGCACGGTGTTGGTCGAGCCGCCCATGGCGATATCGAGCGTCATGGCGTTCTCGAAGGCGCCTTTGGAGGCGATGCTGCGCGGCAGTGCCGACTCATCATCCTGCTCGTAGTAGCGCTGGGCGAGATCGACGATGAGATGGCCGGCCTCGACGAACAGCCGCTTGCGGTCGGCGTGGGTTGCCAGGGTCGAGCCGTTGCCGGGTAGCGACAGGCCGAGCGCCTCGGTCAGGCAATTCATCGAATTGGCGGTGAACATGCCGGAGCACGAGCCGCAGGTCGGGCAGGCCGAGCGTTCGATGACCTTGACGTCCTCGTCGGAGATCTTGTCGTCGGCGGCGGCAACCATGGCGTCGACCAGGTCGAGTGCCTGCGTCTTGCCGGCGAGCACCACCTTGCCGGCTTCCATCGGCCCCCCGGAGACGAAGACGCTTGGGATATTGAGGCGCAAGGAGGCCATCAGCATGCCGGGCGTGATCTTGTCGCAATTGGAGATGCAGACCATGGCATCGGCGCAATGCGCGTTGACCATATATTCGACCGAGTCCGCGATCAGCTCGCGCGACGGCAGCGAATAGAGCATGCCGTCATGGCCCATGGCGATGCCGTCATCGACGGCGATGGTGTTGAATTCCTTGGCGACGCCGCCGGCCTTCTCGATCTCGCGCGCCACCAGCTGGCCAAGGTCTTTCAGATGGACATGACCCGGCACGAACTGGGTGAAGGAATTGACCACCGCGATGATCGGCTTGCCGAAATCCGAATCCTTCATGCCGGTGGCGCGCCACAGGCCGCGGGCGCCGGCCATGTTGCGGCCGTGGGTGGTAGTGCGGGAGCGATAGGCAGGCATGAATGTTCCTTGGCTGGTTGGCTGCGCTCAACGCGGAGCGTGGCGGCGCTTAATTTGGACCGCGGGGTTTATAGACCGGCAAGTATGGTCTGGCCACATTTTTGCAATGCGCCAGAGTCTCGCTGAAATCAGGGTTTCGAAAAAGATTGCCGGCCAGTGTCGGATCGCTAGCCCGGCATCCGTCCTTGGGACGACGGCAAGGGAATGGCACCATTTCTATAAGTCAGCCGCTTCACCTGTAACCGCAACCAAACACCCGAGGAGCATGACATGCAAAAGATCACCACCTGCCTGTGGTTCGATGGCCAGGCCGAAGAGGCGATGAATTTCTACGTTTCCATCTTCAAGAACTCGAAGGTACTGAGCGTGCTGCGTTGGCCCGAAGGCCATACCGATGCCGGCAAGGCGCTGGTAACCACGTTCGAACTCGACGGCGTGCAGTTCCAGGCGCTGAACGGCGGACCGCAATTCAAGTTCAACGAGGCGATGTCACAGTCGATCGACTGCAAGACGCAGGAAGAGGTCGACTATTTCTGGGACAAGCTCATCGAAGGCGGCGGCGAACCGTCGCAATGCAGCTGGCTGAAGGACAAGTTCGGCGTCTCCTGGCAAGTCGTGCCGGAGCAACTGCCGCGCCTGCTTCTGGATCCGGACCGGGCCAAGGCCGGGCGGGTGATGTCGGCGATGATGCAGATGAGCAAGATCGATATTGCCAAGATCGAGGAAGCTGCGAAGGGGTGAGAAGCGGCCGCGTAGCGGACGAAAAGCCAATTGCTTTGCTTTTCGAGCTTCGAACGCCCTGAGCCACGCGAACGGCCGGCGCGCCTTGGAGCCAATTGACCCTTCAAGGTCGGCGCTGCCCCTCATCCGCCCTCGGGCACCTTCTCCGCGTAAGCGGGCAGAAGGAAAAGGGGCGCCTTACGCCGCCTTGTCGCGGACCTGGTAGTCCTTGATGGTGGCGAAGCGGATCGCCCTCCAGCGTTCGGCTTCGTAGTTCAGCGAGAAGGCGTTCTGGGCCAGAAACACCGGGTCGTTGTCGAGATCGCGGGCGATGTCGCCGCGATGCGCCTCAATGAAGCGAAGCGTTTCGGCCTTGTCGTCGGCAGAGATCCAGCGGCAGACCGAGAAGCGCGACATTTCGAATTCGACCGGCAGCGTGTATTCGAAATTCAGCCTTTCCTTCAAGACGTCGAGCTGCAGCGCGCCGACAACGCCGACGATGGCCGGCGAGCCGTCTTCCGGCGAAAACAGCTGCACGACGCCTTCCTCGGCCATCTGGTGCAGCGCTTCCTTGAGTTTTTTCGCCTTCATCGCGTCGCCGAGGCGCACACGGCGCAGGATTTCCGGCGCGAAGTTGGGTACGCCGCGGAACAGTATCTCCTCGCCTTCGGTCAGCGTATCGCCGATACGCAGCGTGCCGTGGTTGGGAATGCCGACGACATCGCCGGCAAACGCTTCGTCGGCGGTGACGCGGGTGCGGGCAAAGAAGAACTGCGGCGCCGACAGGCTCATCGGCTTGCCGGTGCGCACCAGCTTGGCCTTCATGCCGCGCTCGAGCTTGCCCGAACAGACGCGCACGAAGGCGATGCGGTCGCGATGGTTGGGGTCCATATTGGCCTGGATCTTGAACACGAAGGACGTCATCTTCTCCTCCGTCGCCTCGACCTTGCGGGTGTCTGCGTCCTGCGCACGCGGCGGCGGGCCGAAGGCGCCGAGCGCCTCGATCAGGTCGCGCACGCCGTAATTGCGCAGCGCCGAGCCGAAATAGACCGGTGTCAGATGGCCTTCGCGGAAGGCGTCGATGTCGAGCGGGCGGCAAGCTTCGCGCGCGAGCTCCAGCTCCTCGATGAAGGCCTCGCGCTCGTTTTCCGGCAGCAGGCCGGCGACGCGGTTGGAGTCGGGGCCGTTGACCGGCGTGCGGTCTTTCTCGGCATCGCCCCTGCGCACAGCGTTGAGCGCCAGGTGGTAGGTGCCGGCAAAAGTCTTGCCGCGGCCGATCGGCCAGGTGATGGGGGCAGTGTCCAGCGCCAACTTCTGCTCGATCTCGTCGAGAATTTCGAACGGGTCGCGGCTTTCGCGGTCCATCTTGTTGATGAAGGTGATGATCGGGATGTCGCGCAGCCGGCAGACTTCGAACAGTTTCAGCGTGCGCGGCTCGATACCCTTGGCGGCGTCGATGACCATGACGGCGCTATCGACCGCCGACAGGGTGCGGTAGGTGTCGTCGGCAAAATCCTCGTGGCCGGGCGTATCGAGCAGGTTGAAGACATTGTCCTCATATTCGAAGGTCATCACCGAGGTGACGACCGAAATGCCGCGCTCGCGCTCGATCTTCATCCAGTCGGACCGGGTCTGGATGCGATCCTTCTTGGCCTTGACCTCGCCGGCAAGCTGGATGGCGCCGCCGAACAGCAGCAGCTTTTCGGTGAGCGTCGTCTTTCCGGCGTCGGGGTGGGCGATGATCGCGAAAGTGCGGCGGCGCGATACCGCCTGTTCGATGTCTTCAGCCAATTTCTGGAATCCTGTCTGTGGCGCGGGCTTCTAGCAGCGCATTGCTGGCCTGTCGACAGTTTCGGGCCGGCAGGCCGACCACACTTGAGCTTGAATCGTTACGGTGGCATCAGAGGAGCCCATTCTGAGAGGTCCGGTATGAGCAGCGCTAAAGAAGTCATCGTCATTGGCGCCGGCATTATCGGGGCGTCCATCGCCTGGCACCTGACCAAGGCCGGGGCGCGGGTGACTGTGATTTCCGATAGTGGTGCCGGCGGCGTCGCCACGCCAAACTCCTTTGCCTGGATCAACGCCAGCTGGGGCAATCCCGAAATCTATTTCCGGCTGCGCATCCGTGCGATGGCCGAATGGAAGCGGCTGGCAAACGAGCTGCCCGGCCTGCCGCTCGCCTGGTGCGGCGGGCTGTGCTGGGATCTGCAGGCCGACAGGCTCGAAGCCTACGCGGCTGAGCACGCTTGCTGGGGTTACGGCATCGAACGCGTCGACGCCGGGCGGGCAGCGCAAATCGAGCCCAATCTCGTCGAGCCGCCGGAATTCGCTGTCTATGTCGCGGAGGAAGGCGTGGCCGAACCGGTCGCAGCGGCCAAGGCGCTGCTGGCCCACGCAGAACGGCAAGGTGCGCGCGTTCTCTCCAGTTCTGTAACCGCACTTGTCCAGACCGATGGCAGGATTGCCGGTGTCGATACATCGCATGGGCTGATGCCAGCCGAAGAGGTGGTGATCGCAGCCGGTGTCGGGGCGCCCGATATTGCCGCTACCGCCGGCATCAAGCTGCCAATCGAGACGCCGCCCGGTCTGATCGTCCACTCGCAGCCCTACAAGAAGCTCCTCAACGGGCTGGTGCATGCCGAAAAGCTGCATATGCGCCAGACGGCGGAGGGCCGCATCATCGCCGGCTCGGATTTCGCGGGGAGCGATCCCGGTGAGAATCCCGACGCCACGGCGCGCGAGCTGTTTGCAGCAATGAAGGCGGCTTTGCGCGGCGCCGACGAACTGGAATTCGATTTCCACACGGTTGGCTACCGGCCGACGCCGATCGACGGCTTTCCGATCATCGGCCGCGCCGAGGGCACGGAAGGTCTCTATGTCGCCGTCATGCATTCCGGCATAACGCTGGCGCCCGCGGTCGGGCTGTTCGCCACGCGCGAAATTCTCGACGGCGAGCGTGATCCGCTGCTGACGCCTTATGGGTTGGGTCGGTTTGCTCAGTAGCCCGGCGGACGCTTGAAGCCGCCGGTCAGCGCTTCGATCGCCTTGGCGATGCCGAGCAGCCGCGATTCCGACCAGCGCTTGCCGACCAGTTGCAGGCCGATAGGCAGGCCGTCGCGGTCTTGCCCGCAGGGCAGCGAGAGTGCCGGATGGCCGGAATAATTGAAGACCGCGCCATAGGCCGGTAGCATCCAATAGCTTTGCTCCTTGCCGTCGACTTCGATCGGCGTGCCGGGCTCACAATGCGCGAAGGCCGTGGTCATGGCGACCGGGCACAGCAAGGCATCGCAGGTTTCGAAGAACCTGTCCCAGGCCAGGATCGAGCGGTCGCGGCGAGCGAGCGCCTCGAACCAATTGGTGATCGGCGTTGGCTGCTCCGGCGGTTCGGGCTGCGCTGCCTCCAGCATCATGCCGATCAGATCGCCGCCCTGCTCCAGATCGTCATGCAGATCGATCTCAGGCAAGTTCGCTTCTTCCACAATCACCCCTGCTGATTGCAACCGCTTGGCCAGGCTTTCGACCGCGGCAGCGATTTTACCAGCCACCGGAAAGCCGGGGAAGGACGGCGCGACGGCGATGCGCAATGTCTTGAGGTCGAGCCTGGGCATGGCCTCTACGGGCACCGGCGCGAGGTCGGTGTCTGCTCCGTCCGGGCCGGCGATGATTTTGTAGATCAGCGCAAGATCCTCCACGCTGCGCGCCAGCGGGCCGAGGCAGGACATCAGCCGCACGCTGCGCGCCGCGCCGTTCGGATCGGGGAAGGCGCCGGCCAGCGACACGCGGTGCTCGGTCGGTTTCAACCCGTAGACGCCGCAAAAAGCCGACGGCAGGCGGATCGAATCCTGCATGTCGGTTCCGACATCGAACGGCGTCATCCCGGTCGCCACTGCTGCCGCGGCGCCACCGCTGGAGCCGCCTGAAGTGCGCGATAGGTTCCAAGGATTGCTGGTGCGACCGAACAGCGGATTGTCTGACTGCCAGTCGCCCAGCATGGTCGCGACATTGGTCTTTCCAATCAGGATGCCGCCTGCGGCTTTCAATCGGGCGACGACCGGACTGTCTGCCTTTGCCACATAGTCGGCGAATGGTGCGAAACCAACCGTGGTCTTCATATCAGCGGTTTGGTGCATGTCCTTCAACGTGAAAGGCACGCCATGCAGCGGTCCGAGCGCATCGCCGCGCGCCTGCACCGCGTCGGCTTGTTTCGCGCGCTCGCGGGCGCCTTCCCCATCGAGATTGACGACCGCGTTGATTGCCCCGTTGTGTCGGTCGATTTGGACCAGATGGGCGTCCAGAGCTTCGACGGCGGAGATCTTTCGCGCCGCGATTGCGGCGGCGAGATCGATGGTCGAGGAAAAGGCGAGGTCCATGATTGCTCCGGCTGCTGCCAAACGTATCGCGGTTTAAAACCAAGTTCAGCATTCGGAGATCATCGGCGCTTGATCAAAATTGCGCTTGCCGGTCGGGTTGAGGTTGGCGCTCTACGGCGCCCCCCTCTGTCCTGCCGGACATCTCCCCCACTTTGGGCCCACTTTGGGGGGAGATTGGCAGCTTTGGCTTTCGGCGCACCTTTTCCTGCGTTGAAAATTGGCGAAGGCCGCCGTGACCTCCAATCTCCCCCCTCGTGGGGGAGATGTCCGGCAGGACAGAGGGGGGGCGCGAAGGAATGCGGCCTAGACTAGGGCCTAGACGACCAGTGCCAGCCTTGCCACAACCGGCACGAACGGCCGAATGCTCATCCCATCACCCGTAATGGTCACAAAACTCGCGGGCGGGATGGCCTGCCATTCCCCGCCCTCGCGATCGAAAGGCTCCGACACGATGCAACGGCCGGCATTGCGCACCGACGTGTACAGCGTCGGCGCGTGATCGTCGCTGGCATAGCGCACGGCATACAGCGCCTTTCCATCCGAAAAGGCCGCAGTCAGTTTCAAGGCTGGCTCCGGACCGGCGCGGCGCGATGCCTCGATGACGCGGGCGGTGGCGCGCGATACTGCCCCTTGCGGGTCGCCAGCAAGACCCTCGTCGATCATCAGCAGGAAAAACAATTCGGAATCGGTGGTGCCCTCGCGCTGGTCGAAGACGGCGTCGCAGAGCGAGTTCTCCAGCGCGCGGCGGATCTTTTCGAAGCCGCCGATCTGGCCGTTGTGCATGAACGACCAGCTGCCGGAGATGAAGGGATGGCAGTTCATGCGGCTGGTGGCGCCGCCGGTCGACGCTCTGACATGGGCGAGGAACAGGCCGGATTTGATCTGCCGGCACAGGCTTGGGATCCGACCAGGCCGGCAGGATGTCGCGGTAGAGGCCGGGCTCGGGCCGGTCGCCATACCAGGCAAGGCCGAAACCGTCGCCATTGGTCGGCGACTTGGCTTCCTGGGCGCAATGGCTCTGGGCGATGAGCGAGTGGCAAGGCGCGGTGACGACGTCCTCGAGGAAGACCGCGTCACCCAGATAGGCCGCCCATCGGCACATCGCTTCTAACCAATCCTAGGCGCGATCCAAGAGAGCCTGGGGCTCCTTGACCGCGTGCGAGCCTCTGTTGTGCGTCCGTTCATAGAGTTCGCGAACGATTCGGCTTGCCGTAGTTTCGAAGAGAAACGGCAAGAAAGCGTGAACGAGTGCCGCACCAGCGGCCATCAGGAGGCGCGAGCAGAACCAGGCGGCAAAGGCCATATGGCTGAAATAGGTCTCGCCCACCTTGGCCGGGTGAGAGGTGAACAGCTTCGAAAACAGCGTCGTCATGGTGATCCCTCCTGCCGGGATAAGCCCCGATGTGGGTATCCTGCCACGGGGTAAAGGTTCATCGGTCTCAATTTGTCCTTGTCTAACGCCGTCGTTCGGGACATTCATCCCAACATGGCGCTTGAATTCGATGAAATCGACCGAAGATTGCTGGCCGAGCTGCAACGCGACGGCACACTGTCGGTCGATCAGCTCTCCGAAAAAGTGTCGCTGTCGCGCAACGCCTGCTGGCGCCGGGTCAAGCGGCTGGAAGAGGACGGCGTCATCACCGGACGGGTGGCGCTGGTCGATGCCGACAAGCTCGGGCTCGGACTTTCGGTGTTCATCCTGATCCGCACCTCCAATCATGACCCGAACTGGCTGCAGAAGTTCCGTGCGGCGGTGACCGGTTTTCCCGAGATCACCGGGGTCTATCGCATGTCCGGCGATCTCGACTACGTGCTGCGCGCCCGCGTTGCTGACATGAAGGCCTATGACCGGCTCTATCAGCGGCTGATCGCCAAGGTGGCGCTGTCGGACGTTTCGGCCTCCTTCGTCATGGAGGAGATCAAGGAGACGACCGTCGTTCCGGTGGAATTGCGCTAGGTCACACTGACGCCTGAAAGAAAGCCGTTGATAGGCCTGCGGACGAGTTGACCGAATCGCCGTTCGCGCCGATAGGATCGATTTTATGCGCGCAGCCTTCCAAAATTCCTCCGTCATTGGTCCCACTGTCGGCTTCGTCAGGTTGCCGCATGGAGATGGACTTCCTCTTCCCGCCTATGAAAGCACCGGCGCCGCCGGCATGGATCTGCGCGCCGCGGTGCCGGAAGACCGGCCGCTGCTGATCCTGCCTGGCAAGCGCGCCTTGGTGCCGACCGGTCTGATCCTGGAAATTCCCGAAGGAATGGAAGGCCAGGTGCGGCCGCGCTCCGGCCTTGCCTTCAAGCATGGGCTGACCGTCCTCAATTCACCAGGCACGGTCGACAGCGACTATCGCGGCGAGGTTAAGGTGCTGCTGGTCAACCTCGGCGACGAGGATTTCGCGGTGACGCGCGGCATGCGCATTGCCCAGATCGTCTTTGCCGCGGTGACGCAGGTGACGGTTGAGGAGCGCTCGCTGGCCGGCGCCACGACGCGCGGCGCGGGCGGGTTCGGATCGACCGGCACCGCCTGAATGAGCATACCGAAACTGGTCATCTTCGACTGCGACGGAATCCTGGTCGACACCGAGAACCTTGCCAACCGGCGGCTTGCCGAGTGGTTTGTTGCCGCCGGTTATCCCACCACATTCGAATATTGCCGCAAATATTTTTCCGGCCGCAGCATGGCTTCGGTGCAGAAGGAAATCGAAGAGACGACCACGGTGCGGCTCGGCGCCGATTTCGTCGATCGCTGGAATGCCGGCCTGCCCGATCTGTTTGCGCATGGCGTCGAGGCGATCCCCTATGTGCGCGACTTCATCGAGGCGGTTCGCGCGGCCGGCATTCCCTATTGCGTCGCCACTTCTGCGCGTATCTCGAAGATGCACATCACGCTCGGCCAGACCGGGCTGCTGCCGCTGTTCGAGCATGCCATGTTCTCTTCGACCATGGTCAGCCGCGGCAAGCCGTTCCCGGACCTGTTCCTGCATGCGGCAAAGACCATGGGTTTTGCGCCGGCCGACTGCATCGTCATCGAGGACAGCGTTGCCGGCACGCAGGCCGGCATTGCCGCCGGCATGCGTGTCTATTCCTATCATGGCGATCCCTATTCCGACCGCGATGGCCTGGCCAGCGCCGGCGGCGTCCTGTTCGACGACATGCGCGAACTTGCCGGGCTGGTGCCGATCCACTGAAGCTGTGTTAGGTTCCGCGCGGCCAGCCTGAGGCGCCCATGCCAACGAACCTGCTTCGCTCCATCCTAAAGCGTTTCACCGTTTCATGGAAACGGCGAACCGCTCTATCTTTTTGTTTTGTTGCAATTTCCGGCCGGAAAACCGCACACACTTTTCCTGAAATTGCTCTAGCGCTTGTGCTGCTGCCGTGGCTTTGGACCGCAGCCGGCGCGCAAGCCGTCAGCTTCCCGGAATTCGGCAGCGCCATCCCCGGCCACATGGATGTGACCTATCTGGACCTCGCAAAGATGGTCATTCCCGGCCTCGCAGGTGACAGCAACGGTTTCTACCGGGGTGGATTGCCGATCGAGATGCGCCACATCGAGGGACCGGATGGCGGCGGTTCGCCGCCTGAGACATCGGGCCTCTCCAACGCCGGCGTGCTCGCCATCAAGGCCGGGGGCAAGGACCGGCTGGCGATGCTCTACGACCTCGGCGACTCTCCCGACAGCGCCGAAGGCTATGCCGTGCTGGCGCTCTACGACATCACAGACAAGCCGAAGCTGCTCGACGCCGTCAATGTCGCGCTCGACCGCGGCACCTATTTCCGTGAACCGGGCAAGCTTTCCGTTGGGCCGAACGACGACATCGTGATCACCATGAGCGCGCATTTCAATTCAAGCCAAAACTACGCGATCACGCCGCTGATCATGGTGCGCGACGACAAATTCCAATTGATCGACATGATCTTCACCTTCGATGAGAACCTGTGCGCCTACAGCCGCAAGCAGGACGTTGCTTTCCAGACGATCGCTGACGGGCAGCCTTATGCCACAGTCAAAGTGACGGTGACCGACGCCACGGTGCTCAACGGCGAGAGCTGCGACGGCCAGCCGCCCAAGCCTGAAGCCCACGCAATTTCCGTTGCCTATCATTGGGACAAGAAGACGTTGCACTACGTCAAGGATTCCGACGCGCTGGACAGATTGGCAGGAGAGAACGCCAAACGCTTCTGAGCCAACCGCATTCGTTTGCCCGGTGCATTTCTGCACGATAGAATCTGCCGATATTCCGCATCTGAAGGGAGCACTCATGGACAAGGGCAAGATCTTTCGCGACCTGCACGCCTCGACCTTCGTCATGCCCAACCCCTGGGATGTCGGCACGACCAAGCTCCTGGCCTCCTTCGGCTTCAAGGCGCTGGCGACGACCAGCGCCGGTTTTGCCTTCTCGCGCGGCCTACCCGATGGCGCAGTGACCTTCGAGGCGATGATCCACCATTGCCGCGAGCTGACGGCGGCAACCAGCCTGCCGGTGTCGGCCGATCTCGAGAAAGGCAAGGGCGACAGCGCGACGAGTGCCGCCGAGACGGTTTTTGCGGCCGAAGCGGCAGGTCTCGCCGGCTGCTCGATCGAGGACCATACCGGCGATCCCGACAAGCCCATCTATGAGTTTTCACACGCCGTCGAGCGCGTTGCAGCTGCTGCTGAAGCCGCACGGGCGCTCAAGCATGATTTCGTCTTCACCGCACGGGCCGAGAATTTCCTTTGGGGCAAACCGGATCTCGACTACACGATCAAGCGGCTGCAGGCCTTCGAAAAGGCCGGCGCCGACGTGCTCTATGCGCCGGGCCTCAAAGATGTCGAGACCATCCAGAAAGTCTGCTCGGCAGTGAGCAGGCCGGTCAACGTCATGGCACTGCCGGCCTTCACCATCGCCGACCTTGCCATGGCCGGGGTCAAGCGCATCTCGCTTGGACCCTGGCTGACCAATTTCGCCTTCGGCATGCTGGAAACCGCGGCGCGCGAGATCCAGCAGGACGGCACGTTCGGCTTCACCCGGGCCGCCATGCCGTTCGGCAAATTGCAGGTGCTGTTTTCCAAATCCTCAGGCTAGGGGTCCCGGCGCATGACGCTCACCGTCGTCGACATGCACACCGGCGGCGAGCCGCTCAGGATCGTCACCGGCGGCTATCCAGACATTCCCAAAGGCACGATCCTGGAAAAGCGCGCCTATGTGCGCGACCACCTCGACCATTTGCGCAAGCTGCTGATCTTCGAGCCGCGCGGCCACCACGACATGTATGGCGCGCTGCTGGTGGAGCCCGACCTGCCCGGCGCCGACCTCGCCGTGCTGTTCATGCACAATGAGGGCTATTCGACCATGTGCGGCCACGCCATCATCGCGCTTGGCCGCTACGCCGTCGACGAAGGCCTGGTGACCAAACAGGAGCCAATCACCATGGTCAACATCGAGGCGCCGTGCGGCTTGGTCGTCGCTTCGGTGGAGGTCAAGGACGGCAAAGCGGGATCGGTGTCGTTCGAAAGCGTGCCGGCCTTTCTGTTTGCCCATGACCAACAAATCGAATTGGGGGGATACGGCAAGATTGCGTTCGACATCGCCTATGGCGGCGCCTTCTACGCGCTGGCCGACTGCCATCAATTCGGCCTGGAGTTCGGCCGCAGCCGGGTGCGCGATTTCGTCGACGCGGCAACCGCGCTGACCGAACGGCTGAAGGCGGCGTTCCCTCTATCGCATCCCGACCATGCCGATCTCGCTTTCCTCTACGGCACCATCCTCACCGATGGACACGATGCGTTCTCCGGCGAGGCAACAAAAAACATCTGCGTCTTTGCCGATGCCGAGGTCGACCGCTCGCCGACCGGCTCCGGCGTCACCGCGCGGCTGGCCGCAATGCATGCCAAGGGTGAGATCAACCCTGGTCAGGAGCGGTCCTTCGAAAGCATCGCCGGCTCGCGCTTTTCCGGAGCGGTGGCGCGCACGACCATGGCCGGCCCGCATGATGCGATCATCGCCCGCGTCGGCGGCCGCGCCTACTATTCGGGCCGGGCGGAATTCACCGTCGAGCCGGATGACGAATTGGGACGCGGTTTTCTTCTGCGTTGATAGGCCTATCGCCCGGCGCTCTCCCGCGCGCCGACCGCCTTGTGCAGATGCACCATCATGGCGGCGGCGAAGAGCGGCGTCAGCAGGTTGAGCAGCGGCACGGCGAGAAAGGCGGCAATGAGCAGCCCGGCCAGAAACACGGTGCCGGCATGTTTCCGGCGCAACGCCCTCGCCTCATCTTCCGGGCGGAAGCGCATGGCGGCGAATTCGAAGAATTCACGTCCGAGCAGATAGCCGTTGACGATGAAGAAGGCGGCGATGTTGACGCCTGGAACCAACAGAAGGAGCAAGGCGACGATGTTGCCCAGGATGACGACGCCGAAGAATTTCACCGACAACACGAGCGAGCGCAGCGCCGGCATGGCGCGTCCGACGGGATCGGCCGGATAGTCGGTGCGCTCGACCACTTCGGCGATGTCGTCGAGAAACAGGCCCGCCACGATTGCCGTCACCGGCGCGATCAGCAGCGCCATCCCGAAGGCAAGCGCGATGGCAGCGATGATGCCGCTCAGCCATCCGGCCCAGGACGGCAGGCCGGGCAGCAAGGAGTGAACCCATGGCAGGGCCAGCCAATCGACAAGCCCGGTCAAGACGAACCACAAGGCGACCAGCGCTAGGACGGTCAAGCCCAGCGTCTTCAGGAAAACCGCGCGGAATTCGGGAGAAAACAGCCGGCTGAAGGCGGCGCGGGCAGCGTTGGAGATCACGGCGGTTTCCACCCCCAGGAACAAACGGATATCTCCGACATAGGCGGAGACCCTGTCAGCCGCAAGCCTGCTGGAGCGGGCGCAATTCCGGACGGGACTTAGAGCATGACCCCAAAAAGTGGGTACCGGTTTTGGAAAAGATCATGCCCCAACAAAGGGCTAGATCATGATGAGATTTCAACCAAATCTCATCATGATCTAGCGCGCCAGCGCCCGGGAGCGGGCGGGGATGGTCATCGCCGCAACGCCGGCGACGACGCAGCCCATCCCCCAGAACGCCGTCGGCCCCAGGCTTTCGCCGAGGAACAGGACACCGATGCCGACGCCGATCGGCACGCGCAGATAGGCCTGCGACGTCGTGCCGACCGAACCCAGCGTGTGGATGAGGCGGAAAAAGATGCAGAAGGCCAGCGCCGTGGAGAACACCGACAATGCGAACAAGGCCAGTATCGACGCCATTGAAGGCGACAGCGTCCACGGGCGGTCGAAGGCCAGGCTCAAGGGGACGAGGATGACCGCGCCGCACAGCATCGAGCCGGCGGCCGGCAGCATCGGGTCGAGTCCCCTAAAGCCGCGGCCAAAGATGGCGGCGCCGGCATAGCAGACCGTGGCGGCAATGACGGCAAGTTGCGCCCACAATTGATGGCCGAGCCCGCCAAGCGCCTGGGTGCCGACGATCAGGCAAATGCCGGCAATGCCGGCACCGACACCGAACAGCTTGCGTGCGGTCACGGATTCGTGGCGGGTGATGAGCGCGGTCAGCAGGAAGGTGAAGATCGGCGACGTCGCGTTGAGAATGGTGGCGAGGCCGGCGTCGATGGAGCGCTCGGCGGCGGCGATCAGCGTGAATGGCACGACGCTGTTGAGACAGGCCTGGACCATGAACCGCCACCAGGTCGCGCCGTCCTTGGGCATGGAAAGGCCGCGCCAGCGGATCAGCGCGAGCAGGATGGCGCCGGCGATCAGGGTGCGGGCGGCGATGAAGGTTATCGGCGGGATCGTCTCGACACCGATCTTGATGAAGGTATAGGACGCGCCCCACAGGGCGGCCAGCACGCCAAGCAGCGCCAGTTCGGTGGTCATGTCGGTCTTTGCTTGCATGCAGGGTGCTTCCAGGGCTTGATTTGAGGCCAAGCTTGTAGGCGACCCGGCGGTCAGATGCTTCGGCCACGGTCGAACTGTGATGGAGCCTCGTCCCAGGCGCGCGCGCCGGCTTGGGCCGGCAAAGGATGGAAATCGGTTGCCATTTTTCGGGGTGATGCTGTAGACCCGCCCGGGCGCGGCAGAAAGCCGGCAGGTTCCCAGGCGGAGACATTGATGCCGGATTTTGACGTGCTTTGCATCGGCAATGCCATTGTCGACATCATCGCCCAGTGCGACGACGCTTTTCTCGAGACCAACGGCATCATCAAGGGTGCGATGAACCTCATCGACACCAAGCGCGCCGAGCTGCTCTACAGCCGCATGGGGCCGGCGATCGAGGCCTCCGGCGGCAGCGCCGGCAATACGGCGGCGGGCGTCGCCAGCTTCGGCGGGCGCGCTGCCTTCTTCGGCAAGGTGTCGAACGATCCGCTCGGCGAAATCTACGCCCATGACATCCATGCCCAGGGCGTTGCCTTCGACACCAGGCCGCTCGAAGGACAGCCGCCGACGGCCCGCTCGATGATCTTCGTCACCCCCGACGGCGAGCGTTCGATGAACACCTATCTCGGCGCCTGTGTCGAACTCGGGCCGGAAGACGTCGAGGCCGACAAGGCGTCCGGCGCCAAGGTCACCTATTTCGAGGGCTATCTGTGGGATCCGCCGCGCGCCAAGGAGGCGATCCGGCAGACGGCGAAGCTCGCACACGAGGCCGGGCGCGAAGTGTCGATGACGTTGTCGGATTCGTTCTGCGTCGACCGCTACCGGGACGAGTTCCTTGAGCTGATGCGCTCGGGCACTGTCGACATCGTCTTTGCCAACAGCCACGAGATCAAGTCGCTCTACCAGACCAAATCCTTCGACGAGGCGCTGGCGGCGATCCGCAAGGACTGCAGAATTGCCGCCGTCACCCGCTCCGAAAAAGGCTCGGTGATCGTGCGCGGCGACGAGACTGTCACCATCCAGGCGACGACGATCCGCGAGCTGGTCGACACCACCGGCGCCGGCGACCTCTACGCCGCCGGTTTCCTCTACGGCTACACCTCGGGGCGCAGCCTGCAGGATTGCGGCGATCTTGGCTCGCTGGCCGCCGGGCTGGTCATCCAGCAGCTCGGGCCACGGCCGCGGCAGAACCTGCGCAGCGCGGCCCAATTGGCGGGGTTGCTGTAGGGCCGTCTTTCGGCGCGCAGCGCCGAGCCAGATGAGGGGTGCCCGCCGGTTCAGGCTGTCCGGCGCTCCGCTCAGGCGGTGCGGCGAAGGTCGTCGGACGTAGGCCCGGGTTCCAAAGCCCCGGCGGTGACCAGCCGGTTGCGGCCGCTCTTTTTGCCGATGTACATCAGTCGGTCGGCGAGCGTTATCAGCGCCTCCGAATCGGACGCTTCCGCCGGGTAGATGGCGACGCCAACGGTGCAACCAACATGGATGGCACCATTCGGCGTCGGCACCTTGATCCGCAGCTTTTCCAGGATACGTTCGGCGACGCCCACGGCCTTCTGTCGGGCCCGGCTAGCCTCTCCTGAAAACAGGAATGCGAACTCGTCTCCACCGAGCCGCGCCACGAAATCAGCGCTGCGCAGGACGGTGCGAAGCTGACCCGCCACCTCATGCAGCAGCGCGTCGCCGGCCTCGTGGCCGAGCGTGTCGTTGACCTTCTTGAACCTATCGAGGTCGATGAACAGCAGGCCGGCCGCCTGGCCGGTGCTGTCGCAGCGGTCGATCACCGACCTCAGCTCGTTGTGAAAGGCGCGCCGGTTGGGCAGGCCGGTCAATGCATCGTGGTTGGCCGAGTGGTCGCTGTGCTGCTTGGCCAGCTCGATCTCGCGCTTTTGTACGGAGAGTTCCTCATTGGCGGCCTTGAGTTCGAGCAGCAGCTCGGCGTTGAGATCCTCGACGACCTTGCGGTCGCTGATGTCGACGACGAAACCTTCCAGGAATTCCAGTTCGCCGGCCTCGTCCCAGACGCCGCCGCCGATCTCGCGGACCCAGAGCGGCTCGCCGACCTGCGGCACGATGCGGTAGTCGACGTTCCAGTTGCAGCGCGCCTCGAGCGCGGTATCGACGGCGGCATAGACGGCAGCGAGATCATCCGGGTGGATGGCCGAGACATAGTCGCGCACGGCATTTTGAATGAAGTCGCTCGGCCGATAACCGCTGACGGTGAAAATGCCGTCGCTGATGTAGAGCATGGTGTAGGACGCATCGTTGCGGCAACGGTAGAGATAACCGTCCATGCGGCCGGTGATGCTGAGCAGCGCATCCAGCCGCTCGTCGTGATAGACCCCCTGGCCGACCACAGATGCAGAAACCCCGTCATGCTTCATGGCCGCACCCCCGTTTTGGCGGTCTGAGCGCGCCGCCAATGCCATAAGGCCATAGGGGGCGAGAACGTTCCCTATAGCAGCCGAATATTATCAATCTCTTATGGGTTGGCTATTTTGCCGCCAATCAGGCTCCCGCGCTATAGGCCGCGATCGCAGCCATGTTGACGATGTCCGAATCCTTGGCGTTGAGCGAGACGATCTGGACCGGTTTGTTCAAGCCGACCAGCAGCGGGCCGATGACGGTGGAGCCGCCGAGTTCCTGCAGCATCTTGGTCGAGATCGAGGCCGAGTGGAACGCCGGCATGATCAGCACATTGGCCGGGCCGGTCAGGCGAATGAACGGGTACTGCGCCATGGCGCGGGCGTTGAGCGCCACGTCGGCGGCCATTTCGCCGTCATATTCGAAATCGACCCGGCGTTTGTCCAGGATACGCACCGCTTCCTGGACCCGCTCGGAACGTTCGCCCTGCGGGTGGCCGAAGGTCGAATAGGCAAGCATGGCGAGCCGCGGCTCGTAGCCCATGCGGCGGGCGAAGCCCGCGGCCTCCTCGGCGATGTCGGCGATCTGTTCGGCATTGGGCATGTCGTGCACGGCGGTGTCGGCGACGAGCACGGTCTTGCCCCTGGCGAGCACGATCGAGACGCCGATGACGCGGTGGCCGGGCTTGGCGTCGATGACGCGGCGGATATCGTCGAGCGCCGTGGAATAGTTGCGGGTGACGCCGGTGACGATGCCGTCGGCATCGCCCAGCGCCACCATGCAGGCAGCGAAATGGTTGCGGTCGTTGTTGATCAGCCGCTGGCAGTCGCGGAACAGGAAGCCTTTGCGCTGCATGCGCTCGTAGAGATAATCGGTGTAGATGCCGTTGCGGCGCGAAAGCCTGGCATTGATGATCTCGATGCCTTGCTTGTTCAGGTCGATGCCGGCGTGCCTGGCGTTTTCCTTGATGACGTCGTCGCGGCCAAGCAGGATCGCGGTGCCGAGCTTCTGGTTCACATAGGATACGGCGGCGCGCATCACCTGTTCTTCCTCGCCCTCGGCAAAGACGATGCGCTTGGGCTGGCGGCGGACGCGATCGTAGATGCGCTGCAAGGTCGAGGCGATCGGGTCGCGGCGGGCCGACAGCTCCTGCGCGTAGCGGTCGAGGTCGAGGATAGGCTTGCGGGCGACGCCTGACTCCATCGCCGCCTTGGCCACAGCGAGCGGGATGGCCGAGATCAGGCGCGGATCGAACGGCACCGGGATGATGTAGTTGGGGCCGAATTTCGGCCGGTTGCCCTGATAGGCGGCGGCGACATCGTCGGGCACGTCCTTGCGCGCCAGGTCGGCCAGCGCTCTCGCTGCGGCGATCTTCATGTCGTCATTGATGGTGGTGGCCCTGACATCCAGCGCACCGCGGAAGATGTAGGGGAAGCCCAGCACATTGTTGACCTGGTTGGGGTAGTCGGAACGCCCGGTGGCCATGATGGCATCGGTGCGGATTTCGGCCACTTCCTCCGGCGTGATCTCCGGGTCGGGATTGGCCATGGCGAAGATGATCGGGTTCTTGGCCATCGACTGCACCATCTTGGTGGTCAATGCGCCCTTGGCCGACAGGCCGAGGAAGACGTCGGCGCCGTCCAGCGCCTCGGCCAGGCTGCGCGTGTCGGTCTTGACCGCATGCGCCGACTTCCACTGGTTCATGCCTTCGGTGCGGCCCTGGTAGACGACGCCCTTGGTGTCGCACAGGATGATGTTCTCGGGCGCAAACCCCATCGCCTTCATCAGTTCGATGCAGGCGATACCGGCGGCGCCGGCGCCGTTGCAGACCATTTTCGTGGTCTTCATGTCGCGGCCGGTGATCTCCAGCGCGTTGATCAGCCCGGCGGCCGAGATGATGGCGGTGCCGTGCTGGTCGTCATGGAAGACCGGGATGTCCATCAATTCACGCAGGCGCTGCTCGATGATGAAGCATTCCGGCGCCTTGATGTCTTCCAGGTTGATGCCGCCGAAGGACGGGCCGAGAAAGCGCACGCAGTTGATGAATTCGTCGGCATCCTCGGTGTCGACCTCGAGGTCGATGGAATCGACATCGGCGAAGCGCTTGAACAGCACCGCCTTGCCTTCCATCACCGGCTTGGAGGCCAACGCGCCGAGATTGCCGAGGCCGAGAATGGCGGTGCCGTTGGAGATGACGGCGACCATGTTGCCGCGCGTCGTGTAGTCGAAAGCGCGGCTGGGGTCTTCGGCAATGGCCAGCACAGGAACCGCGACACCCGGCGAATAGGCGAGGCTCAGATCGCGCTGCGTCGCCATCGGCTTGGTGGCGACGATCTCCAGCTTGCCGGGGCGGCCCATGGCGTGGAATTCCAGCGCCTCCTCGGCGCTGACGGAGGGGCCGCTGTTTTCGGTTTTCTTGGCCATGATGCTTTTGATTTCCTCGCCGGTGCCGCACCCTTGAGACGGGTGTGTGTTTTTGAAACTTCTGAATCAAGGCTACACGCCACCGCTGTAAACCGCCAAGCAATCTTCACGCCCGCAGCGAAATCTCCCGAAGTCGAACGGCGTCACGTCGGCTCTGGCTCGCTGACGAAGGCAGCGATTTCGCGCACCGTTCCCCGTCGCATCATGCCGTCTGTGCCGGGGAAAGGCCACGTCTCGATGGGTGGCGCACGGCTTCCCTTGCGCCGCAGCAATGCAGTCAGGAACGCCATGAGTTCGATGCGCTGGGCGTGAACCTTCTCCAGCGTGCGGCGGCGGATGTGCTGACGCGGTATGGCACGATCTCGCAGCGTCTCGACGGCGCGGCGAATGGCAGCCGGTTCCGGATCGGCGACGATGCAATAATCCGGATCGAAATAGACGTCGCGACCGCCAAGGCTCGGCGTACTGACGATCGGCAGGCCGGCCATCAGATATTCCATCGAGGAGTACATCGCTCCTTCCACGGCCGACAGGCACAGCCCGACGGCGGCCTGGTTGTAGACGCGGTTGACCTGTTGCGCCGTCAGCTTGCCCGGCCAGCCGTCGACGAGCGGATTGGCGATCTGGTGGAGCGGCGAACGCGCCTGCAGTCGCCGAACAAAGGCGCGGGCGGCAACCGGCGGCAATTCGCCGATCGAATAGGTGATGTGGGCCAGCCGCTCTATGTCGAAGGCCAGGTGATGGCGTTTGATCGGCGAGATGCGGCCATTGTAGACCGCGTCGAATTCGACCGGCACGTCCGGCAGCGGCCGGAATATATCCTCCGACACCATCAGATTGTGGTTGGAGAAGATGGCATTGCCGCCCGCAGCCGCGACGAGACGGCGCTCTTCCTCGGTGTTGCACAGGAAGATGATTTCGTGCAGCGGAAACCGGCCGGCATACCAGGCGAGATCGCGGCCCATCCGGGCGATGACAGCCGGCCGCTCCATGGTCCAGGTCTGCATCGTCAGGAAGGTGACGCGCCGTCCCGCCAGGCGCCGGCCAAGGGCCGCCAGCGGATAGAGCGGACGGGCTCCGCCAATCGGGACATAGAGCACCAGCGGGTCGCGGCTGAGCACATGCAGCGACATCTCGATGCCGCTATCGAGATCGGACAGCGGTCCCCGTGTCGGCAGGAGGAAGGGGACGCGCTTGCGCACTGTCCCCCTAAGCTTGCTTTTGGTGCGGTGGACGCGCCGCGCCGCCAACAGCAGCAGGCGCTCAAGCGCCGATCCAGCCGGACCGACCAGCTCTTCGAACGCCTCCTGTTTGTCCTGATCCATGCCGCTTATCCCCGCCATGGCGATCATAAGGTCTGGTTGGCGCCCGAAGCAACCAACGGCTTCACCCGGCGTAGAGGGAGCACAAGCCGCCGTCGAGGCCGGTCGTCCCCTGCTTTTCGGGCCGCCGGCATTAAACCCCGCACCCACATCTGCTAGCGTGCGGGCATGAACATGCACACTTCAGCAGAAACCGACGCCCCCGAGGTGACACCGCCTGCGCCCGTCGGCAGCGTCACGCCGATGATGGAGCAATATATCGAGATCAAGGCGGCGAACCCGGATTCTCTGCTGTTCTACCGCATGGGCGATTTCTACGAGCTGTTCTTCGACGACGCCGAAAAGGCGAGCAAGGCGCTGGGCATCGTCCTGACCAAGCGCGGCAAGCACCAGGGTAACGACATTCCGATGTGCGGCGTGCCGGTGCATGCGGCCGACGAATATCTGCAAAAGCTGATCGGCCAAGGTTTTCGCGTTGCCGTCTGCGAGCAGATCGAGGACCCGGCGGAAGCCAGGAAGCGCGGCGGCAAATCGGTGGTGCGCCGCGACGTCGTGCGGCTGGTGACGCCCGGCACCATCACCGAGGATAAATTGCTGGCGCCGTCGGAATCGAGCTTCCTGATGGCGCTAGGGCGGGTGAAGGGCGGCAACAGCGGTGACGCCTTCGCCATGGCCTGGATCGAGATCTCGACCGGCGTCTTCCGCGTCGCCGAAACCACGGCCGACCGCCTGCTGGCCGATGTCTTCCGCGTCGACCCGCGCGAGCTGATCGTCGCCGAGCCGGTGTTTTACGATCCCGAGCTGAAGCCGGTGTTCGACGTCATCGGCCGCGTCGCCAGCCCGCAGCCGCCGTCGCTTTTCGATTCGGCTTCGGCAGCGGGGCGGATCGCGCGCTTCTTCGAAGTGGCGACGCCTGACAGTTTCGGTGCCTTCTCGCGCGCCGAATTGTCGGCGATCTCGGGCGCCATCGCCTACGTCGAAAAGACGCAGAAGGCCGAGCGGCCGCCTTTGTCGCGTCCCGAACGCGAGGAGCAGGGCTCGACGCTGTTCATCGATCCTGCGACACGCGGCAATCTGGAACTGTTGCGCACGCTGTCGGGCAGCCGCGACGGCTCGCTGTTCAAGGCTATAGACCGCACGGTCACCGGCGGCGGCGCCAGGCTGCTCGCCGACCGGCTGATGGCGCCGCTGACCGATCCGGCGGCGATTGCCGCCCGGCTTGATTCGGTATCGTTCTTCCGCGCCGAGACGCGGCTCTGCCAGGCGGTGCGGTCAAGCCTGAAGAGCGTCGCCGACATGCCGCGAGCGCTGTCGCGGTTGGCGCTCAACCGCGGCGGCCCGCGCGACCTCGGCGCGCTGCGTGCCGGCTTCGAAGCGGCGGCCACCATTGCCGAACTGTTCGGAACGACCGTCCTGCCCGCTGAGCTGACCGCGGCACTTGCCGCGATAAAGGCGCTGCCGCGCGCGCTGGCCGAGCATCTGACCCAGGCTCTTGGCGAGGAACTGCCGCTGCTGAGGCGCGACGGCGGCTTCGTGCGCGGCGGCTACCATGCCGAACTCGACGAAATGCGGGCGCTGCGCGACGAATCGCGCAAGGTGATCGCCGGACTGGAGCGCTCGCTGATCGAGGAGACCGGCATCCGCTCGCTGAAAATCCGGCACAACAATGTGCTGGGCTATTACATCGAGGTGACGGCCAACCACCATTCAATCATGACCGGAAGCGACGGCGCCAAGGCGCGCTTCATCCACCGCCAGACCATGGCCAATGCCATGCGTTTCACCACGACCGAACTTGCCGAACTCGAGACCAAGATCGCCAATGCCGCCGACCGGGCGCTGAGCATCGAGCTTGCCGCTTTCGATACGCTGACGGCTGAGGCGGTCGGCGAGGCGCAGAAGATCCGCGCCGGCGCCGATGCGCTCGCCGTGCTCGACGTGTCGGCGGCGCTCGCGCTGTTGTCGGAGAGCGAAGCCTGGTGCCGGCCGCTGGTCGATTCCAGCCTTGCCTTCGACATTTCGGGCGGGCGCCATCCTGTGGTGGAACAGGCGCTGCGGCGTTCGGGCGAAGGGCCGTTCGTCGCCAATGATTGCGATCTGTCGCCGCAAGACGGGGCCAAGGCCGGCGCGATCTGGCTGCTCACCGGTCCGAATATGGGCGGTAAGTCGACCTTCCTGCGGCAAAACGCACTGATCGCCATCCTCGCCCAAACCGGTTCCTTCGTGCCGGCGACATCGGCCCATATCGGCGTCGTCGACCGGTTGTTCTCGCGCGTCGGCGCCTCGGACGATCTGGCGCGTGGCCGCTCCACCTTTATGGTCGAGATGGTCGAGACGGCGGCGATCCTCAACCAGGCCGGTGAGCGGGCGCTGGTGATCCTCGACGAAATCGGCCGCGGCACCGCCACTTTCGATGGCCTGTCGATCGCCTGGGCGGCGGTCGAGTACCTGCACGAGAAGAACCGCTGCCGGGCGATCTTTGCCACCCATTTCCACGAGATGACGGCGCTGTCCGGCAAACTGCCGCGCCTTTCCAACGTCACCATGCGGGTCAAGGAATGGGAAGGCGACGTCGTCTTCCTGCACGAGGTCGGCAAGGGTGCCGCCGATCGCTCCTATGGCGTTCAGGTCGCTCGCCTTGCCGGTCTGCCGGAAGCGGTGGTCGGCCGCGCCAAAGAGGTGCTGCATCAGCTCGAGGAAGGCGATGTCTCCGGCAAGGCCAACCGACTGGTCGACGATCTGCCGCTGTTTTCGGTGGCAATGAAGCGGGAAGCGGCAAAGCCTGCGAAGAGCGACGCATTGGGCGCAGCGCTGGGTGAGATCAATCCAGACGAGATGACGCCGCGCGAGGCGCTGGAAGCGCTCTACCGGCTGAAGGGGCTGGCGGGGAAAACCTAGCCCGATTTCGGCCTTGACCAATTGTACCGATTGGTACAATGCTCGCCATCGCCTTTGCCGATGGGAGAATGACATGAGCCGTCCGCCGCTGCCGCCCTTCACCGCCGAGACCGCCGCGCAGAAGGCTCGGCTTGCCGAAGACGCCTGGAACAGCCGCGATCCCGAACGGGTTTCGCTCGCCTATACGCAAGACAGCACCTGGCGCAACCGCGCCGAGTTCGTCTCGGGCAGAAATGAGATCGTCTCCTTCCTCACGCGCAAATGGGCTCGCGAGCTCGACTACCGCCTGATCAAGGAGGTCTGGACCTGGAACGACAACCGCATCGCGGTGCGCTTTGCCTATGAATGGCGCGACGACAGTGGCCACTGGTTCCGCTCCTACGGCAATGAGAATTGGGAATTCGACGCGGCCGGGCTGATGCGTAGGCGCGTCGCCAGCATCAACGACCTGCCGATCGCCGAGGGTGAGCGCAAATATCACTGGCCGCTCGGCCGCCGACCGGACGACCATCCCGGCCTGTCCGAACTCGGATTTTAGAATATGATCCCTAGAGCTGTGTCGCGGTTTTCGGCAAAGATCATGCTCAAGCGGAAAAACTAGCGCATGCGCAGGATCGCGCCCGATCGCGCCGATTTGCTCTCCATCATCGGCGAGGTTTTCCGCGAACACGGCTATGAAGGGGCGAGCCTGGCGCGGATCGGTGCGGCGACCGGCCTAGGCAAAGGCAGCCTTTACCACTTCTTCCCCGGCGGCAAGGAAGAGATGGCGGCGGCTGTCATTGCCCATATAAATGGCTGGTTCGAGGAGAATGTCTTCGTGCCGTTGCAGGACAGGGCCTACCCTCGCACGGGTATCGATCGGATGTTCGAAGCGACCGACAGCTATTTCCGCTCGGGACGCCGGGTGTGCCTGATCGGCGCCTTCGCGCTGGACGAATCCCGCGACCTCTTCGCCATTGCGATCAAAAGCTATTTCGGCCGCTGGGTGGCGCATCTTGCCGAAGCGCTGACCCGAAGCGGGCACAGCGCTGCCAGGGCGGACGAACTCGCCGAAGAAACGGTCGGCGCCATCCAGGGCGCGCTCACGCTGGCGCGCGCCTTCGACGACACCGCAGTGTTTTCGCGCGCGTTGCGACGGGCGCGGGCGGCGCTCGGCTAGAGTGCTACAAGGGCTCGAAGCGGAAAGCCGTCTCGGTTCGAAAAACCCGGCCGACGCCGGGCGAATCAAGATGCGCGCCGGCGACGTAGCAGTCGTGTTGGCCGCAAGCGCCAGCATTTGCAACCGGCTTGCCCTCGCCTGCTGCTGGTCTGCGTCGAATTCCCACGTGATCTCGGGTCGATCGAATTGAAGCGACGGCACATGTACGATGTCGCCCCAGATCAACAGTGTTTCGCCTGCGCTCACAACGCGAAAGCAAGTGTGGCCGGCTTCATGGCCAGCGGAGCCGATCGTATCGATGTCAGCGCTGACGCGCTGTCCAGCATCGAGAGGCTGGGCGCGATCGTGGAAGCGTTCCAGCCTCGCCACGTCGCGAAACATGCCGAGCTCAGCGCGCGGGACAAGCAGCCGAGAGAGCTGCGGGAAGCCGTCGCCACCATCGGAAAGGATGAGCCCGTGTATATGGTCGAGATGGGTGTGGGTGAAAGCAACAGTCCGAATCCGCTCGGTGGCGATCTTCGCCTCGCGCAGCGCCTCGGGCAGGTGCCCCATTGTCGGGTGCCAGGCGTTCGAAGCCCCTGTGTCGATCAGCGTGATGTCGTCGCCGTCATCGATGGCGAAGGCGTTGACCGACAGCCTGAGCGCACCGTCGACGAGCGGTACATGCGAGGGCAGGTTGTCACCGAATGTCCGGTCTCCGGGCTGGCGCAGCCGCCTGATTGGCATGTCGACGTAACCGTCGCGCAGCGACGTGACCGTCATGGCTCCGACTCTATACGCCGTATGATGATACCCGGTCGAAACCCGTTCCAATCTAGATCATCTCCAGGCCGCGTTTGCGCGTCGGCGGTGGAAAGGCGCGGTCGAGTTCGGCGAGGTCTTCGGCCGTCAGCCTGATATCGTGCGCGGCGACATTCTGGCGGACGTGCTCCTGGCTGCTCGCCTTCGGGATGGCGATGACACCGGGCTGCGCCATCACCCAGGCCAGGGCGATCTGTGCCGGCGTTGCGTTGTGGCGGGCGGCGATGGTTTCCAGCCTGGAATTGCGCGCCAGCGCGCCCTGCTCGACCGGCGAATAGGCCATCAGCGGGATGCCGCGCTGCCGGCTCCATGGCGCGAGATCGAATTCGGGGCCGCGCCGCGACAGATTGTAGAGTACCTGGTTGGTCTGGACATGATCTCCAGACGACAGGCCGGTCAGCTCCTCCATTTCGTCGGTGTCGAAATTGCTGACGCCCCAGTGACGGATCTTGCCGGCCTTCTTCAACGCCTCGAAAGCCTCGACCGTTTCGCCTAGAGGCACACTGCCCGGCCAATGCAGGAGATAGAGATCGATGCGGTCGGTGCGCAGGCGCTTCAAGCTGTTTTCGCAGGCCCGCGCCACGCCGGTGCGCGAGGCATTGGACGGCAATACCTTGGAGACGAGAAAGAGTTCGTCGCGGCGCCCGGCAATGGCTTCCGCCACCACCTCCTCGGCGCCGCCGCTGGCATACATTTCAGCGGTGTCGATCAACGTGATGCCGAGGTCCAGCCCGAGCTTCAGGGCATTGACCTCCCCGGCGCGGCGGCGGGAATCCTCGCCCATCTTCCATGTGCCCTGTCCCAGCACCTGGACGGCCTCGCCCGAAGGCAACGTGGTGGTTCTTATGGTCGTGGGCATGGAGGCTCCTCGTATGGCGGTCAATGCGCATGGCATCACAAGCACAGGGAGAAATCCAGAATAGATCCCGCATTCTTCTCCGCAGTCGTTGCTGCGCTATTTGACCGGATGGGCGGCGAGCCAGGCCTGCATCTTGGTGATCTCCGCTTCCTGCGCGGCGATGACATCTTCGGCCAGCTTGCGGATTTCGGGATCCTTGCCGTTGGCGAGTTCCACCTTGGCCATGTCGATCGCGCCCCGATGATGCGGGATCATGCCGCGCACGAAGTCGACATCGGCATTGCCGGAATATTCGATCATCATGTCGGTGTGCATCTTGTCCATCGCCGCCTTGTAGCCGTCGGTCGAAGGACCTTGCGCGCCCATCGCGCCCATGTCGTGTTTCATCTCTTCGGATTGCGCCGGGACGCTTTCGAGGAAAACGGCAAGCAGCATTCCCGCCGCCATCATCAAAAGCACGATCTTCTTAGCCAAGGTCATCCATGATCTCCTGTTGATTGATATTCGTATCTGGGGGCTTTGCTCAGAGTTTCAACGTCCGCAGCCGCAATGCGTTGGCGATGACCGAAACCGAAGACAGGCTCATGGCCGCCGCCGCCAGCATCGGCGACAAAAGCGTGCCGGTGAGCGGATAGAGCACGCCGGCGGCAACCGGCACGCCAAGCACATTGTAGAGGAAGGCGAAAAACAGATTCTGGCGGATGTTGCGGATCGTCCCCTGGGCGAGCGTTCGGGCCCTGACGATGCCGTTGAGATCGCCCTTGACCAGCGTAATGCCGGCGCTCTCGACAGCGACATCGGCGCCGGTGCCCATGGCGATGCCGACATCGGCGCTGGCCAGGGCCGGCGCATCGTTGACGCCGTCGCCGGCCATGGCTACGCCGGCACCTTTCGCACGCAACTCCTCGACAAGGGCTGCCTTTTGTTCCGGCAGCAGGCCGGCGCGCACCTCGTCGATGCCAAGGCTTTTGGCGATGGCGCGCGCCGTGCATTCATTGTCGCCGGTCGCCATGATGATCCGCAAGCCTCTGTCGTGCAGCGCCCTGATCGCCTCGGCTGTCGTTGCCTTGACCGGATCGGCGACCGCGACAATGCCGGCCAGTCTTTTGTCCACCGCAACGAACATCGCCGTCTTGCCCTCGGCCTGCAGCGCCTCAGCTTTCGCCGAAAGGGAAGCGGTGTCCATGCCCACGTCGGCCATCATGGCGGCGTTGCCGAGAGAAACCTTCCTGCCAGACACCGTGCCGGATACGCCCTTGCCGGTGACGGCGTCGAAGCCGCTGGCCTCGATGAGCGTCAGCCCGCGTTCGCCGGCGCCGCCGACAATGGCCTCGGCCAGCGGATGCTCCGAGCCTTTTTCCAGCCCGGCGGCGAGCGCCAGCAACTCATTCTCGGACAGGCCTTCGGCAGCGACGACATCGGTCAAGCGAGGCTTGCCTTCGGTCAAGGTGCCGGTCTTGTCGACGATCAACGTGTCGACCGAAGCGAAGCGCTCGAGCGCGGCCGCGTCCTTGATCAGCACGCCCGCGTGCGCCCCGCGCCCGGTGGCGGTCATGATCGACATCGGCGTCGCCAGGCCGAGCGCGCAGGGGCAGGCGATGATCAGCACCGAGACCGCCGAGACGATGGCAAAGATCAAGCTGGGTTCGGGACCGAAGATCGCCCAGGCGGCAAAGGCCATGAGCGCGACCAGCACGACGGCCGGCACGAAGTAGAAGGAGACGCGATCGGCCAGACCTTGAATCGGCGCGCGCGAACGCTGCGCCTTTGCGACCAGCTCGACGATGCGCGAAAGCGTCGTTTCGGAGCCGACCTTTTCGGCGCGCATGATCAGCGAACCGTTCTTGTTGAGCGTGCCGCCGGTCAAGGCATCGCCTTTCGTTTTTTCGACCGGCAGCGGCTCGCCCGAGATCATCGATTCGTCGATGGAGGAACGGCCTTCCGTTACGATGCCGTCGACCGGCACGGCGTCGCCTGGACGGAGGCGCAGGTGGTCGCCGGTCTTGACCGCATCGAGCGGCACGTCGGTGTCGGAGCCGTCCTCCCCGATCAGCCGTGCCGTCTTCGGCGCCAGGTCGAGCAGCGCACGGATGGCCGAGCCGGTCTTTTCGCGCGCCCGCAATTCGAGCACCTGACCGAGGAATACCAGCGCGACGATGACGGAAGCTGCCTCGAAATAGACCGGGACGGTGCCGCCATGGCCACGGAACTGATGCGGAAAGATGTCCGGAAACAGTGCGGCGACGACGCTGTAGAGGTAGGCCGCACCCACACCCAGCGAAATCAGCGTCCACATGTTGGGGCTGCGGTTGACCAGCGACTCCCAGCCGCGGTGGAAGAAGGGGAAGGCCGCCCACAGCACCACCGGGCTGGCCAGCGCCAATTCCAGCCAGACCATCGTGCGCTCGTCGACAAACGCCTGGAACGTCAGGCCGAGCATCGGCGCCATGGCAACGATCAGCAGCGGCACGGACAGCACCGCACTGACCCAGAACCGTCTGGTGAAGTCTACCAGTTCGGGGTTCGGGCCCTCATCGCCAGTGGGAACGCCCATCGGCTCAAGCGCCATGCCGCAGATCGGGCAGGAGCCGGGCTTGTCTCTTATCACTTCGGGGTGCATCGGGCAGGTGTATTGAGTGCCTTTCGGCACTGGCGACGGCGTCGGCCTATCGCCGAGATAGTTTTGCGGCTCGGCCTCGAACTTCGCCCGGCAGCCGGCCGAGCAGAAATAGAAACCCTGGCCTTCGTGGCGGAAAAAATGCCTGGCGGTAGCGCGGTCGACACTCATGCCACAGACGGGGTCGGTGGCGGTCAGGTATTTTTCGGGCCCGGCGACGAATTTCGTACGGCAACCCTCGCTGCAGAAGTGAAAGAGACGGCCGCCATGCTCGGCCGTCGGCTTGCCCGCGGCCGGATCGACGCTCATGCCGCACACCGGATCGCGCACCACGGCTTCGGCGGCCGGCTCAGCAGCCTTTGCCGCACAACAGCTGCCATCGGCCGCGTGGTGGTGATGCTCGGAATGCGCCATCGAAAAATGCCTTATATCTGTCTGGGTGAGGAGGTAGTGCTTCCAGTAACTGGAAGGTCAAGGGGCGATTTCGACTTTTCGATCATGGCCGTCATCGCGCACATCAAAGGGAAAATCGCTTACGCGACTTTGTTCCCATGCTATGGACGCGCGTCCCACTGCATCGATCCCACCCAAATGAAATGCCTGATTATCAATCTCGATCGGTCCCGCGATCGCCTCGCCCATGTAACGGCGGAGTTCGCGCGCATCGGCACCGCCTTCGAGCGGGTCGCCGCCATCGATGCGCGAGATCGGCCGGATCTGGCCGAAATGCCGCAGGGCAAGAAGCATTTGCGTCTGGCCGACGCCGAGATTGCATGCCTGCTCAGCCACCAACAGTGTTGGTCGATGATCGCTGCAGGTGAGGATGCTTACGCGGCGATTTTCGAGGACGATGTCGTTTTCCCGGACAAAGCCGGTGCTTTGCTTGCCGATGCGGGCTGGATTCCCGCCGATGCGGACATCGTCAAGCTTGAAACGTTCTTCAACCGGACCGTCATTTCACGCAGGCAAGTCGCCTGCGGCCACGGTTTTTCTGCGAGCAGACTGCACGGGCTCCATATCGGTACGGCCGGATACATCCTGTCCAGACAGGCCGCGCGGGACCTTCTTGCGGCAACGAATGAGATCAGCATTCCCGTCGATCACCTCATCTTCAATCCGCGTTTTGCGACCTCGTCCGACAAGGTCATTTACCAACTCGTCCCAGCATTGTGCCTGCAGGCACAATTCCTCGGCGACAGTCCGGTGAGATTGCCAAGCCTGCTCAAGCAGGAGCGAACAGAGGAATGGGTGGCAAGCGGGATAGGTAAACGGCGCCCCAGGCCAATCACCGCCAAGGTAAGGATCGAGACCAGGCGGTTGACGCGGCAGATCGCCGATCTCTTCCGGCTCCGGCGCGAGATGATCATCCCTTTCTGGTATCGCGGCCGACGCGTCCGTCCGCCCCATACACAGCGCCGTGAAAACGCGCTATAGACGCCGCGCAAAGGCGAGGCCCACCGGCAATCCATGGCAAAAATCTCCCTCAAGCTCGACGCGCTGATCGACAGCGAGGCTTTGCGCCGCGACATGACGGCGCTGATCTCGGCGGCCAGCGGCATCGAGCCCGGCGCGCGCGTCGGTGCGCTCCGGCTGCTGAAGGATCGGCTGACCGAGGGCCGCAAGGTTGCCGAGCGCATGCTGATGGACGATGGCAGCGGCACGGCCTGCGCCGCCCGGCTGTCGCATCTGATGGACGAGATCATCCGCGCCCTCTACGAGTTCGCCGCGACCCACGTCTACCGGGTGAAAAGCCCCTCGACCGCAGAGCGCATGGCGGTCGTTGCCGTCGGCGGCTATGGCCGCGGCACGCTGGCGCCGGGCTCCGACATCGACCTGTTGTTCCTGCTGCCCTACAAGCAGACGCCGTGGGGCGAACAGATCGTCGAATATATGCTCTATATGCTGTGGGACCTCGGGTTGAAGGTTGGCCACGCCACCCGCAACATCGACGAGTGTCTCAGGCTGTCGCGCAGCGATATCACCATCCGCACCACGATCCTGGAAGCGCGGTTCCTGTGGGGCGAACAGAAGCTCTTCGACGAATTGCTCACCCGCTTCGACCATGAAGTGGTGCGCACCACCGGACCGGAATATGTGCAGGCCAAGCTCGCCGAACGCGACGATCGCCATGCCAAGGCCGGCGAAAGCCGCTATCTGGTCGAGCCCAACGTCAAGGACGGCAAGGGCGGCCTGCGCGATTTGCAGACGCTGTTCTGGATCGCCAAGTATTTTTATCGCGTGCGCACCGGCGAGGAATTGGTCGAGAAAGGTGTCTTCACCGAGGCCGAGTACCGCGAATTCCAGAAGGCCGAAGACTTCCTGTGGGCGGTGCGCTGCCACATGCATTTCCTCACCGGCAAGCCAGAGGAACGGCTGCATTTCGATATCCAGCGCGAGATTGCCGAACGTCTCGGCTACACCACGCATCCCGGTCTGTCGGCGGTCGAGCGCTTCATGAAGCACTACTTCCTCGTCGCCAAGGATGTCGGCGACCTCACCCGCATCTTCTGCGCCGCGCTCGAGGAAGAGCAGGCCAAGCATGTGCCCGGCTTCAACCGCATCTTCCTCACCTTCCAGCGCCGCAAGCGCAAGCTGGCAGGCACGTCGGACTTCATTGTCGACAATCACCGCATCAACGTCGCCGACGACAGCGTGTTCGAGCGCGACCCGGTCAATCTGCTCAGGCTGTTCTGGTTCGCCGACAAGCACGGGCTGGAGTTCCATCCCGATGCGCTGAAGCTGCTCACCCGCTCGCTCGGTCTGGTCAACAAGTCGCTGCGGCGCGACGAGGAGGCCAACCGGCTGTTCCTCGACATCCTGACCTCGGACCGCAATGCCGAGCTTAATTTGCGGCGCATGAACGAGGCCGGCCTGCTCGGCAGGCTGATCCCCGATTTCGGCAGAATAGTCGCCATGATGCAGTTCTCGATGTACCACCACTATACGGTGGACGAGCACCTGATCCGCTGCATCGGCGTCTTGGCCGAGATCGAGCGCGGCGACGGCGAAAAGGTGCATCCGCTCTCGCACACGCTGATGCCGGGGCTAGAGAAGAGCCGCGAGGCGCTCTATGTCGCGGTGCTGCTGCACGACATCGCCAAGGGCCGGCCGGAGGATCACTCAGAGGCCGGCGCCCGGATCGCGCGCCGCATCTGCCCGCATATGGGGCTGTCGGCGGCCGACACCGAGACAGTCGCCTGGCTGGTCGAGAACCATCTGGTGATGTCGATGACGGCGCAGACGCGCGACCTCAACGACCGCAAGACGATCGAGGATTTCGCCTCGATCGTGCAATCGGTTGAGCGGCTAAAAATGCTATTGATCCTGACCGTCTGCGACATCAGGGGTGTCGGGCCGGGCGTGTGGAACGGCTGGAAGGGCCAGCTCCTGCGCACGCTCTACTACGAGACCGAACTGCTTTTGACCGGCGGCTTCTCGGAAGTGTCGCGCGCCAAGCGGACGGCGGCGGCGCGCGAGCGGCTGGCCGAGGCGCTGGCCGATTGGCCGGACAAGGCCCGCAAGCGCTATGTCGGCCTGCATTACGAGAACTATCTGCTGACGGTCGACCTCCCCGATCAGCTGCGCCATGCCGAATTCATTCGCGAAGCCGACGCGGCAGGCAAGAAGCTCGCCACCGTGGTCAGGACTCACCAATTCGAGGCGGTGACCGAGATCACCGTGCTGGCGCAGGACCATCCGCGCCTGCTTTCGGTTATTGCCGGCGCCTGTGCCGGCGCCGGCGGCAACATCGTCGACGCGCAGATCTTCACCACGTCCGACGGCCGCGCGCTGGACATCATCCTGATCTCACGGGAATTCGACCGCGATGAGGATGAGCGCCGTCGCGCCGAGCGCGTCGGCCGGCTGATCGAGGACGTGCTGTCGGGCAAGAGCTGGCTGCCGGAGATGATCGAGAAGCGCACCCGGCCGCGGCGCGGCGCCAAGGTGTTCAAGATTCCGCCGCGCGCCGAAATCCGCAACACGCTGTCGAACCGGTTTTCGGTGATCGAGGTCGAGGGACTGGACCGGCCTGGGCTGTTGTCGGAAATCACCAGTGCGTTGTCCGATCTCTCGCTCGACATCGCCTCGGCTCACATCACCACCTTCGGCGAGAAGGTGATCGACACTTTCTATGTCACCGACCTTACGGGGCAGAAGATCGACAACCCGGCACGCACCGCCACCATCCACGCCAGGCTGATCGCGGCGCTTGAAGGCGTTGTCCCAGAGCGCGGCGGCAAGGCCAAGGCGGCGGCCGAGTGACCATCACTTTGTCCCAATCACCCCCTTTGTCCCAATCATCCAGGCAATCTCCCCGCGCATGAGCCTCGTCAAGAAATTCGCCACGGTTGCGTCCGGCACGCTGATGAGCCGCGCCCTTGGCTTTGGCCGCGAAATGCTGATGGCGGCCGCACTCGGCACCGGGCCGGTGGCGGACGCCTTCAACGCCGCCTTTCAGTTTCCCAACACGTTTCGCCGGCTGTTTGCCGAAGGCGCCTTCAACGCCGCTTTCGTGCCGCTGTTTGCCAAGGAGATCGAGACTCACGGCACCGACGGCGCCAAGCGCTTTTCGGAGGAAGTGTTCGGCGTCCTGTTCACCGCACTTCTGGCGCTGACCATCGTCATGGAATTGGCGATGCCGCTGATCGTGCGCTATCTCGTGGCGCCGGGCTTTGCCGACACGCCGGGCAAATTCGAGACGACCGTCCTGCTGGCGACGATCATGTTCCCGTATCTCATCTGCATGTCGCTCGCAGCCATGATGGCCGGCATGCTGAATTCGCTGCGCCGCTATTTCGCGGCTGCCGTGGCGCCCGCATTCCTCAACATCATCCTGATTAGCGTGCTCGGCTACGCCTGGTACCACGGCATGGATGCCCGTGAGGTTGGTTTCAGCCTGTCCTGGGGCGTGCTGGCGGCGGGGCTGGTACAGCTCGCCATTGTCTGGGTGGCTGTGCGCAATGCCGGCATCGCCATCGGTTTTCGCCGGCCGAAGATGACGCCCAACGTCAAGCGCCTGCTGATCCTGGCGCTGCCGGCGGCGATCACCGGCGGCATCACCCAGATCAACCAGCTGATCGGCACGGCGATCGCGTCGGCGCAGGACAGCGCCGTGTCGTCGCTTGCTTACGCCGACCGCATCTACCAGCTGCCGCTCGGCGTCGTCGGCGTCGCGGTGGCCATCGTGCTGTTGCCGGAGCTGTCGCGGGCGCTGAAATCGGGCAATCTGGTCGAGGCAGCCAATCTGCAGAACCGCTCGGTCGAGTTCACCCTGTTCATGACCTTGCCGGCGGCGGCGGCCCTTTGGGTAATGGCGGAGCCGATCGTGCGGCTGGTCTATGAGCGCGGCGCCTTCGCCGCCAACGGCTCGACGCCGACCGTGGCCGCGATCCTGGCGATTTTCGGCCTCGGCCTGCCGGCCTTCGTGCTGATCAAGGCCTTCACTCCCGGCTATTTCGCCCGCGAGGACACGCGCACGCCGATGATGTTCGCCGCCATCTCGGTCGGCGTGAACGTGATCACCGCGCTGACGCTGTTCCCGAAAATGGGCGCGCCCGGCATTGCGGTGGCCTCGGCCGTCGCCGGCTGGGTCAACGCGGTGATGCTGCTTGCGGTGCTGATCCGACGTGGCCATTGGGGCCGCGACGTGCCATTGCTGAAGCGCATTCCGCGCCTGGTGCTGTCGGCTGCGGTGATGGCGGTGGCGCTCTATTTCGCCGAGCACTGGCTGGCCGTCAGGCTCGGCCCCGGCTCGCCACTGGTGATCAAGGCAACGACGCTGCTGGCGCTGGTAGCCGGCGGCGCTCTGCTCTACTTCATCACGGCCTTTGCCACCGGCGGCGCCGATTTCGGCATGATCCGGCGCAATGTGAAACGCGGCTCGGGCAAGGCAGCGGCGCCAGCGCCAAACGCCGATCTGGACGAATAGTCCGGGCGAGCTAACAGCAACACCGGTCTTGATCCTCTCCGCCCCTTCGTCCATAAGCGCGCCGTCGCAAGACTTTCGCCGCGCGTGGTTTCCAGCCGCGTGATTGGCTCCGAAAAGTCTGCAACTTTTCGGAATCACGCTTATACGGCCCTCCACAAGCCATGAGGACATCATGACCGCCTTCAAACAGCTCGTCTTTTCCGGGGTACAGCCGACCGGCAATCTGCATCTCGGCAACTATCTCGGCGCCATCAAGAAATTCGTCGCCCTGCAGGACACGTCAGACTGCATCTATTGCGTCGTCGACCTGCATTCGCTGACGGCACAGCTCGTCCATGACGACCTCGCCGACCAGACCCGCTCGATCACCGCGGCCTTCCTTGCCTCCGGCATCGACCCGAAGAAGCACATCGTCTTCAACCAGTCGCGGGTGATGCAGCATGCCGAGCTTGCCTGGATCTTCAACTGCGTGGCGCGCATCGGCTGGATGAACAAGATGACGCAGTTCAAGGACAAGGCCGGCAAGGACCGCGAAAATGCCTCGCTGGGCCTGCTAGCCTATCCCTCACTGATGGCGGCCGACATCCTGCTCTACCGCGCCACCCATGTGCCGGTGGGCGAGGATCAAAAGCAACATCTGGAGCTGACCCGCGACATCGCGCAAAAGTTCAACAATGACTTTTCGAGCCGCATCGCCAGCCTTGGCGTCGGCGTCGAGATGCAGGTCGGCGAGGAGACGGTAAACGGGTTCTTCCCGATAACCGAACCGGTGATCGGCGGGCCGGCGGCGCGCATCATGAGCCTGCGCGACGGTTCGAAGAAAATGTCGAAGTCGGACCCGTCCGACCTGTCGCGTATCAATTTGACCGACGATGCCGACACCATCTCGAAGAAGATCCGCAAGGCCAAGACCGACCCGGAAGCGTTGCCAAGCGAAGTCGACGGCCTGGAAAGCCGCCCGGAAGCGGAAAACCTGGTCGGCATCTATGCCGGGCTGGCCGAGATGTCGAAGGCGGACGTGCTGAAGGAGTTCGGCGGCCAGCAGTTTTCCGTGTTCAAGCCGGCGCTTGCCGACCTTGCCGTGGAAAAACTGGCGCCGATCGCCGGCGAGATGCGCCGCATCGAAGGCGACCGCGCCCATGTCGACGCGGTGCTGAGAGACGGCGGCGAACGCGCCGGCGCGCTGGCTGAGACCACGATGAAGACGGTACGCGACATTATAGGCCTGTTGCAGGGCTGATCCTACCGTCAGTGCACCGCACCATTCTGGCCCAAGGCCGGCGGCTTGCCGCCGGTCTGTCGCGGTGGCAGATTGCGGCCGAAAACATCGAGTAGATAGACATGGTCTCCAAACGCCTCAGTCGCGAAGCCGGCCATCGCAGGAAATTCCTGACGATCATCGACGACACGCCGGAGTGCGAGCGCGCCGTCGCGTACGCCTCCAAGCGGGCGCAGAGCACCAGCGGCACGCTGGTGCTGCTCTACATCATCACACCGGACGACTTTCAGCACTGGCTGGGCGTCGAGAAGATCATGCGCGAGGAAGCCAACGCCACGGCGCGCGCGGCACTCGACGGCTACGCCAACAAGGTGCGCCAGAAGCTCGGCATCGAGCCCGAGATGGTGGTGCGCGAAGGCAAGCCGACCGAGGAGATCCACAAGCTGATCGAGGAAGACCAGGACATCGCCATCCTGGTGCTGGCGGCAGGTGCCGGCAAGGAAGGACCCGGGCCGCTGGTCGGGGCTGTTGCCGGCAAGGGCGCCGCCTTCCCTATTCCCGTCACAGTGGTGCCGCAGAACCTTTCCGACGAGGAGATCGACAGCCTGGCATAGAGAGTGATGCCGGAAAGTGTGAAGCGGTTCGGATAACATCACGATCCTGGATTTATAGCCCGCGCGGGATTCATCCCCAGCCAGTAAAAACATTCCGCCAGCCAGCCATTTTGAGCGATGCGTTTCGCTTGAATGTCCAGCAGATTGAGCCTATTTAGAACTATTCCAAACTAGCTGCCCGACTGGGGCACGGAGACGGCCATGTTCATCCAGACCGAATCGACGCCGAACCCGGCAACGCTGAAGTTCCTGCCCGGCAAGGAAGTGCTTGTCGAAGGCACCGCCGATTTCCGCGACGCCGACAGTGCAGCCAGCGCCTCGCCGCTGGCCGGCCGCCTGTTCGAGATCCCCGGCGTGACCGGCGTCTTCTTCGGCTATGACTTCATCACCGTGACCAAGGACGGCCCGGACTGGCAGCACCTGAAGCCGGCCATCCTCGGCGCCATCATGGAGCATTTCATGTCGGGCGCGCCCGTCATGGTCAACGCCGGCCCCGCTGCCGAGACCAGCCAGACCGGCGAATTCTACGACAAGGCCGATGAGCAACTGGTCATCACCATCAAGGAATTGCTCGACACCAGGGTGCGCCCGGCGGTTGCCCAGGATGGCGGCGACATCACCTTCCGCGGCTTCGAGAACGGCACCGTGTTCCTGCACATGAAGGGCGCCTGCGCCGGCTGCCCGTCCTCGACGGCGACGCTGAAGCACGGCATCCAGAACCTGCTCCGCCACTTCGTGCCGGAAGTACAGCAGGTCGAGCAGGTCTCCTAAGACCCCTTCACGCATTCGAGCGAGCAACAAAAAACCGGGCCAGATTGCCCGGTTTTCTGTTTTGGACGTCCGTTGTTGCCTAGACGGTCCGCGTACGAAGGGTAACGCCTATCTTGACCTTGATCTTCCCGAAAACCGGTTCCACTTTTCGCTTTCGTGGACCTCGGTTCCGGATCAAGGTCCTACATCACGATGACCTTGGCACCGACCGAAGTGCGGTCGTAGAGGTCGATGATGTCCTGGTTCATCAGCCGGATGCAACCTGACGACATCGCTTTGCCGATCGAATTCCATTCCGGACTGCCGTGCAGGCGGTAGCCCATGTCGCCGCCCTTGTTGAACAGATACATGGCGCGCGCGCCGAGCGGGTTCTTCAAGCCCGGCTCCATGCCGCTCGCGAACTTCGCTAGCTCCGGCTGGCGCTGGATCATCTGCCGCGGCGGCGTCCAGGTCGGCCATTCGCGCTTCAGCGCGATATGGGCGGTGCCGTGCCATTCAAAGCCTTCGCGGCCGACGCCGATGCCGTAGCGGATCGCCCGGCCGTCGCCTTCGACGAAGTAGAGAAACTTGTTCTGGGTATCGACGACGATGGTGCCCGGCTTTTCCGAGGTGTCGTAGTTCACCTCTTGCCGGTGGTACTTCAGCGGCACCCTCTCGATCGGGATGCGCGGCAGTTGGTAGCCTGCATCGTTCACCGAACCGTAGTTGTTGGTGAACAGTTGCGAGCCGATCGTGCTGCAACCCGAGATCGCGGCCGACAACGCAAGTGCGGCGACGATTGCAAATGACTTCATGCGCATGAAATGGTCCGATGCCCCGCCAAGATGTCGCGACACGTTACGGCCGCTTTTCCTGAAATCATTCATGCTGGCATTTGCTTTGCTTGCCAAGCGCGCGATGCCTATATGCAGGAGCTTACGTGCCGGTAAGCCGTCAACTATGGCATTTCGGCAACAGGACTCACGGGATTGTGAAGGAAAAACAATGGGCGGCCCTGTCGGATAGCCTAGAAACAGGGAACCACATCGAGGAATCACAATGAATGTAGGCGATGCCGCGGCGCGGTCCGGCCTGCCGGCCAAGACCATCCGCTACTATGAAGAGATCGGCCTGATCGCGCCGGCGCGCGCCGGCAATGGCTATCGCGATTATTCCAGCGACGACATCCATCGGCTGGCCTTCCTGCGCCGTGCCCGCAACCTCGGCTTTTCAATCGACGATTGCCGCCAGCTGATGGCGCTCTACCGGGACCGCAGCCGCGCCAGCCACGATGTGCGCGAGATCGCCGCCGCCCATGTCAGCGCCATCGAGGAAAAGGTGCGCGAGCTGCAGTCGATGCGCACGACCTTGCAGACGCTGATCCAGGCCTGCCATGGTGACGACCGGCCGGATTGCCCGATTTTGGATGACATTGCGGGATCGGCGCTCGCTGGAGACAGGCGGGCCACGGTTTGAAGCACGGGCGCCGGGATAGACTGGGCGCCGGACGCGCAAGAAAATCCTCCAAAGGTCTATATCTCATTTGGCTAAAATTACGGAACGTCCAATGGACAAGAACGGAACCAAAGCGGTTACATCAGACCTTTGTCCTCACGGCGCAAGACTTTAGTCCTGCCGACTTATAGCTAAGAACGGAAGTTGATTAGCACGACATAGGGCCGCTACGGATCAGTACCCAGACTGCACCCAGACGAATATGGTGCGATCGCGGAAGGCGCTCGGATCTACCGCCGCCCTTGGGTTGTCAACGATAGAATCGCCTTCCAAGATGAGATTGTCTGGTTGGCGAACTTCAAACCCGAGAGACCGCTAAGGGCGTCCAATGAGCGAGAATGTCGGCCTCATTATTATCCGGTACCCAGCCTAGTCGCGACCCTGCTTAACCGGGAGCGAACAAAGGGCAGTCCTTTGACAGAGGAAGAAGTGATCCAAATCCGCGACACCTGCCCGGCGATCGCGATGCCTCCCGACGTTGCTCGACAGGTGGATGAGTCACGAGGCTATCTCGATATTGATCCAGAAAATTGCTGGGAAGAATGGCAACGAGTTCGGAAGGAGCTGGCCGAAAGTTAAGGCATTATGGAGCATAACTCACCAAATATGATGATGTTTGCCACCGTTGGCGGCGGATTCATTGTGCTGGATCCGCGCCGTCACTGATTAACGTTGAAGGCGCTCTGCTGATTATCTCGCCTTCAAGCGCCTGATAAAACGGGAATTTGATATCAATGTATGGCGTCGGAACTCCATTCTTGCCCGCATATTGGACCAGTCTTCCCGTGCCACGGCTCTTCCGCGCTGAACGCCCGAAAAGGTCACTATATCGGCGCGGCGTCACTCCGAAGAAATGTTCAAATATGACAGAGGGGTAGTCTCGATATTTGCCACGATCGCCGCCCTCCACCAGAAGCGCATCAGCATGTAGATCAAAAGCTAGGCTCTTTGGGTACGGCTCCAAAAACACAACCCGCTCTATCCCGCTTGCTATGATGTGCTTTGCGCACATATGGCATGGGAAAGTAGTGCAATGGAGTGTGCCGCCTTTAACGGCAACACCAAGCCGAGCAGCGTCAGAAATTGCAGACATTTCAGCGTGGACGATACGACCGTATTCGAGTGCATCCATGAACTGACTGTCTTCAATTTTGGGATCAGAAAGCAGAGCATCGATGTCTGCGTCGGGCTGGATTACGCGGATTATCTCACTCAGAATTTCACGTTTCCTTTGGTCATTTGAGTCCACTCCACGCACGTACTCACGGTCATCGAATGCCTCGTCGCACCAATATGTTCCCCCTGTGGCCTTGGGAACTTCGTTGGACCCGAGCGACACGACCTCACCTGTTTTGGAAAATATTGCGGCTCCAACTTGCCTGGAGAGGTCCAAAGTTCGAAGCGCAGCCGCCTTGGCTAAAAACATGCCGTATTCCATATGTGTCGGTGAGATAATGTTTGAGCCAAAGATAAGCTCACACATTCTCTCCACCTGGTCCTTGACCGTCTGCGGCGAATCCAAATTGATAATCAGGTCGGCGTCATGAAATATCTTGGCTACCCTCTGTCCATGCGCTTGCCCGACCTCGTTTTCATCATCTTGTATTATTTTTTCGGCGAGGTCACGGTAGCGATAAGGTCCAGATTCGTTCTTACTGTGAGCAAAATCCCTTGAAAGAAAATCTACCCGTGATCCCCTGCGAGAATATATAGAGACTTGAAAGAATAATCGTCCATATGCAGATCGGAGGAGGTCAATTTCCTCTTTTCGTTTAAATTGATGCAGAAGGTATACAGTTCGAGAGAACTTGTCGTCTTTTTGAATGCGAATGCGCTGGCGAACTATCCTAGCTATTGCTGAAACCGCCAGAACGTCATCGGTAAATTCTGCCCTAAGTTGATTTCCGTACGCAATGTATGAGCGGAAGCGTTTGAACCTATCTCTTCGTTCTAGTTCGATGCCAGGAGTTATGTAATTCTGCATTATATCAAATATATCGGTGACTTTGATTTCAACAACACGATAGTTTCGCTGCTCGAAATAGGTCCTAAACTCCTTTACAGCGGGTATATGGTCAGCGCCAATTGGCGCGACAAATCCGAAGAACATTTCCGGGAATTCGATTCGTGAAATAGCAGTGGATGTACTCATTTTGTTCTCCCCTCCCACGCTTTTTTATGGTATGGTATAGATCAACGCTAGATTGATGGTGATTCGTTATGAAGCGACCGACGCGACATTCACGGCACGATCTCGCAATCTCTAGCCAGGCGCTTTTGATTCGCCATCAGGCTCATCTTGATGGTTGGCGCAACGAAAGATCACTTTCGCGCGCCGAGGAATATCATATCTCTGATGACGAAACTGCGCCTGCCCCCGGCGCAACGACTCGTGTATTATGCGAGCCTCCGTCAGAATAGTCGAGCTACGCCTCCAGACTGACTTGCCGGACGCCGATCACATCCATGCACATCATAAAGAACGCGGCGGTGAAGCTGCCACGGTTTATCTTGTTTGCCAAGTTGCGGTCGCTGTCATGCGCGCCGCGATCCTTCAGCTTTTCCGCCAGAACGGCATACGTTTACAATCCATTTCCAAAAACAGGTTCAAACCGTGAACAAAATCTGGCATGGTGCCGGCCATGCCGATCATTTCCCCGATTCCCCTCAATCCCCTGATCGACGGCCGCCAGTCTGACCGCGCCATGCTGGTGCGGCGGGGCGTGCAGCGGCTGCTTATGCAAATGGGCATGCATGTGCTGCCCGAACTGTCGCTGGCCACCGGGCGGCGCGCCGACCTTGTGGCGCTGACCAGGCAGGGCGACATCTGGATCATCGAGGTCAAATCCTCGATCGAGGATTTCCGCGTCGACCGCAAATGGCCTGACTACCGGCTGCACTCCGACCGCTTCTTCTTCGCCACCCATCCGGGCGTGCCATCGGAGATCTTCCCCGACGAATGCGGCTTCATCCTCTCCGACGGCTACGGCGCCGAGATTCTGCGCGATGCGCCCGAGCACCGGATGGCGGCGGCAACGCGCAAGGCGCTGATGCTGCGCATCGCACGGGCGGGTGCGGCGCGGCTGCTGGCGGCGGAACTGGCGGGTGTGGCGGTGCCGGCGCTGGCGGGAGAGAGCGAGTAGACGAAGCTCAAGTTCCTCGCCCCGCTTTGCGGGGGCGAGGAACCCAAGAACACCTACTCCACCACCTCCTCCACCCCTGCCGCCGGCGCCATCAGCAACACGGCGGCACCCAGCAGCGCTGCAACGAAGGACCCCGCCAGGATGCCGACCTTGACGGCGTCCTGCAGCGCCATGTCGTTGGCGAAGGCAAGCAGGCCGATGAACAGGCTCATGGTGAAGCCGATGCCGCAGAGCAGCGAAATGCCGACCATGTGCAGCCAGCCGGCATTGACCGGCAGGTCGGCGAAACCGAGCCGGATCGCCAGCGCCGAGGAGCCGAAGACGCCGGCCAGCTTGCCCAGCACCAGGCCGGCGGCAACGCCGAGCGTCAGCGGCTCGACCAGGGCAGAGGCGCTGAGGCCGGCCAGCGACACGCCGGCATTGGCAAAGCCGAAAATCGGGATGACGAAGAAGGGCACGATCTTGTGCAGGCCGTGTTCGAGCCGGTGCAACGGCGAATGGTCGAGATCGTGGCCGCTACCGTCAGAGATTTTCAGCGGAATGGTGAGCGCCAGCGCGACGCCGGCCAGCGTGGCATGCACGCCCGATTTCAGCACCAGCACCCACAGCACGGCGCCGAGCACTAGGTAGGGCGTCAGCCTCATCACCCGCATGCGGTTGAGCACGATGAGCACCGCGATGACGGCGAAGGCCGCACCGAGATAGGCCAGCGACAGGCCGCTGGTGTAGAAGATGGCGATGATGATGACGGCGCCGAGATCGTCGATGATGGCGAGCGCGGTGAGAAAGATCTTGAGCGACGCCGGCACGCGGTTGCCGAGCAGCGACAGTACGCCGAGCGCAAAGGCGATGTCGGTGGCGGTCGGGATCGCCCAGCCGGAGAGCGCGGCGGCGTTGTTGCGGTTGATGGCGACATAGACCAGCGCGGGAACCAGCATGCCGCCGGCGGCGGCGACGCCCGGCAGCACGCGGCGCGGCCAGGTCGAGAGCTGACCGTCGAGCATCTCGCGCTTGATCTCGAGGCCGACCAGCAGGAAGAACACCGCCATCAGCCCATCGTTGATCCAGTGCGACACGCTGAGCGGGCCGAGATAGGCGTGGAGAGCGGCGAAATAGGTTTCGGCCAATGGTGAATTGGCGACGATCAGCGCAAGGGCTGCCGCAACCATCAGGATGATGCCGCCCGCCGCCTCGCCGTCGAGGAATTCGCGAAGGATGGATTTCGGCTGCTTGTCGCGCATCTGTGCTCCGTTGCCGGGTTTTCCGGCGGCGTTATTGCCGATGATGGGCAAAGGTCGATGGCACGGCAAGCACAACTGTTTCCAGCGTTGGCGCCGCCCCTCATTGTCCTGCCGGACGTTCGTCATTCGAAAAGCCAAGCAGTTGGCTTTTCGTCCGCTTCGCGGACCATTCCTCAACTCCCCGCATAGCGACGGGGAGAAAGAGGCAGCTTCAGCCTCGCCGTCGTCTCCTGCAACGCCGGCGATTGGCGAAACCGGCGATGAGAGCGCCCCTCTCACGGTCTCTATACGGGGAGAGGATGCCGGCAGGCAGGCGAGGGGCAGCGCTGAGGTTAGGCAATTGGCGGCCGGCGCCGCCGGCGCGTGAACCTCAGCGTGGTGCGCGCTTGGCCAGTATGCGCTGCAGCGTGCGCCGGTGCATGTTCAGCCGGCGCGCGGTTTCCGACACGTTGCGGTCGCACATTTCGTAGACGCGCTGGATGTGTTCCCAGCGCACCCGGTCGGCCGACATCGGGTTTTCCGGCGGTGCGGCGCGTTCGCCGGCGGTGCGGGTGAGCGCTGCAAACACGTCGTCGGCGTCAGCCGGCTTCGACAGATAGTCGATGGCGCCGAGCTTCACCGCGGTCACCGCGGTGGCGATGTTGCCGTAGCCGGTGAGGATGACGGTGCGGGCATCGTCGCGCTTCTCGCGGATGGCGGCGACGACGTCGAGGCCGTTGCCGTCGCCAAGCCGCATGTCGACCACTGCATAGGCCGGCGGGTGGGCGCGCGCCTTGGCCACTGCCTCCTCGACGCTCTCGGCCGTCTCTACCACGAAACCCCTGGTTTCCATGGCGCGGGCCAGCCGCGTCAGGAACGGCTTGTCGTCGTCGACGATGAGCAGCGAGGTGTCCTCGCCTTCGACCATTGCGCCAATTGCTTCTTCGCCAGTCATTATCTTAAAAAATCCTGCTGCCTTAATTTTACGCAGATATAGTTCCTGAACGCCATTGTCCAATTTTGCCGCCTCCGCCAAGGCTTTTACGCGGTGTCGAACATCGAGATCCCCACCGATTCCGGGTTGAGGAAGACCGTGCGCGGCCACGATATCTGCACGATCGCGCCTTCGCCCAGTCCGCTCGAATTGCGGAAATCGAGCGTGGCGCCGGAGCGTTCGAGCAAGGTCTTGGCGATGAACAGCCCGAGACCCAGGCCACCGCCAGCTTCGTTGCCCTGGCGCGTCGACATATAGGGCTCGCCGATGCGGTCTATGATTTCGGGCGGAAAGCCCGGCCCGTCGTCGATGATCGAGAAGGTGACGTCGAGCTCGTCCCAGCTCCAGCGCACGGTGACGGTCTTGCGGGCGAAGTCGACGGCGTTCTCGACGAGATTGCCGAGGCCGTAGATGACGCCGGGGTTGCGTCGTCCCACCGGTTCGGGGCCGACGCGCTCGCCCGGCCGAAGCTTGATCGAGATGCCGAAATCGCGGTGCGGCGCGGTCACCTCCTCGACCAGCGAGGTCAGCGGCAGACGCGACAGATGCGCCTCGCCCTCGGAGGACAGGCTGGTCAGCCGCTTCAGGATCTCGCGGCAGCGCTCGCTCTGCGACCGCAGAAGTTTGACGTCCTCACCGTATTTTGGATCGTTACCCAGCGCCTTCTCCATTTCCTTGGAGACAAGGGCGATGGTGGCGAGCGGCGTGCCGAGTTCGTGCGCGGCGGCGGCGGCGAGGCCATCGAGCGCCGACAGATGCTGCTCGCGCTGCAACACCAGTTCGGTGGCGGCAAGCGCATTGGCGAGCAGGCGGGCTTCCTCGGCGACGCGGAAGGCATAGATGGCGGTGAAGGCGATCGAGGAAAACACCGCCATCCATATGCCGGCGACATAGATGAATGGCATGGGCAGCGGCGCGCCCTCATACCATGGCAGCGGCTGGTGGAAGAAGACCAGCAACGTGGCCGCCGCCATGACCAGCGCGCCGAGCACCGCAGTTAGCCGCAGCGGCAGCGACGCCGCCGAGATGACGACGGGCACGGTCATCAGCACCGAGAACGGGTTGGTGAGGCCGCCAGTCAGAAAGAGCAGGCCGGCAAGCTGCAGGCTGTCGAAGGTCAGGATGAAAAAGGCTGAGAACGGGGTCAGCCGGTGCGCTGCCGGATAGCGGAAGGTCAGCACCAGGTTAAGCCAGGCCGAGCAGGCGACCAGCGCGAAGCAGAGGCTGACCGGCAGCGGGAATTTGAGCCCATAGGCGACGACCAGCACCGCCAGGCTCTGGCCCACGATGGCCAGCCAGCGCAGCCGGATCAGCGTGTTGAGGCGCAGCCGCTGGCTTTGCTGGAAGTCTGGCGCGTGCACGATGTTGATCATCGCCAAGGATTATAGCCGGGAAAGGACGAGCGCTAGGTCCCTCGCGGTTTGGCGCGGGCGGTGGCCGCAGCGAGCAGCGGATTTTCCGGCCAGACATGGCGGGGATAGCGGCCGCGCATATCGGTGCGCACATCGGCCCAGGAGCCGCGCCAGAAGCCGGGCAGGTCGCGCGTCGTCTGGATCGGCCGGTGCGCCGGCGACAACAGCTCGAGCGTCAGCGGCACGGTGCCGTTGGCGATTGCTGGATGGCGGTCAAGGCCGAACAGCTCCTGCACGCGGATCGCCAGCACCGGCCATTCGCCGTCATAGCGGATCGGCACATGGCTGCCGGACGGCGCGTCGAAATGGGTCGGCGCCAGTGTGCCGATCTTGCGCTGCAAATCATGCGGCACCAGCGCCATCAGGCCCGACGACAGCGTGCCGGGATCGATGGCGGCGAAGGACGCCTTGCCCGACAGGAACGGCAGCAGCCAGTCGTCGAGGCGTTCGAGCAGGGCGGCTTCCGAAACATCGGGCCAAGGCGCGCCTAGGCCGCGATGCAGCCAGCCAAGCCGTTGGCGCAGCGTCTCGCCGTCCTTGCTCCATTCCAGCAGCGACAGGCCGTGCTCGCGCAAGGCATCCAGGATGGCGCGGTCGGCGTCTGTTCCAGTTGGTGCGGGCAGCATGCGCTCCGACAAAGTGATGGCGCCGAGCCTGGCGGTCTCGCGCACGCGCACCGCGCGCCGCTCGCGGTCGAAGCTTGTCTCGCGGCGCGTCTCGATCCTGTCGGCGAGAGCGGCACGGATGTCGGTCTCGTGGACCGCGGCCGCGGCGGTTATACGGGCGTTTTGCGCCTTGCCTTGCAGATCGGCGATGACCAGCCAGGTCTCGCCGGCCAGCGGATCGGCGGCATCGAGCATGGCGCCGGAGCCGTTGGCGAGCACGAAACGCCCGCGCTCGCCGCGCGCTCTGGCGACACGGTCCGGCCAGGCGTGGATGAGGAGAAGACCGGCAGAAGCGGTTTCGCTGCTCTTGGCGCCGCCCGCCTGCTTCGCCAATCGCCCGGCAAGCTGCCTTGCCGCAACGGCGCGCGGTGACTTTTCCGTGCGGAAGCGCATCAGGCGCCGTTCGAGGTCGGCGCCGTCGCCGCCAAGGCCACGCTCGGTGAGCAGGACGGCTAGCATCGCAGCTTCGAGCGCGTGGCCGCCGCCAGCGGCTTCAGCGACCATGTGTGCGAGCCGCACGGGCAGCGCCAGCTTGCGCATCGCGCCGCCTGCCTCCGTCAGCCGTCCGGCCGCGTCGATGGCGTGCAGCGCCGTGAGCAGCGCCCGCGCCTCGTTAAGCGCGGGAATGGGCGGCGGATCGAGGAAGGAGAGACTTGCGGGATCGGCGACGCCGAAGGCGGCGCAATCGAGCAGCAGGCCGGACAGGTCGGCTTCCAGAATCTCGGGCGGGGTGAACGCGGGAAGGGCCGCCGTCTGCTCGGCCCGCCAGAGGCGGATGGTGACGCCTGGCTGCGTGCGCCCGGCGCGGCCGGCGCGCTGGTCGGCGGACGCCCTGGAAACGCGCACCGTCTCCAGCCGGGTCAGGCCGCTCGCCGGTTCGTAGCGCGGCAGCCGCGACAGGCCGGAATCGATGACGACGCGCACGCCGTCGATGGTGATCGAGGTCTCGGCGATCGACGTCGCCAGCACCACCTTGCGGCGGCCGGGCGGCGCCGGTTTGATGGCGGCATCCTGCGCCCTGTTGTCGAGCTGGCCGTAGAGCGGCACGATGTCGGTGTCGGCGCCGAGCCGGCCCTGCAGCCGCTCGGCGGTGCGCTCGATCTCGCGCTGTCCCGGCAGGAAGGCGAGCACGCTGCCGCTCTCGCCGGCAAGAGCGGAGCGGATCGCCTTGGCCATGGCGTCTTCGATGGGAACGCCGGCTGGCCGCTCGTCGTATCTGACATCTACGGGGAACGCACGGCCTTGGCTTTCGATCACCGGGGCGCCGGACAGGAGTTTCGCGACGCGCGCGCCATCGAGCGTTGCCGACATCACCAGCAGCCGCAAATCCGGCCGCAGCGCGCCCTGCACGTCGAGCGCCAGCGCCAGGCCGAAATCGCCGTCGAGCGAGCGCTCGTGGAATTCGTCGAAAATCACCGCCGAGACGCCGGGCAGCTCGGGATCGTCTAGGATCATGCGCGCCAGGACGCCTTCGGTGACGACGAGGATTTTTGTCCGGGCCGATGTGCGGTTTTCCATGCGCATGGCATAGCCGACAGTGGCGCCGGGCTCTTCATCAAGCAATTCGGCCATGCGGCGGGCGGCGGCGCGGGCGGCGAGCCGGCGCGGTTCGAGCAGGACGATCTTGCCGGCGACCAGCCAGGGCGCATCGAGCAGCGCCAGCGGCACCAGCGTCGTCTTGCCGGCGCCAGGCGGCGCCACCAGGACGGCGCTGTTGCCGGAGCCGAGCGCCTCGCTCAGGGCCGGCAGCACGGCGGATACCGGAAGCTCCGGCAAGGATCTCGTCGTCATTGCGTCCGCATATCAGCGGTCACTATGGCCATGCAACCGGATCAAAGCCTCGTGCGCGCAAACGGGTTCCAGCGCACCGTGCCCAGCCGCACCTCCTCGCGCACCATGGTGAGCAGGCCGGACGCGCCAACGACGGCCAAGCCGACCAGCGATATCCAGTCCGGATACTCCTGGAAGAACAACGCACCGAGGATCACCGCCCAGACGATCTGCGAATAATGCGTCGGCGCGATGCGGTTGGCCGGTGCGTGTTTGGCGGCCAGCAGCTGCAGCAATTGGCCGCCGGCGGTAAAGGCGCCGCCCAGCACCAGCCACAGCAGCTGCATGGCGTTGGGGAGGGTGAACGATGTGGCGATGGTGCCGGCCCCGTTGAACAGCAGCCCCTAACCGATGAGCACGCCGAGCATGGTGGTGCGCTTTTCCTGCTGGGCGAGCGACCGCATCAGGATGACGCTCGCCGCGGCAAGGAAGGCCACCGTGAAGGCGGCAAGGTGTCCGAGATGCAACTCGCGAAAACCTGGCCGCACCACCAGCATGACACCTGCAAAGCCGGCAACCACCGCCAGCCAGCGCCATGGACCGACCTTTTCTTTCAGGATGACGGTCGAGAGAATGGTAACGCAAAGCGGCGCCAGGAAGATCAGTGCATAGGTCTCGGCCAGCGGAATGGTGGTGAAGGCGTAGACGCTGAGCACGCCCGAGGCGATGCCGGCCCAGGCGCGGGCCTGCACCGCCCATGGCCGCCCGGTGCGCCAGAAGTCGCGCCAGCGCTCATCGACTGGGCGGCTGAAAAACAGGAAGCAGCCGGCAAACAGCGTGATGAAGAAGCCGATCTCGAAGACGGTGAACTGTCCGCCAAGGCTCTTGATAACGGCATCGCTGCACGAATAGCTTGCATAGGCGATGAGGGCGAGCAGGATTCCGTTCGTCACGTTTTTCCATTTCCGGGGAGAGTGCAGTGAAGGTATTGGCGCTCGGCGCGCATCCCGACGACATCGAGATATTCATGTTCGGTACGCTGGCTGCCTATGCCACGCAAGGCGCAGAACTGACTTTTGCCGTGGCCACGGATGGCGCCAGGGGCGGCATGGGCGACCCGAGCGTTTTGGCTCGTGTCCGCCGCGACGAGGCGGCGGCCGCTGCGGCGCTGCTCGGCGCAACCCTTCGCTTTCTCGACTTTCCCGACGGCGAACTGGTGGCTGATGCGGCACTGATCGCTTCGCTGAAAGCGCTGATACGCGAGACCGCGGCGGATCTGGTTATCACGCATGCCCCCAACGACTATCACGCCGACCATCGTGCTTTGTCGGACGGCGTGCGCATCGCGGCCTCGTTCGGCGTCCCCGTGCTGCATGCCGACACGATGGGCGGCACCGGCTTTGCGCCGACGCATTACGTCGACATTTCCGCCTACGGCGATATCAAGACGCAGGCGATCCGAGCGCACCAGTCGCAGTGGCCGGAGCAATATGTCGACAGAGCGCGCGTCCAGAATGAGTTTCGCGCCGGGCAATGCAACAGCGTTCCCGGCTCCCTGGCCGAGGCCTTCCGATTCGAGCCGACATTTCCCTTCGCCGACATCCGCGCGCTGCTGCCGCCCGCGCCCCCTGTTCGGCCGGTGACGCCGCAGACGAAAATTATAGGCGACCCCGGCTAAGCAACTTCCGGGCGAGCCGTCCGGCAATCATTTCCCAACGATTTCAATCGCCGTTTCGCCATGTTGCGGCGCAGCGACGAATTCGCTTGCCTTGTTTAGTAAAAATTGCATCACTAAACAAATTACTAAACATCTGCGACGCACCGCGCCGCCCTGGCGACGCATAGCGCGCCGTGTTTAGCCCCTCGGAGGAGCGAGGGTTGAGGGGTTCTTGAAACGGCCATCCGGGCGCGTTTCGCAAATGGGAGGAAGGCATGAAATCGAGCTTGAAACTGGCGTTGGGACTGACCTCGGCGATTACCGCGTCGACAGCCGTCTCGAACGTTGCGCACGCTGAAGACCTGACGCTTTGCTGGGCCGCCTGGGATCCGGCAAACGCGCTGGTCGAACTGTCCAAGGATTTTACCAAGGAAACCGGCATCGGCATGAAATTCGAATTCGTGCCGTGGACCAACTATGCCGACCGCTTCCTCAACGAGCTCAACTCGCACGGCAAACTGTGCGACCTGATCATCGGCGACAGCCAGTGGATCGGCGGCTCGGCCGAGAACGGCCACTACGTCAAGCTGAACGACTTCTTCGACAAGGAGAAGATCAGCATGGACGACTTTGTGCCGGCAACAGTCGTCGGCTATTCCGAATGGCCGAAGAACACGCCGAATTACTGGGCGCTGCCGGCCATGGGCGACGTCGTCGGCTGGACCTACCGCAAGGATTGGTTCTCCAAGCCGGAGCTGCAAAAGGAATTCAAGGAAAAATATGGCTGGGATCTCGGCCCGCCGACCACCTTCGACCAACTGAAGCAGGTCGCCGAGTTCTTCCAGAAGCGCGAGATCGACGGCAAGACCGTCTATGGCGCTTCGATCTACACCGAGCGTGGCTCGGAAGGCATCACCATGGGCGCCATGGACGTGCTCTACAGCTACGGCTTCCAGTATGAAAACCCCAAGAAGCCCTACGAGATGGAAGGCTTCGTCAATTCGCCAGACGCGGTCAAAGGCCTGGAGTTCTACAAGTCGCTCTACGATTGCTGCACGCCTCCGGGTGCCTCGAACAGCTATATGGGCGAAGGCGTCGACGCCTTCAAATCCGGTCAGGTGGCCATGCACATGAACTTCGCCTTCACCTGGCCCGGCCTGCAGAAGGACGAGAATGTCGGCGGCGACAAGATCGGCTACTTCGTCAATCCGAAGGGTCCCGGTGGCGCCCAGTTTGCGCAGCTTGGCGGCCAGGGCATTTCGGTGGTGTCCTATTCAGACAAGCAGGAATCGGCGCTGAAATACATCAAGTGGTTCGCCGACAAGGATGTGCAGGCCAAATGGTGGTCGCTCGGCGGCTATTCCTGCCTGAACGCGGTGGTCAAGGACCCGGCCTTCCCGTCCAGCCAGCCTTATGCGCAGACCTTCCTCGACTCGATGGCGATCGTGAAGGACTTCTGGGCCGAGCCGAGCTACGCACCGCTGCTGCAGGCGTCGCAGAAGCGCTTCCACGACTATGTCGTTGCCGGCCAGGGTTCGGCCAAGGACGCGCTTGACGGCCTGGTCAAGGACTGGACGCAAGTGTTCCAGGACGACGGCAAGATGTAACCGGACCAACGGCTCCTCCCGAGCCTGACCCCAGAGGCGGATGATTTTCAGGCCGAATCGACCAGAAATCATCCGCCTCGGGCTAAAAAGAGAGAGAGCATGATGTCGTCCGAAAACCGCTTCACACTTTTCGGCTTCATGCTCTTGGTCCCGTGCCGCCCTTGGCACGGGACGCAGTTCAGATAAATTCCAGTGTCGAGACTTGACGTGACCGAAGCAGGGCTCACCATGCTCAATCGGACTGCGGAGAACGTTGCCCGGGCGACCCCGGAGCCGTTGGCCCGCAAGGTCCGTGGCATCAGCGACAAGGGCCTCGCCTGGCTGTTCATCTCGCCGACGATCCTGTTGCTCTTGGCCATCAACATCTTCCCGCTGTTCTGGGCGATCTACCTGTCCTTCACCAACTTCCGCGCGAACCGCCCGAACGAGGTGGTGAAAAACCTCGGCTTCGCCAACTACCAGCGCATCCTCGGCGACCAGGACATCTGGATCGCCATGCAGACGACGGCGCATTTCGTGTTCTGGACGATCTTGCTGCAGACGCTGATCGGTTTCACGCTGGCATGGCTGATCGACAGGAAGTTTCGCGGCCACGCCTTCTGGACGACCATCATCCTGGTGCCGATGATGCTGTCGCCGGCGGTGGTCGGCAATTTCTGGCGTTTCCTCTACGAGCCGCAGATCGGCCTGTTCGCCTACGCCATCTCGTTCGTCACCCGGATACCACCGACCGACATCCAGATGCTGTCCAACGTGTCGCTGGCGCCGTGGTCGATCATCATCGTCGACACCTGGATGTGGACGCCCTATGTCATGCTGATCTGTCTCGCCGGCCTGCGCTCGATCCCCGAATACATCTATGAGGCGGCCGAGGTCGACCGCGCATCCAACTGGCGGCAGTTCTGGTCGATCACGCTGCCGATGGCGCTGCCCTTCATCATGCTGGCGGTGCTGTTTCGCGGCATCGAGAACTTCAAGATGTTCGACATGGTCAACCTGCTGACCGGTGGCGGGCCGGGCTCGACCACCGAGGTCGCTTCCATCACGCTGAAACGGCAAGCGTTCGAGAGCTGGCGCACCGGATATTCCTCGGCCTTCGCCATCATCCTGTTCGTCGCGGTGTTTGGGCTGGCCAACATCTACGTCAAGGCGCTGAACAAGGTGAAGCAGAGATGAGCCTGACCACCGCCCACTCCGTCGTCGCCCCCTCGGCCAATTCGAAGCGGATCGCCGGCACGATCATCGTGCTCTACGCGCTGATCTCGATCGTGCCGCTGCTGTGGATCTTCGCCACCAGCTTCAAGACGCCGCCGGATTCGATCGCCTATCCGCCCAAGATTCTGTTCCAGCCGAGCATCGAGGGCTATTGCAACCTGTTCACGACGCGCACCAGGCAAACGCCCGAGTACATCAACTCGCTCGGACCCGCGACCGGTTTCTGCGACGAGACCTCGCGCAAGCGCAACATGGTGATTGCCGGCCCGTCCAATTTCCTGCCGCGCTTCGTCAATTCGCTGATAATCGCCTTCGGCTCGACCTTCTGCGCGGTCTTCCTCGGCACGCTGTCTGCCTATGGTTTCTCGCGCTTCAAGGTGCCGCTGGCCGATGACCTTCTGTTCTTCATCCTGTCGACGCGCTTCATGCCGCCGATCGCGGTCGCGATTCCCATCTACCTGATGTACCGCGAGCTCGGCCTGTCCGACACCGCGCTGGGCATGATCCTGCTCTACACGGCGGTAAACGTGTCGCTGGCGGTGTGGCTGCTGAAAGGCTTCATCGACGAGATCCCGCGCGAGTATGAGGAAGCGGCGATGATCGACGGCTACACCAGGCTGCAGGCCTTCTGGCGCACCGTGCTGCCGCAAGCCACCACCGGCATCGCCGCGACCGCCATCTTCTGCCTGATCTTCGCCTGGAACGAATATGCCTTCGCGGCACTGCTCACCTCCGGCACGGCGCAAACCGCACCGCCCTTCATCCCGACTATCATCGGCGAAGGCGGCCAGGACTGGCCGGCGGTGGCGGCGGGCACGACGATCTTCCTGGTGCCGATCCTGGTCTTCACCATCCTGCTACGCAAGCAGTTGCTGCGCGGCATCACTTTCGGCGCGGTTCGCAAATGAGTGGTGTGCCAGGTCGCCCCCCACTCCGTCGCGCTTCGCCCGACACCTCTCCCCCCATCGACGGGGTAGAGGAAGGACGCGCACTTCATTCAGGCAGGCTGCCTTCCTCTCCCTCCGGAGGGGGGAGAGGTGACGCTGCGAAGCAGCGACGGAGTGGGGGAACCACCTGGCAACCGTCTCGCCCCGTTGCCGGGCAGAAGGAAGGCAGCTACGCATGACGCGCCCAGCCATCTCCAAAAAGTCATCCTGGCCTCGCTGGGCCCGGCGCGGCCTCATGGAAAACATTGCGACGGCGCTCATCGCCGTCGGCTTCCTGATGCTGTTCCAGCCTTTCGCGCTCGCGCTCTACACCTACTCCTTCATCACCATGCTCGCCGGCACAGTGATGTTCATCATCGTCTCGAAATTCCCGGAATAATCATGGCCGAAATCCGCGTCCAACATTTGAGAAAGGCCTTCGGCGATTTCGTCGCCGTGCAGGATTCCAGCTTCATCGTCGAGGATGGCGAGTTCTTCGTCATGCTTGGCCCGTCGGGCTGCGGCAAGACGACGACGCTGCGCATGATCGCCGGGCTGGAACTGCCGACGGGCGGCCAGATCCTGCTCGGCGGCGAGGATGTCACCATGCGCCGGGCGCGCGAACGCGACATCGCCTTCGTCTTCCAGCTTTTCGCGCTCTATCCGCATATGAATGTGCGCAAGAACATCGGCTTCCCGCTTCTCGCGCAAGGCATGCCGTCGGCCGAGATTCGAAGCCGTGTCGAGGAAACGGCGAAGCTGCTGCGCATCGACCACCTGCTCAACAAATCGGTCTCAGGGCTTGCCGGCGGCGACCGCCAGCGGGTCGCGCTCGGCCGCGCCATCGTGCGACGGCCAAAGTGTTTTCTGATGGACGAGCCGCTCGGCACGCTCGACACCGAATTCCGCGATCTGATGGTGCATGAGCTGCGCGAGCTGCACAACCGCATCCACGCCACCACCGTCTATGTCACGCACGACCAGATGGAAGCGATGTCGATGGCCGACAAGATCGCCGTCATGAACCATGGCGTCATCGAACAGTTCGGCAGCCCGCGCGAAATCTACGACCGCCCGGCAACCATGTTCGTCGCCGACTTCATCGGCTCGCCGCCGATGAATTTCCTGGGCTTCGGTGGCGGGCTGGCGAAGGGGGCGAAGGAAATCGTCGTCCAGGGCGCCAAGGTGGCGGTGCCGGAAGTGCGCGAGGAAATTGCGCCCGCCGACATGGCGCTCGGCATCCGTCCCGAGCACATCCGTTTCGACGATGCGTCGAAACTGCGCGGCGCCATCTACGGCACCGAATATCTCGGCACGACGCAGATCGTGGCGGTGGAGACGGCGGACGGCATCATCAAGGCGCGGGTGCCGGCCGAAATCCGGCTCGCTGCCGGCGATCATGTCGGGCTGACGTTGAACAGCGCGCGGCTGTCGCTGTTCGACAAGGGCTCGGGTCGGGCGGTGCGCACCGCGATCCACGATACCGCCTCTCAAGGGAGAGCGCAGCATGGCTGACGTGCACATCAAGGGCGTGACCAAAAGCTTCGGCGATCATGTCGCCGTCAATGGCCTCGACCTCAACATCGCCGATGGCGAATTCGTCGTGCTGCTCGGCCCGACCGGCGCCGGCAAGACGACGACGCTGAGATTGATCGCCGGACTGGAGCGGCCGGATGGCGGCAGGATCGATATTGGCGGCCACGATGCGACGACGCTGTCGCCGGCCGAGCGCGACACCGCTTTCGTCTTCCAGCAATATTCGCTCTACCCGCATCTGTCAGTCTACGACAACCTCGCCTTCCCGCTGCGCTCGCCGGCGCGGAAAGTACCGGAGGACCAGATTCGCCGCCGCGTCGAAGAGGTGGCAAAGATGGTGCGCATCCACCACAAGCTCGCCAACCGCTCGACCAAGCTGTCGGGCGGCGAGATGCAGCGCGTCGCCATCGGCCGAGCGTTGGTGCGCAAACCGTCGATCTATCTGATGGACGAACCGCTGTCGTCGCTGGATGCCAAATTGCGCGCCGATCTCAGGCTCGAACTCAAGCGCATCCAGGCCGAACTCGGCGCCACCATGCTCTATGTCACGCACGACCAGATCGAGGCGATGACCATGGCCGATCGCATCGGCATCCTCAATGACGGCGTGCTGGTGCAGATCGGCACGCCGCGCACAATCTATTCGGAGCCGGCCAACCTTCATGTCGCGGCCCGCCTCGGCCAGCCGGCGATCAACCTGCTGCCGGCCGGGCTGCTGCCTGATGGTGGGGCGCCGACCGGAACCAAGACCATCGGCGCGCGCACCGAGCATCTGTCGATCGAGAAGACCGCAAGCGGCCATGCCGACGGCGTCGTCGACTGGGTCGAACATCTCGGGGACCAGAACCATCTGCATGTTACGGTCGGCCCGAAGAAACTGGTGACGCTCACCGACCCCGATACGGATCTGGCCGAGGGCGACAAAGTGGTGATCCGCTACCGCTCGCCACTTTATTTCGGCGCCGACGGACAAAGACTGATGTGAGGTTTTCGGTGTCTCGCCAAGGGCACGGCACCGGCTTCTGATTGACGAATACAGGACGAATTCGATGAAGCACTTTTTCAACCGCAGGGAAACGATCGTCACCGAGGCGCTGGACGGGCTGTTGCGGACTATCGGTTCCGGCGATCTCGCCCGCCTCGACGGCTATCCCGAGATCAAGGTCGTGCTGCGCGCCGACTGGGACAAGGCAAAGGTTGCCGTCGTCTCCGGCGGCGGTGCCGGGCACGAGCCGTCGCATGCCGGGTTTGTCGGCAAGGGCATGCTGACGGCGGCGGTCTCGGGCGAGATATTTGCCTCGCCCAGCGTCGAGGCGGTCCTGGCGGCCATTCGCGCGGTGACCGGCCCGGCTGGCTGCCTGCTGATCGTCAAGAACTACACCGGCGACCGCCTCAATTTCGGCCTCGCGGCCGAGAAGGCGCGCGCCGAGGGGTTTTGCGTCGAGATGGCGATCGTCGCCGACGACATTGCCTTGCCCGATATCAACCAGCCGCGCGGCGTCGCCGGCACCTTGTTCGTGCACAAGATATCAGGCCATTTGTCGGAGAGGGGAAGCGGTCTGACAGCGATCGCGACAGCGGCTCGCGCGGCGGCGAAGGACATCATCTCGCTCGGCATGTCGCTGTCGTCCTGCTCGATCCCCGGCCAGCCACATGAAGAGCGGTTCGGCGAAAATGACGGCGAACTCGGCCTCGGCATCCATGGCGAGCCGGGCGTCGAGCGCATCGCCGTGCAGAGCGCCGACAGACTTGTGGCGATCATGGCGGAGCGGCTGGCCGCGCGGCTCGACCCGAACGCCAGCCACGCGTTGCTCATCAACAATCTCGGCTCGGTGCCGCCGCTCGAAATGTCGCTGGTCGCCAATGCCGTGCTGGCCTCGCCGCTGGCCAAGACCGTGAAGCTTGCGATCGGCCCCGGACCGCTGATGACGGCGCTCAACATGAACGGTTTTTCGCTGTCGCTGATCAAGCTCGATGCGGCGCGCGAGGCAGGCTTGCTGGCGCCTGTCGGCCCACATGCCTGGATGCCGGCCAAAACCGTCGTCGCGCCGGCTATCGTGCCTATGGCGAAAGCGGCTGGAAACAGCGCAGCCCAAAGGGCCAGCCAGGATTCCGGCACCAGGCGTTTGATCATCACGGTCTGCGAACGGCTGATCGCGCTCGAAGAGACACTGAACGGGCTCGACGCCAAGGCGGGCGATGGCGATACCGGTTCGACGGTTGCGACCGGCGCGCGCAGCGTGCTGGAACGGCTCGATGCGCTGCCGCTGGCCGACCCTGCCGCCACACTTGCGGCTATAGGCGATAGTCTGGGCGTCGCAATGGGCGGCTCCTCAGGCGTCTTGCTGTCGATCTTCTTCACGGCGGCGGCTCAGGCTTCGAACGGCGGAGCAACCCTGTCCAAGGCGCTGCTTGCCGGGCTTGACCGGATGACCTTCTATGGCGGCGCCAGGGTCGGCGACCGCACCATGGTCGATGCCTTGGAGCCGGGGCTGAAGGCGCTCGATGCCAAGGGGCTGGATGCCGCGGCTACAGCGGCACGGCACGGCGCCGAGGCGACCGCGGCCATGGAGAAGGCGAAGGCCGGGCGCTCCGCCTATGTCGGCACCAAATTGCAGGGCGTAGTCGACCCTGGCGCCCATGCCGTGGCCGAAGTGTTCGCGGCCGCCGCCGCGCTGCATGCAACGGCCTGACGGCATGCTTAGATTGTCGAATGAAAACTCTTGCGATACTGCCGGCAGGATCGAAACCGGGAATCTGGACATGGCAGCGTTCGACCTTGCCAGGCTGATCACCGCCGCCGCGGACACGATCGCCGCTCACTCGGAAGAGTTGACCGCGCTCGACCAGGCGATCGGCGACGGTGACCATGGGCTGAACATGAAGCGCGGCTTCGAGGCTGTGCGCGCCGATGCAGGGGCGTTCGCTGCAAAGCCGCTGCCCGAGGCGCTGAAGGCGATCGGCACCAAGCTGGTGATGACGGTCGGCGGCGCGTCCGGGCCGCTGTTCGGCACATTGTTCCTGGCGCTGGGCAAGGAGATTTCAGGAGAGCCGGATCGCCCCAAGCTGACGGCTGCTTTCGGCGAGGCAATCGAGGCGGTGGCCGCCAGAGGCAAATCGCAGGTCGGCCAGAAGACGATGCTCGATGTGCTGTATCCGGTGCATGACGCGCTCGCGAATGGAAAGACAGGCTCGGAAATCGCTGATATTGCCGACGCGGCTGCCGAAGCGACCGTGCCGATGAAGGCAACACGCGGTCGCGCCTCATTCCTCGGCGACCGCTCAATCGGTCATATGGATGCCGGCGGACGCTCTGTGGCGCTGCTGGTGCGGACCGTCGCCGAAACCGTCGAGGGCCAAGCATGAGCAATGTCGGCATCGTCATCGTCTCGCATTCGCCGCTGGTTGCCGAAGGCACGGCCGACATGGTGCGGCAGATGGTGGGCGACGAAGTGCCGCTTGCATGGTGCGGCGGAAACGGCCATGGCGGGCTCGGCACCAGCGTCGAAGCGATCATGGGCGCCATCGACAAGGCGTGGTCGGAGGCGGGCGTCGCCATACTGGTCGATCTCGGCGGCGCCGAGACCAATTCGGAAATGGCGGTGGAAATGATCGGCGAGCCGCGGGCGCAGAAGATCGTCGTCTGCAACGCGCCGATCGTCGAAGGCGCGGTGATGGCTGCGACGGAGGCGTCCGGCGGGGCCTCGCTGAAGGAAGTGGTGGCGACGGCGCATGAATTGTCGCCGTCGTGAGCGAACGGGAATTTTGACCTGATGTCCGCATTTGCCGAGGCCACCGTCCTGATCACCCACGAGGTAGGTCTGCACGCGCGCCCTTCGGTGAAGTTCACCAAGCTTGCCAAGAGCTTTGCCGCCGAGGTGGAGATTGCGCTTGCCGCCAACGGCCCATGGTTCGACGCCAAGAGCATCGTCAAGGTGATGGCGGCCAGGGCGCCGAAAGGCACCATGCTGCACATCCGGGCCACAGGCGACGGCGCCGACGATGCCGTGAGAGCGCTGGCCGAGTTGGTGCGACGCGGTTTCGACGAGGATGCGGGCCATGCCCGAACCGCTTAGGCTGCAAGGCATTTCGGCGTCGGCCGGCTATGCCGAGGGGCCGTTGTTCAACCTCGACAACGGCACCGCGCACTACACGGGCAAGGCAAGCGCCGCGGACGAGAAAGCCGCGCTGGAAGCAGCAATCGGCAACGCGGTGGAGCGGCTCGCGACCCTGATCGAAACCGCCGATGAGGAGGCGGTCGGTATCCTCGAGTTTCAGATCGCCATGCTGGAGGACGATGCACTGACCGGGCCGGCATTTGCGGCGCTCGCGTCCGGCATGCCGGCCGACATGGCCTGGCGGCAGGCGCTGGACGCCGAGATCGCCGGCTATGAGACATCAGACCAGGACTATTTCCGGGCGCGCGCCGCCGATATCAGCGACATCAGGGACCGGGTGTTGCGGGCGCTGGCCGAGGAACAGGAGAGCGCGGCACCGGCCGGCGCCATCCTCTACGGCGAGGACATCGCGCCGACGCGCTTTCTCGAGACCGACTGGAGCGCCGGCGGCGGCATCGCGCTGAAGGCCGGCAGCACCGCCAGCCACGTCGCCATGCTGGCGCGCTCGCGCGGCATACCGATGATCGTGGGGCTCGGTTCTTCGCCGGATGATCCCAGTGGCGCGGCGCTGCTGGATGCCGAGCATGGCGGCATCGTGCTTTCGCCAACGAAGGCCGAAATCGAGGCGTTCCATCGATCGTCGTCGTCCTTCGAGGCGCGCCGCGACAGGGCCGAAGCCTATCTGGCGAAGCCGGCTGTGACCAAGGCCGGCACGACAATTCGGGTGCAGGTCAACATCGCCGATCCGTCCGAGGTCGACGGCATCGACATTTCGACCTGCGACGGGGTCGGGCTGATGCGCACCGAATTCCTGTTCGGCAAGGCGCCGCCGGACGAGGAGACGCAATACCAGGCCTATCGCAAGGTGCTGGAATGGGCAGGCGACAAGCCGGTAACCATCCGTACCGTCGACGCCGGCGGCGACAAGCCGGTGCCGGGCTTCACCGTCGAGGAGAGCAACCCGTTCCTCGGGCTGCGTGGCATCAGGCTGTCGCTGGCAAGGCCGGAGGTGTTTCGCGTACAGATCCGGGCGCTGCTGCGCGCGGCGGTGCACGGCAATCTGAAGGTGATGTTTCCGATGATCGCCGTCGCGGAGGAATACCAACGCGCCGCCGCTCTGTTCGTGGAGGAGCAGGCCGGGCTTGCCGCGCGCGGCATCGCGCAAAAAATGCCGCCGCTCGGCATCATGGTCGAGGTGCCTTCGGTGGCGATCGCGCCGGAGGCGTTTGCCGATGTCGCCTTCTTCTCGATCGGTTCGAACGATCTGACCCAATATGTAATGGCGGCTGCCCGCGATAACGCAGCCGTGGCGCATCTTAATTCTGTCCGCCATCCCGCCGTGTTGCGGCTGATCGGCTCGGTTGCCGCTTTTGGCCTGCGCGCGAAAATCCCAGTCAGCCTGTGCGGCGATGCCGGCGGCGATCCGGCATCGATCCCGGCACTGCTCGAGGCCGGCCTGCGGGATCTCTCGGTGGCTCCCGCCCAACTCGCCATGGCCAAGGCGGCCATCTCGGATGCATCGGTCTAGGATGACTGAGATGGCCGACAAGACACCAGAAGCCGGCTCCGAAGAGGCGATCCGCGCCTACAAGACGATCCTGTCGCAGGTCATCGACCAGCGACCGTCGGGTATGCGACAACGCCTTGCCGACGCGCTTGGCAAGCACCGCAGCTTCGTCACCCAGATTTCCAGCGCGGCCTATTCGACCCCGATCCCGTCAAAACATCTGCCGGCTATTTTTTCGGTCTGCCATTTCAGTCCGGCCGAGCGCGATCAGTTTCTGGCTGCCTATCATCTGGCGCATCCCGGCAAGATGTCGGTTGCGGCAGGCATGCGCAAGACCCGGCATGTCTCGCTGATCGTGCCCGATTTCGGCGACGACAAGCAGAATGCAGCGCTCGACAAGGCGATCAACGAATTCATCCAGAAGATCACCAGCATCACCGGCAGGAGTGGCGGCTGATCGTGTTGTGTCGGGAGGACACATGAAGAAGTTTATGAATTCCGTCGACACGGTGCTGACCGAAAGCCTCAACGGCTTCGTTGCAGCTCATGCCGACATCCTGGTGCTGGGCGAGGAGCACAAATTCATTCGCCGCAAGGTGATGAAGCCGGGGAAGGTGGCGCTGATCTCGGGCGGCGGTTCCGGCCACGAGCCGTTGCATGCCGGCTTTGTCGGTCACGGCATGCTGGACGCCGCCTGCCCCGGCCAGGTCTTCACCTCGCCAACGCCGGACCAGATACTGGCGGCGGCCGCCGCCGTCGATACCGGCGCCGGCTGCCTGTTCATCGTCAAGAACTATGAAGGCGACGTGATGAATTTCGACATGGCCGGCGAAATGGCCGACGGCGTCCTGCAGGTGGTGATCAATGATGACGTCGCCGTCGAGAATTCGTCCTTTACGACCGGCCGGCGCGGCGTCGCCGGCACGCTGGTGGTGGAGAAGATCGTCGGCGCCGCCGCCGAGCAAGGCATGGCGCTGGCGGATCTCAAGGCGCTCGGCGGTCGCATCAACAGCGCGACGCGTTCGATGGGCGTGGCGCTGACCAGTTGCACGGTGCCGGCGGCCGGCAGGCCGACCTTCGAGATTGGTGATGGCGAGATGGAATTCGGCGTCGGCATTCATGGCGAGCCCGGCCGGCGTCGCGACACGTTGAAAAGCGCCGATGCGATCGCCGAAGAGATTTGCGCCGCGATCCTGGGCGATCTCGGCGACAGGGCGAAAGGCCCGGCACTGTTGTTCATCAACGGCTTTGGCGGCACGCCGCTGATGGAGCTCTATCTGATGTACAACAGCGCCCGAAGCATCTTCGAAAAACAGGGCGTGACGGTGACCCGCTCGCTGGTCGGGTCCTACGTGACATCGCTCGACATGGCCGGCTGCTCGATCACGCTGACCATGCTGGATGACGAGGTAACGTCAATGTGGGACGCGCCGGTGCACACAGCCGCGCTGCGCTGGGGACTGTAACGGAGGGGCCTTGCCCATATCCCGAACAGGCGGCTTATGAACTTGCCTTAGCCTGCGGGACCGGACGGACCGTTACCCGCAGTCACGCCGACAGATTGCCCGCCTGCAGCGCGGCTTGCCTTGCGGCCGACCGCTCCGGCTTCATCCAAACCGAAGCCGTAGAAGTCTTATCGCGGTATCGGCAGCGACGGCCCGGCCACCACGCTGGACAACTTTCCTGCCTTGCGCAGCACGGGCGCTTCATACTTTTTCTTGGCCATTCCAAACACCCTTTTCAGTCAAGTGCAAAAGAATGGACCGAAACCGTGGAAAGTCAATTCATGAGCTGGTTCTGCCACCACACGCTGGCTTCATGCATGCTTTTCTGCAACATACGCTCCTCTGAGTTGGTTGTTTGACGCAATTCCGGACGGGAATTGCTGATGTGGGCGAACGCAATCCGGGTTTGATGCTGCCATCTCTTGCGCCTGCCGATGAAAAACTGCTGCTGACCTTCGCCGACCCGGAGGCGACGGTTGCCATTGGCCGTGACGTTGCTGCCGAAAGCTTGCTGGCACTGCTCGCCAATGCCGAGTTCCACGGCGTGCTGCCGATCATGCTGCGCAAGCTCAGCGAGATCGGCGACGCCCAACTGCCTGCGGACGCAGCCTTGCGGCAAAAGCTGTCGGAACTGCGTGATCGCTCGACGCTGGCGACCGGCCAATCGATGCTGCTGCAATATCATGGCGACCGCATCATGAAGGCATTGGCGGCGAAAAATGTTCCGGCCCGCATCGTCAAGGGTCCGGTCTTCGCACGCAAACTTTACCGCCACGCCGCTGACCGGCCGTTCACCGACATCGACATTCTGGTCGAGCCGGCCAGCATCATTGAAGCCAACACGGTGATTGCCGGATGCGGCTTCGAGCTCTGGAGCGGCGAGGCGCAGTCGCAGGATCTGCAGGAGTTCAAGTGGCTGGAGAAGGAGAATACCAGCCTGCTGATCGAACTGCACGGCAACCTGGTGCATGATTCCGGCATGCGGCGGCGGCTGTCGCTGGGCTTTCGCGAATTGCAGATCATCGACGGCAGCGAGGCCGACACGCCGGCCGCGCTGCTGACCATCGCCATTGTCCACGCCGCCGGCGGGCACAAGTTCCACCGGCTGCAGCTTTGCGTCGATGTGCTGCAGGGCGTGCGCGCGCTGCGGTCGCCCGCGGATGAAGACCGGCTTTTCGAGGCGGCGCGCATCAGCGGCATCGAGCTCGAACTGGCGACGGTTCTCAATGTGACGGGGCGGCTGTTTGATGCACCGCGCGCGATCGAACTGGCCGACCGCATCAAGCCCGACCTCTCGATATTTTTGGCCAAATGGCTGATCACCGGCGATACGCTGCTCGGCGTCAATTCCAGGGACAAGATGCATTCGCGCCTGCGCCGCGACGCCTTCCGCTGGATCCAGCGCCTCGCCAGGCCAAAGCCGCATTCTGCCTGAAGTGTGCTTTAGTCCCGCGCCGCCAGCGCCGAGCGGATCAGCGGGGCCGCCTCGGCCGGGTTCGCGCCAACTTCCAGGGTAAAGGTCGGGACGGCTTTGACCAGCGTTGCGATGGTTGCCATGCGGCGCCTCTGCGCCGGCAAAAGGCCGGTCATGCCGGTCCTGACATTGTCGGTGGCAAGCGCCACCATGGCGTCTGTCCTGGTCATGAGGACGAGCCGGGTTTGCGCGTCCGCCGAGCGGGCGAGATGAACCAGTGCCGCAACCGGTCTGCCGACAGTCTCCTCGATGCGGATGATCTCGGCGAGACGTTCCAGCGAGACGGCCTGCTCGCCATTGGCGTCCCATTTGTCGCCAAGGCAAGGCGCCACGAAGGGCAGCATTGCCGCCGTGTGGCGGTGGACCTTCACCTTGCGCGGCAAGCCCCAGGCCGTGATGCCGCCACCGGCCAAAACCTTGAGGATCATGGCGTCATCCGAGCACAGGCCGAAGCCTTGCGACGCCAGCGCCAGCGACGTCGTCGACTTGCCGGTGCCGCTCGGCGCATGGATCAGCACCAGCGCCTCTTGGCCAGGCAATGTCAGGCCGGCGGTGTGCAGCATGTGCTGGTCGCCGGCATCAAGTGCTGCATCCAGCACCATCATCAGCATCGTCCATTTGACCTTGGCATCGGGATGGACTCGTATCTCGGCCCAGCCTCCATCGGCATTGATCGAGACGGTCTGCAGGCCGGGAAAGACCAGGTGAACGGTGCCGCCACCGTCGATCAGCCGGCAATGGCCGTCCTCCGGTACCTCGCCGTCGAAAGCGAGTTTTCCGGCAGGCAACTCCTGTAACTCTCGCGTCTCGACGATGTCGACGCGGAAATCGGGCTCGACCGGCCCGCTCACGCGCAACGTGCCGAGTAAGAGGTCGAAGCTCGGCCAGAGATCGGCCCGCGAGGCCGATATGCTGATGACCTGGCCCTGGAGATCGTAGCAGAAGGTGGTCGCCGGACCGGTCAAGCAGCGTGCGCCTTTCCGGCATCGGCGTGATGACGATAGATCTGCACCATGCCGGGGAGGCTGTCCGAGACCACCGGGCGGCCATCGAGACAGACCCAGCAATGGGCAGACATACGCGGCGCCTGCATCGACTTCGGATCGACGCCGAAGCGCAGATCCGGATCGAAGCCGGCAAAGCGCAGGAAGCGGTGGGCGAGCAGGCCCTCGCGCAGGCATCTGCGGTCGCGCATCAGCCAGGGGTGCCGGACGGTCCGGTTGACGGCAGCGACGATGTAGGCTGACGACAGGCCGCGATAAGGGGTGGGTGCGCTGAGCGGCGCCCATTTCAGCACCGATTCGAAGCTGCGGCGGCCGATCAGGGTCGGCATCAGCCGCGCGCTTGCCCATAAATGGACACGAAACAAAGCGCGCAGGAGAACGCCGTCCACCATCAGGGAGCCGGGTCGGCGAGAATGCCTTCGCTCACCAGTTCGGCGGCCAGCGCCGCCATGTCCTGGTCGAGCGTGCCCTTGTCGACCTCGAACTCGTCAGACAACAGGACGACGATCTGGTCAAGGCTGCGGGCGCCGTCCACCTTGTCGAGAAAGGCTTCGGTGGTGCCGTTGCAGGTGTAAAGCTGGCCGCTGCGTGCCAAGAGCACGACGGCGCCATCGCCGACATGCTGGACCGAGGCGTCGTCCGCCAGCCGCAGAACCATTTCAGAACCGATTTGGGCCATGGAGCCCCTCCACCATTTTCCTGGAGAGCAGATAGCGCGGCGATGCGGGTCTGTCCATTGCGCGGACGAGAGGGAGAACAGGCCGGCCTGACCGTTCTGTGGCAATCCGGCAACGCCACCATCCTCACGACACAGGCAACCGAAGCCTAATGGAGACATCCAATTTCAGATTGTGGTAACTTCCACATCATTCAGAGCCTGAGAACAGGGAAGCACCCCAGAAATAGTCGGTGATTGCAGCTGGGAATCACCGCCGCAAACGGTCAAGCCAGCTATCTCGCAGGGTCAAGGTCTTGCTTTTCTTACCTAAAGTAAGCTATGGAGTCGCGGGGTTTTGGGAGAGCATTGGGTATGCGTTACAACTGGGAGCGGGCTCCGACCGCGTTCGAACGTCATCGAAAAGCATTGGCAGCCGCCATATTGATCGCGGGTGGCGTCGGGCTGATGCTGGCGGCCTTGCCGCTTTAAGACCTGATATCCGACACGAACGCCCTGCTTTCTCCGGGCGCATGAGCTTTTTCTGCCTGCCACAAGACGGGCCGCGGCTTAGCGTGCATGGCCGGTTACGGCGATGAAGCGGCGGTCGCGTCCTTCGAAGCCCTGGCTGAAGCGCTGCACCAGCACCGCCACTACCGCCGGCCTGCCGGGCGGGGTGTATTCGTAGGATTCCGACAGGCTGTAGGAAGTCGGGCAGTTGCGCGAGCCCGGCACGGCCTTGTCCTCGTGCAGCACCTTGAACGGCTTGCCGTCCTGCCCCTGCAGCGACAGGCGGAAGCCGCGCGCCTTGCCCGTCTTGGCGCCTTGAAGTTTCTTTTCGCCCTGAAGTGTCTTGTCGCTCGGAAGAGCCTGGTCGCTTGGCTTGGCGTCATCAAAGCTTGCCGAGCAGTCCGTCTTGCTGTCGGCCAAAATCTCATCGAGCTGGATGGTCGAAATCTGTGTTTCGCCATAGAACGGCGACAGCCATTTCTGCGCGGCCTGCTCGAGGCGGGAAATGTCGTTGTACTCGACCGTGTCATCCGGGAAGGTGAACCTGTCGGAGGCCGTGCGCGTGCCGCGCTCGGCGATGCCGTATTTGGCCAGGATTGGCGCGGCCTGCTTTGCGGCCTGCGCCCGTGCCTGCTCCACCGTCGTGGTCGCCTCTTCCGATTCGTCGAGGACAAGGATCGGCTTGCCGCCGACGAACTCGTCTGTGCTTGTTTCGATGATGTCGATCTGCGACCAGCCGGAAACGGCAGCGTCGAGCTCGCCATATTGCTCGAAGGCGAAATATTTGCCGTCGGGGGAAAAGCCGATGATGCGCCGCGCGGCGGCATCGCCGGCCTGGGCGGCGGAAACGATCGTCAACAGCAGCGCTGCTCCAACGGCAGATCCAACCCCGTATCGTACCGTCATTGCGCGCCCTGCCCCGATTTCAAACCCGGCCATGGTGCCTGCAATTTATGGCCAAGGCGAGATCGGCCAAGCCCCAAATTTCGGGAAAGACATGGCATTTGGGGAAAGACGTGGCCGGGAAAACCCGCATAGGCTATTGCAAGATAGAGAGTTTTCCCGAGGAGGGATGAATGGCGTCACGCTACCACGAGGTCTATGACGGCTGGAAACGCGACCCGGAACAATTCTGGGCCGCTGCCGCCGAGGCGATCGACTGGTATTCGCCGTGGACCAGCGTCTTCGATGCCAAGGCGGGCGTTTACGGGCGCTGGTTCAACGGCGCCAGCTGCAACACCTGCTTCAACGCTCTCGATCGCCATGTCGCAAGCGGCCGCGCCGACCAGATCGCACTTATCTACGACAGCGCGATCACCGGCACGGTCAAGAAATTCACCTATGCCGAATTGAAGCGCGAAGTGGTAGCGCTGACTTCGGTGCTCAAGAACCGCGGCATTCACAAAGGCGACCGCGTCATCATCTACATGCCGATGGTGGCCGAAGCGGCGGTCGCGATGCTTGCCTGTGCCCGCATCGGCGCGGTGCATTCGGTGGTGTTCGGCGGCTTTGCCTCGCACGAGCTCGCCATCCGCATCGACGACGCCAAGCCGAAGCTGGTCATCTCCGCGTCCTGCGGCCTGGAGCCTGGACGTGTCGTGGCCTACAAGCCGCTGCTCGACAAGGCGATCGAAATGTCCCGCCACAAGCCGGACGCCTGCCTGATCCTGCAGCGCGACCAGCTGCGCTGCGATCTGAGGGAGCATTACGATATCGATTTTGCCGACGCCGTTGCCCGCGAGCGCGCCGCGGGCGCCAACGTCGATTGCGTTCCGGTGCTCGCCACCGACCCGCTCTACATCATCTACACCTCCGGCACGACCGGCCAGCCTAAGGGCATCGTGCGCGACAATGGCGGCCACATGGTCGCGCTCAAATGGACGATGGAAAACGAGTTCGGCGTCAGACCGGGCGAAGTATTCTGGGCGGCCTCCGATGTCGGCTGGGTGGTCGGCCATTCCTACATCGTTTACGGACCGCTGCTGCATGGTGCGACAAGCGTGCTGTTCGAGGGCAAGCCGATCGGCACACCCGACGCCGGCACCTATTGGCGGGTGATCGCAGAACACGGCGTGGTCGCGCTGTTCACCGCGCCGACGGCCTTCCGCGCCATCAAGGGGCAGGACCCCAAGGGCGAATTCGTGCCGAAATACGATCTGTCGAAATTCCGCACTCTGTTCCTGGCCGGCGAACGCGCAGACCCGGAAACCATCAAATGGGCGGAGCAGAAACTCAACGTGCCGGTGGTCGATCATTGGTGGCAGACCGAGACCGGCTCGCCGATGACCATCAACCCGGCGGGCCTCGGCCTGCTGCCGGTGAAATACGGCTCGCCCGGCGTGCCGATGCCGGGCTACGACATTCGCGTGCTCGACGATGCCGGCCATGAAGTGCCGCGCGGCACGCTTGGCAATGTGGTGGTGAAACTGCCGCTGCCGGCCGGCTGCCTGCCGACGCTGTGGAATGCCGACGAGCGTTTCCGGCGAGCCTATCTCGAGGAATTTCCCGGCTTCTACAAGACGGCCGATGCCGGCATGATCGACGAGGACGGCTACCTCTATGTCATGGCGCGCACAGACGACATCATCAATGTCGCCGGACACCGGCTGTCGACCGGGGCCATGGAGGAGGTGCTTTCAGCGCATCCCGATGTCGCCGAATGCGCCGTCATCGGCATCGCCGATCAGATGAAGGGCCAGATACCGCTCGGCTTCGTCGTGCTTAACGCCGGCGTCGCCCGCGATATCGATGCCATCGAAGCCGAGGTCGTGGGGCTGGTGCGCGAACGGATCGGCCCGGTCGCCGCCTTCAAGACCGTGGTGACGATCAAGCGCCTGCCCAAGACGCGCTCCGGCAAGATCCTGCGCGGCACCATCCAGAAGATCGCCGACAAGGAAGAATGGACGATGCCGGCGACCATCGACGATCCCGCCATTCTTGACGAGATCACCGCGGCGCTCAAAGCCCGCGGCATCGGGGTCTGACGGCCCCAGTGGCGTTGTTTCAGCGGTCCAGACCTCCCCGGCCGGCGCCGCGCGAGCGCCTGGAAATGGATATGGACGACACCGTCGTCTACGCGATCGGCGACGTGCATGGCTGCTACAAGGAATTGCTGTCGCTGGAGCAGAAGATCCAGCTCGACGCGCTGCAATTTCGCGGCCGCAAGATTATCGTCATGCTCGGCGACTATATCGATCGCGGGCCGCAATCGGCGCGCGTGCTCGACCATGTCTTGGCGCTACCGCCAACAGGGTTCCTGCGCGTCTGCCTGGCGGGAAACCACGAAGTGGCGATGCTGAACTATCTCGACGGATATCTGTCGCGGGACCGCTGGCTGGCGGTCGGCGGCCGCGAGACGCTGTTTTCCTATGGGGTCGATCCGGCGCGGCTTGCCAGCCTCTATGCCTCGAGCGACGAGGTCGACCGGCGCGTGAAGGAAGTCATTCCGGCCAGCCATATCGACTTTCTGCGCAGCCTGCCGGTGCTGCTCTGTTCGGATAAATTCGTTTTCGTCCATGCCGGCATCAGGCCGGGTATCGACCTGGTCGCACAGGATGAGCAGGACCTGCTCAACATCCGCGACGAGTTCTTCAACGCCGCCCATCTGCTCGACCGCTTTGTGGTGCATGGGCACACGCCGGTCGATATCCCCAAGCTTGACGGGCGAAGGCTCGGCATCGACACCGGCGCCTTTCAAAGCGGCCGGCTGACAGCGCTCAGGATCGCGGGTAAATTCGGCAAGCTGATCTTTTCCTGACCTGCCGTGCTTCTTCGTTTGAGCGTGATCCTTTCCGAAAACCGGATCCGCTTTTCCGGATCACGCTCCTTTTCAGGATCGCGCTCCGTTCAGGCGGCGGTCTTGGCCCGCACGTCCGATTTCTCCAGATAGTAGGTCGAATAGCGGTCGAAGAACTTTTCCGAGCCGCCGAGCGAGCCGTATTTCGGCAGCTTCTTCAGATCGACCTTGTTGAGCACGGCGCCGACGACCTTGCTTGCGACGTAGGGTTCCTGCTCCAGCAGCGAGCGCACCATGGCGCGCGGCGTGCGGCCCCATTCGGCAACCAGCACGAAGCCGTCGACCAGCGGCGCAAACGCCTTGGCGTCGACCACGGGGCCGAGCGGCGGCAGGTCGACGATGATGTACTCGAACGTCTCCTTGGCGTTGTCGATGAAGCGCCGCATGCCGGCCGATGACAGCAGCTCGCTCGTATGCGAGAACTGGCCACGCAGCACGGCCGGGATGATCGCCAGCTTGGTCTGGCGGTCGACCTTGCCGACCGACTGCCAGGTCTGGCCGTTGACCACGGCTTCCATCAATCCCTGCTCGGCCTCCATGCCGAGGTTGCGGCTGAGGCCAGGATTGCGCAGATCTGCATCGATCAAAAGCGTCTTCGAGCCGTTGGCGGCCAGCAATCCGGCGAGATTGGCGGCGACCGTAGACTTGCCCTCGCCGGGCAGGACCGAGACCACGCCTATGACCCGGCTGCCTTGCCCTTCCATGACGACGTCGAAGGCGATCTTGGCGTTGCGCAGCGTTTCGGAGAACATCGATGCCGGCGCATCGACGCTGACCCGCATGCGCGCCCGTTTCTCGGTCGCCGACAATGTGTTGGCGCCTTTGGCATCCGCCGCACCGCCGTCGGCGTCCTTGCCGAGCCTGCCGCCGATCATCGGCAAATAGCCGAGGAATTTGAGGCCGACGCGATCGCGAATGTCCTCGCCGGTCCTGAAGAAGCGCTCGTTGAACTCATTCAGGCCACCGAAGCCGGCGCCAAGCAGCACGCCAAGCACCAGCGACAGCGCCAGCACCCTGGAGGTGCGCGGGCTTGAGGCGGAAAGCGGCGTTGAGGCATCCGAGATGATGCGGACCTTGCCGACCGGGAAGGATTGCTGCTGCGAGGCCTCCTCGTAGCGGCTAAGGAAGGTCTGGTAGAGCGTGGTCAGCGCCTGCGCCTGCTGGTCTAGTTCGCGCAGTTTGACCTGGCTCTGGTTGTCGATGGAGCTCTTGCCGGCCGCGTCGGCGATCTTCTGCCTCAGTGAGGTCTCGCGTGAAAGCGCGACTTCATATTCATTGCGATAGCTTTCGGTCAGTTGCTTCAACTCGCCGAAAATCTGGGTCGACAGATCGGCCTTTTCCTTGGCCAGCGCCACCGCCTGCGGATGGTCGGCGCCGAAATTGGCCGTCACATCCTGCAGCCGCTTGGCCACTGTGAGATAGCGGGTCTTGAGCGTTGCAATGACCGAGCTTGCCGGCTGATCGCTTGAGATGGCGGAATCGTTGAAGGCATTGTCCGAGCCGCTTTCGACGATGGTCTTGTATTGCTGGTAGCGGGCGCTGGCGCGCGCCGTATCGGCCTGCGCGACGATCAGTTGCGCGGTGAGATCGGCAATCTGCTTGTCGCTGATCAGCTGGCCGTCGCTGTTGGCGGCCAGACCATGCTCGGCCCTGAATTTCTCGACCGCCATAGCGGCCGCCTGTGAGTTCTGACGAAGCTCGGTCAGCCGGCCCTGCAGCCAGACCGCAGCGCGCTCGGTAGCGTCGAAGCTGGCATTGAGCTGGTCGGCGAGATAGGCGTCGGCATAGGCCTTGGTGATGGCGGTGGCGAGCGCCGGATTGGTCGACTGGTAACCGATGGCGAGCACATAGGAGCGGCCGTTGCGCTGCGCCAGCACCTCGCTCTGCAGCTTCAGCACGGCATAGTCGTGGCGCGCCGTCTGCATCATGGCCTGGCGTGTCGCCTCATCGACGTTTTCCATGCCGGGAATCTGCTCGGCGGAACTTGAGCGGAAATAGCCGATCACGCCGCGCACGAAGCCGATGCCCTTGACCAGCGCCGATTGCGGCGGGTTCATGAACTCTGCGTTCTGGTCGAGTTTCAGCTTGTCGACCACCACCGAGGCCAGCCGCGCCGAGGTGATGATTTCGATCTGGCTGAGCAGGGCGGCGTCGGTCTGCATGGTGACGGATGCAGCCGAGATGTCGTCGATGACCTTGTTCAGGCCTTCGTCGATCAGCACGCTGGCGACCGACATGTATTGCTTGGGCGTGGTCTGCAGATAGAGCAACCCCAGGAACAGGCCAATGATGGCGCAGACCGCCACCACCTTGACCTGACGCGCCGCCATGCCAAGCAGGCGCTCGACGTCGATGAAGTCTTCACCCTTTTCCTGATCGGGGTTGGGCAATGGCATCCTCTTGTCGAGAGGAAAGCTGGCATAATTCATCTTCGATCCAATTCTAGGTTACAGGCGCCGGAGCGAGACGGGTCAGGTCCCACCTCGTCCGAAGCTGCGGAGATCGGGGGCAAGATATGCAACGCAAGCTTCATGCCATCCGGCGCCGGGCCTGAGCGGCCAGGCGTGCAGGCATGAGCCGCGCCATCGTCCAAACGCATATGCCCTCGAAAGATGGGCATTATGCGGCCACTTCCTGACGCTCATGCGACCGCACGAACGCCTGCAGCATTTCCAGCACAGGTCCCTTCATGTCGTCGCGCGCCAGCGCGAAGGCGATGGTCGCCTCTATGAAGCCTTCCTTGGAGCCGCAGTCGAACATGCGGCCATTGAAAGGCTGGGCAAAGAAAGACTGGCTTTTCGCCAGCCGCACCATGGCATCGGTAAGCTGGATTTCGTTGCCGGCGCCGCGCTGCTGGTTGCCCAGCAGCGAGAAGATCTCGGGCTGCAGGATGTAGCGGCCGTTGATGTAGTAGTTCGACGGCGCATTGGCCGGCGCCGGCTTTTCGACCATGGCCGTCACCTCGAAGCCGCTGCCTGTCTCGGCGCCGCGCCCGACAATGCCGTATTTGCTGGTCTCACTGGGATCACAGCGCTCGACGGCGATCACATTGCCGCCGGTCTGCTGATAGAGATCGACTGTTTCAGCCAGGCAACCTCGGCGGCCGAACGACACCATATCGGGGAGCAGCAGCGCGAAGGGCTCGTCGCCGATGACTTCGCGTGCGCACCACACCGCATGGCCGAGACCATGTGGCGACTGCTGGCGGATGAAGCTGGTGGCGCCGGCCACGGGCAGCATGCTTTCGAGCGCCTCCAGCTGGGTCTTCTTGCCGGTTTGTTCGAGCGTTCCAATCAGTTCGGGGTGCAGGTCGAAGTAGTCCTCGATGACAGCCTTGTTGCGGCCGGTGACGAACACGATGTGCTCGATGCCGGCTTCGAAGGCCTCGTCCACCGCATATTGGACGACCGGCCGGTCGACCACGGGCAGCATCTCCTTCGGAATCGACTTGGTTGCCGGCAGGAACCGTGTTCCAAGCCCCGCCACAGGGATGACTGCCTTCCTGATTTTCTTCATCGCAAATTCCTTCTGAGCAGATCGATTTCAGCCTGTTGCAGGCCACGAACAAACGTCTTCATGTACTCGCCCTCCTTACCTCTCCGCGCCGACGGCAAACTGCGCCGCCACCCTTTTGAGGCGGACGGCGATCGGCATCGACATGTGCCTGACAGCCGCCGGATCACTTAGCGCGGTGCGTATCGCTTTCAACGGCGAACGCGCCTTGATGTGCTGGACCAGCGACAGGAACGATGCCGCCTTGCGCAGGCTGCGGGCGCGTTTGGCGAAGGCGGCCGCAGCAGCAGCGTCCATGGAATTGGTCTCGGCGAAGACCGCGTCGGCCTTGCGCATCGCCTCGATATGGTGAAGCTCGAGCACGCGCGAGATCGAGCCCGTGCGGATGTGGTAGATATAGCCGGTCGTCGGCTCGACGACGCATTTTCCGCTCTTGGCCAGCGCGTTGGCGAGCAGGATGTAATCCTCGCCTATGCTCAGACTTTCATCATAGCGAAGCCCGTTTTCGATCAGGAAACGGCGCTGGAAGATCGGCTTGAGATAGCCAAGGTTGAACGTGGATTCGAAAACGATGTTGCCAGCGATGTAGTCGGCGAGCGTGATTTCACGCAGGCCCTCCAGATATTTGGCGGGAAACATCGTCGCTTCGGCAATGCCGTCCTCGCGCACCACCTGGAGGTTGTCGACGGCGATTACAGCGCCCGCACTTTCGGCTCGCGCGATCATGGCGGCGAGCCGCCCGGGCAGGACGGCATCGTCGGAATCGAGCACCGCGACCCAGCGGCCTGTGGCGAGGTCGAGGCCGGCATTCCTGGCGCCGCCAGGGCCACGATTTGCCGGCAGCGCAACCACTTTGACGACATCTTTTGGATAGGCTCTTGCGACGTCGAGCGTGTTGTCGCGCGACTGGTCATCGGCGACGATGATTTCGACGCTGACATCGCGCTGGGCCATGGCGCTTGCGATCGCCCGGTCGAGCGTGGCCGCGGCATTGTGGGCTGCGATGACAAAGGAGACGTCAGGCTGCACGCTTGGCTCCTTGCTGCGGGGAAGACAGTCCGTATTGGCGAATTTCGCTGATACCGACCAGGCCGCTGACGACGCCGACATGCATGATGCCGCGCAGCACGCTGCGGTTGCGGCGGACCGGGCTAATCGCAGTCAACGCCGCCATGCCGAAGCAATAGGCGGCCTTGGCCGAGGCGAGGCCGACCTCCTTCGCCCGACGGACTGCGCCCGCATTGTGGCCAACAAGGTGGCCATGCGTCTGACCGAAGCGGAAGCGGCGGCGGCGCAGCCAGTCGAAAGCGGCTCGCGAACGCGGCACGACTTCCTCGACCAACGCCTCCGGCGCAAAGGCGATTCGACCGCCTGCCTTGACCATGCGGTCGAAGAATTCGGTGTCTTCGCCGCCGCTCTGGCCGCGCGCCAGGCTGAAACGACGGTCGCGCAAGCTGTCGGCGCTCATCCTCAAAAGGACGTTGCAGGTGTAGCCGGTGCGGATTTCGCCCTGCACCCAGACCGGCAAGGTCGAATGGAAATCGCCCTTGCGCATCCAGTCCGGCGCATCCGGGCGGTAGAGCGCCCGCACCGGACCGAGCACGGCCTCGGCGCCGCTTGTCTCCGCGATAGCAATCAGTTCGGCCAGCCATTGCCGGGAAGCGGTTTCATCGTCGTCGATGAAGGCGAGAAAATCGGCCGTGCTGGCATCAAGACAGGCGTTGCGGGCGACCGAGATGTTGCGCGCCGGGGCGTGCCGGTAGTGGACCAGGAGCTTCAATTCGCTCGCCAGCGCGGTCACCAGCGGCTCGGCGGTCGGCTCGTCGTCATTGTCGGCGACGATGACGCCGATGCCGAAACCGGCAGGCATATCCATGGCAGCGAGCGACCGCAGCGTGTCGGCCAGTTCCGGCCGCCGGAACGTGCAGACGCAGATGTCGATTCGGCGGCTGTCGGCGACCATCATGCCACCCCGCGCTGCGATCGCGAGCCGAGCAGTTGCAGCCAAAACCCGAGCGACCAGCCGAAATGCATGACCATCGCCGAAATGCCCGCCAGCACATTGTTGGGATTGCGCTGGCTGATGGCGGTCACAGCGCCGTAGCCCAGACAGACCGAAGCCCAGACCAGCAGCGGCACCGCCGCCAGCCAGTGGATAAAGGAAAATACCGCGAGAAGGACGACCGGCGCCACCAGCAGCGGGATCATCTGCCGAACTTTCGGGATCATGCGGTGCTTGAGCACATTCTTGGCGCGGCCGCGGCCATAGCCGAGATATTGGAAATACAGGCCCTTCAGCGACGAACGCGGATAGTAGACCATCTGCGTCTTGCCGCTCATCCAGATGCGGTAGCCAGCCTGGCGCAGGCGGTAGTCGAGTTCGGCATCCTCATTGTGGCTGAAGGTCTCGTCATAGCCGCCGACCGCGGTGAAGGCCGAGATCCGGATCAGCGCGTGATGGCCATGGTCCACCCATTCGCCGGCCGAGAAGTGCCGATGCTTGGAGCCGCCGGTGCCGAGCTTGGAATTCTGCGCCGCCGCGACCGCTTTCTGCACCGCGCCGCTGCCGCTGGTCAGCATCGAGACGACGACCGAATCGGCTGAAGTGGCGAGCGCCTCCTCGACCAGCCGGTCGCAATAATCGGCGGGATAGCCGCCATGGGCATCGATGCGGATCAGGTATTCGGCGCCGTCACCGAGGCTGGCGACGGCGAGATTGATCGCCGCGCTCTGGATACGTTTTGGGTTGTGCAGGAGGACGACCTGAGGGTCCTTGGCCGCAACCTCTTCGACAATGGCCAAAGTACCATCGGTGCTGCCGCCATCGGCAACGACGATGCGGGCGCCGAGCCTTAGCGCTGCCGGCCTGAGCTGCTCGAGCAACGCGCCGATATGGGCTGCCTCATTCAGGCACGGAATGACGATCAGGCTTGGCGGCAGCGCTTCGGTTTGCGTCATCGGCGCCTTTCCATGAACTGCACTTTTGTCATTGGTCATCCTTCAGGCCAGTGCCTCGGTGGCGAACGAACCAGGGGCAACCGCAAGGCCGCGCAGCCTGTCGACAAAGGCGCGGCAGTCGCTGCGGTCGTAACTCCAGGTTCGTGGGTTGCGGGCCAGCACACGCGCCTTGGCCTTGCCGAAGTGCTCCTGGTCCATGCGGCCGAGCGCGGTTTCCAGGATTTCGGGCGTGGCATCGGAAAGCAGGATGCCAATGTCCTGCTGGTTGAGAAAGCGCCCCGTCTCGGTAGTGCCCATCGAGATCGGTACGGCGCCGAAGCGGCAGCCCTCATAGAGGCGGTTAGGCAGCAACCATTCCGAATTCTGCCCTTCCTCGAAGAAATCGATCGCCCAGGAAAAATGCACTTCGCCGTAGATCGCGGCCATGTCTTCCGGGTTGCGGTAGGGGCCACGAAAGGAGAGATAGGGTTCGGCCTCGACAAAAGCATGGAAATCCGGGAATTCCGAGAGTGCCGGACGGCCCCGGAGGACGACCTCGAAGCGCCCGCCCTGACGGCGCGTGAAGTCGGCCAGCAGCTCCAGCGAGCGGCGGCAGCGCAGCGCGCCGAACCAGCCGATGCGCCACGGGGGTGCTGCAGGGTTTTCGGCCTTTGACCTGTCATCCAAGGCGATCGGCGCGGTTTCGAAGTATTTGTTTTCGACCAGTTCCACCGGTGCGGCGACCTGCCCGAACGGCTTGAAATAATTGGCGATGAAGGCCGGTGAGCTTGTCACCAGAAGCTTCACGTCGCGGGCGAGATAACGCTCCGCTGTGCGCAGTGCTTTGCCCAGCATGTCATTGCGCAGCACCAGGCGATGGATGTCGAGGCATTCGTAGACGATCGGCACGCCGCCGCGAAAGGCGGCCTTGGCGCGCCTGGCCAGCGCCAGCATTTCCAGATTGCGCGCGATGATGAGGTCGGGCTTCGGCATCGCCGCAAGCTTCGAGCCTATCGACAGCGCCGCCTTGGCGACCGCCGCCAGACGCTGGCCGAATCGGCCGTCACGCGTCGCGCCGAGGTCGACCGGCTGCAGCCCCTCGACGTCGGGAACAGCATTTGTGGTCCGACGGAAGCCGGCCAACGTGACCCGCGCGCCGCCTGCCTTGAGCATTATGATCCGCCGGCGCACCGCCGGGTCGGAAACATCGTGCACAAGGTACAAGACATGCAGCATGAAAACTCGACCGCTGTTGGCCCACCCACGGGAATGCTAACCCAGCTTTTGCTGCATCGCAACATTTTTGGTGCGCCGTAGCATAAGTGCACGTTTTTTGTTGCACTGCAAAATTGATGCGTTACCCTCCGTCGGGCTTGAGCGCCGCTCTGGCTGGTCACCCAGCCCGATGCAGCGATGGATTGTGACGCGAGCCGCATCGGGATCGTCCTGGCGTGGGTATTTTCGGTCACCATGCCCGTCCTAGGCACCGCAGGCCACGCCGCGGAATCTGCTGACGAAATGAGGTATCCCATGAAGATCGTCGTTGAAAACACAGTCTGCCTGAATACCGGGGATGCGGCGATTCTGCTGGCGATCCGCCACATTCTCAAGACGATCGTGCAAGGCGACGTGCGGTTTGCCGTCTTCGACAGCCAGCCCGAGGTTGCGGAACGACTCTATCCGAAGACGGATTATCCCGACCTCGAATTTCATAAGCTGCTGTCGGAATCCCTGTTCCGATACAAGAATGGCAGCGGGCTGAGGGACCGGTTCAAGCCGATCTACAATCGGCTCGTTCTCCAGGCCCTGCGCTGGTTTGGCAGCAGCGCGCTAGGCAATTTTTTCAGCCATCGCGACCGGCGCGGTCTCGATATCTACGCCGACGCGGACATGGTGGTCACCACAGGGGGAACCTATCTCGTCGAGAACTACAATCTCGAACGACGCCTCAATCAGTTCAGGCTCGATGCCGTATTTGGCAAAGATCCGGTCTTCTTCACGCAATCCCTCGGTCCGTTCGACAAAAGTTACAACCGCCAGGAGCTCGGCCCGATCTTTGACCGCAGTCCGCTCATCCTGTTGCGCGACGAACGGTCGCGGACCCATATCCGGGACTTGGTGAAGGATCTCGGAAAGTGCCACGTGGTGGCCGATGCCGTATTCGCCTTGGCCGATACCGACAGGATCCGCAAGCGTCTCGCTTCCAGCCAGCCGCCGGCGTCGACGGGCCGCGTCGCTATTTCGGTCCGCCACTGGAACTACGTCAGCGACGGTGAGGGCGGCATGCGCCGCTATCTGGATTCGGTCCGCGAGATCGCCACAATTCTTGTCAGGGACCTTGGCAAGGAGGTGACCTTCGTCTCCACGTGTCAGGGCGTGCCGGAATATGCCCATGACGATTCCAAGACCGCACAGGCCATCGTTGCCGAGCTCGATCCTGAGATCGCCAGCCACGTGACAGTGGACGCTTCGTTCCACACGCCGGACCAGTTGATGGCGCTGGTGAAGGGCTTCGACTTCGTCGTCGCGACGCGCATGCATATGATGATCATGTCGCTTTGCGTCGGCACGCCGGTGCTGCCGATCGCCTACGAGTTCAAAACCAAGGAAGTGGCCAAGCGAATCGGTGTCGACGATGTGCTGCTCGACATCGACACCGTGACGCCCGAAGAGGCGCGCGAAAAGCTCGGCCGATTTGCGGGAAATCTCGACCGCTATCGCAAGACAAGCCTTCAGGCCGTGCTCGAAGAACATGCTTCGGCAATGTCGGCCACAAACCTGCTGGCGCCGCTGATCGCCGGCCGCTCAGCGGATATTGCGCGCGGCGTTGGACAGGGTGGTGAACAAAGCGCGTCGCGACTGCGGGACGGCAAGCATGAAAACGAGACCGATGCCGTAGTTGAGGGCAAGCGCCAAAAAGACCGCGAGCAGGTCTGACTGGCCCGTTAGAGACGCCGGCAACCACAGGTACAGGAACCAGGCAAGCAGGGACGAGGCGATGAAAAGCCCCTGCATGAGCAGGAAGTCGGCGGCGGTCACCGGACCGACGCGATGGACCAGTAGCGCCAGCACGGGAACGCGCAGCACGTAACCGCTGATGGCATAGGCCGCGGCAACGCCGACGGCGCCCCAGTGCAGGCCGACGACGAAGGCAGCGACGGTCGTCAGCGACGAATAGATGCCCCAATGGAACATGGTCTTCGTCTTGCCCTGACAGATGAATATCCATCCCGTCGTGCTTGAAACGGACTGGACCAGGCTGGCGATGCCCAGCCAGGCAAAGATCGGTGCGACCGGTGCCCAGCCCGCGCCGAAGAGAAGTCCGACGATCTGATTAGAGGTCAGCGTCAGCGCCGCGATGCCCGGCATGGTAACGGCCGCCAGCATCCAGTTGGTGCGCACATAGATATCGCGAAAGCGGGCCTTGTCATCGTGAATGCGGCTGAGCAGCGGCACCATGACCCGTGTCAGCGGCTGGTTGATGTTCTGCAGCGGGAACAACAGGAGCTTGTAGGCGCGGTCGTAATAGCCGAGTTCGATCGCACCGGAATATTTTCCGATGAGAATGTTGTCGAGATTGCGCGAGAAGAAGTTGGCGAGGTTGAAGCCGGTCAGGTTGGCGCCGAACGACAATATATCGGCATCGACCTTCAGGTCCGGCCGCAAAGGCGTCCAACGCGCCACCAGCCAGGCGGCAGCCAGGGCGATAGCTGCCGAAACCGCCGGGCCGATGACCAGCGACCAGTAGCCCAACCCCGCATAGGCCGCGATCGCGGCGGCCAGCAGTCCGGCGGCGGCGCTTATCACATCGTTCAGTGCGAGCTGGCCGAACTGCAGGTGCCGGTTCATCAACGCCAGCGGCACTGCGGCCAGACTGCCGAGAAGCAGCGGCAGGGCAGAGCCAAGGGTGATGCCGGACATACGTTGATCGCCATAGAACGCGGCGATGGCAGGCGCCAGGCCGGCCACTACCACGGCACTACCCAGCCCGACGAGCGCGCTGATCCAGAACACCTGGTTGAGCTGCTGGTTGCTGATGTCCTTGCGCTGAACCACAGCCTGCTGCAGGCCCAGATTCTGAAGCAGCCCGACGAAGGCGACGATCGGCCCGACGGAAGCCACCAGACCGAAATCCTCGGGGACGAGCAGACGGGCCAGCACGATGACGGAGAGAAACTGGATCGCCATCTTGAAGCCCTGGGCGCCGATGGTTACCAGCCCGCCGCGCAGGGCGACACGACCGAACTGGGGGGGCGGATTGGCGTTCATGCAAGCGACCTCGTTTCGCCAAGCCGCATGGCGATTTCCACGAAATGTTGGTTCAGCAGATCGGAGTTGAACTCGGCCTCGATCTTCTTGCGCGCCGCGAGAGCGATCTCTTCACACGGCTTCGGATTCTCGGCGATCCAGGCAAGCTTTCCGGTCAGCGCCGCAACGTCCCGCTCAGCCACGAGAAAACCCGTCTTGTGATCGTCGATCAGTTCAGGGATCCCGGAATGATATGTGCTGACCACCGTCAGGCCGGCGGCCATCGCTTCCATCAGCGAAACCGGAATGCCTTCCAGATCGCCATCGCGGGCGCCGACGCTGGGCAGCAGGAATACATGCGCATCGCGCAGACGCTGTTTGACTTCGCTGTGCGGCCGGGGCCCAAGAAAATTCACCCTGTCGGCAATGCCGAGCTCTGCGGCGATCCCCTTCAGCTGCTCGAGAAGTTCTCCGCCGCCGATCACCGAGTAGATCCAGTCTCGCCGCGGCAGGCCAGCAAGCGCGCGAAGCGCATATTCGATGCCCTTCTTTTCAGTCAGGCGGCAGACCGAGATGAAAGAGAGCGTAGCCTGCTCCCATGAACGCCACCGATAGTCGATGTCACTCGGCCGCACCCCCATATGGTGAACCACAACCTGCTCCGGCGATGCACCGACCTCAATCAAGGCATCGCGGAAAAACGCATTCACCGGCAGTTGAAGAACGCCCTTTTCGAACACAATCTTGTAGCGCGCGAGCGTATTGTCATGCAGCGGTTCGCCGACATCACGGCCGTGAAATATCGTCACCAGGGGAGCGGAAATCCTCCCGCGCTTGATGGCGCGGGCCACGCGCATGCCGTTGTTGCCGAAATGGGCAACGATGACGTCGGCGCCCTGCAGTTTTCGGGCATGAGCAATGTCGATGGCGGTCGAGAGCTTGTCCCAGAACCTGCCGGACCACTTCCTGAGCAGCGGGCGATAGCGACCCAGGCCACCCCACCAGCATATGACCTTTCCTGGCAGCGCCTGCCAGCGCGGATCATCGATGTTGCTGTCCCTGCCGAAGGACGTCTCGTTGCAGACGACGCCGACTTCCATGCCGCGCTCAAGGCATCCGGCTATCTGGTCGAGAACAAAGGTTTCGGACAATGAGGGGAACTTGTCGACTACGAAGCAAATCTTCATCGGCAGGATGCGCTCGTGCGGAGAGCCGGTGTGCCCTTGACAAAAGCCGGGCCGAAAACAGGGTGCCGGAGGCACAAGACATGCAGCATGGAACTCTACCGCTGTTGGCCCACCCGCAGGGACGTTAGTATAGGTCTTGCTGCACTGCAACATTTTTGGTGCACTGTAGCAAGATTTCCCTCGGCTTGGCGTGTCTGCCGATCAAACGCAGAGCAGCAGTGTCAGCCGGCAGAGGAAGGATCCGCCAGGCCCTCGGAAACCCCGACATGACCGGCAGGTTCATGCGCAGGGCTCGATGTGGCCAGTTGGGTAACGATCTGCGCAAAACGTTCATTCAGAACATCTGCGTTGAAGTCGTCCTCGACTTTGCGGCGTGCGGCAAGCGCGATACGCTCGCATTCGGTCGGGTGCTCCCCGGCCCAGGCAAGCTTGCCGGCAAGCGCTGAAATATCTCGCTCGGGCGTAAGCAACCCCGTCTCCCCATCCTTGATGAGCTCCGGGATTCCCGAATGATACGTGCTGACCGCAATCAATCCGGCGGCCATGGCCTCCATGAGCGCGACCGGAATGCCTTCCATATCCCCGTCGCTGGCAGTGATACTTGGCAGCAAAAAGAGATGCGCCATGCGAAGCCGTCTTTTCACCTCTGCGTGAGGGAGGCTGCCGAGGAATGTTACGCGACCAGCCAAGCCCAGCTCTACGGCCAGCCTCTCCAGATTCATCCGCAGAGGACCGTCGCCAACAATGTCGTAACGCCAGTCTAGCTGCGGCTGGGAGGCCTTGAGGGAGGCCAGGGCTCGCAAGGCGAACTCGACGCCTTTCTTTTCGACCAGGCGGCAAACCGTCGTCACGACCAGTTGGGTGCCTTCCCACGATTCCCAGCGATAGCCGATTTCGCGGGTGTCAATTCCCATATGGTGGACCGTCGTGCTCGCCTGGGACAGGCCGGCTTCCAGCAGCATCGTGCGGAAGTAATCGTTGACGGGCAGGTTCAGGGTCCCATGCTTGGTCAGCCCGGCATATTGTGTCGCGAGCACTGCCTGCCGCGCCGGGATCGCCACGTCCGCGCCGTGAAAGATGGTTATGATCGGTGGTTTGAGCACCTTCCATTTCTTCAGTGCGGCTGCTCTCTCGCCGTTCTGTCCGAAGTGGGCGACAATCACGTCGCAGCGGTTCAGGCGGCGTGCAAAGGCGATGTCGAGAACGGTCGAGGCCTTGTATCGCAGACGCGGCGGCAGACGCTGTACAAATTTGCTGATTACAGCGGCCCATCGCCACCAATGTCGGGTTCTGGCGAGCAGCGTCGCCATCGGCTCGCTTTGCCGGTCAATTCGGTGGTCACCTTGCATCTTTTCGCAGACCACTTCGACCTGAAAGCCCCGCGCCAGCAGCCCAGCCATCTGGTCCACGACGAAGGTTTCCGAAAGCAGAGGGAATTCGCCGACGACAAAGCCCACGCGCATGACCCGCCCATAAGGTTGGGGCTTGCTCGGACCAAGCGGTCCATATCGCACAAGCCCTAATGTAGACAGGCAGAATACACGTTGATTGCTGCAGTGCCACAAGATATTGCACTGCAGCAATTAAAAGTGATCCGGACGGGCGCACGACGCCTGGACTTGGCTAACGGGAACTTTGCGCGACCACGGTCGTGCAGCGTCTCAGCTGAACTGCAACACGACGCGTTTAGGCTGCGCGCTCCAAACCGACACGTCTTGCGCGGTCGAGAACGCCCATGAACGTTGCGAACTGGCTGTCGGGGTTCATTTGCCGCCGCTCCGAAAACTGACGTGCTGTCGCTGATAGCCGCTTGTACTCGGCCTCGTCGCTCCACAGCCGCCTGACCGTTGCGACCCAGTCGGCGAGCGGGGCGTCGTAGTCCAGTACCACGCCGCCGGCGCCGATCGCTTCCGGCAGACCGCCGCGCCGCGAGCCGACCACGGGAATGCCACTACAATGCGCTTCCGAGGCCACCCGGCCCCAGGCTTCTTCCCATTTGCTGGGCGCAAGCAGGATTTTCGTGCGGCCGTAGACCGTCTTCATGTCGCTGGTGCGGCTTTCCAGCTTGACGTTCTGGAGGGGAGAGATTGTTGCTTCGATCCGGGCTCGATGATCGTCGTCGAGCTTCCAGCTTTCGACGAACAGGAACGGGATCTCGGGACAGGCGGCGGCAATGCGCACCGCAAGATCGAAGCCTTTTTCCTCATATGGATTGATGAGCGTGACAAATTCACCGGTCGTCGGTGTGCAGTAGAACGCGGGATTGATGGTCGGCGGAATAACCGTCGAATCGATATCGAATTTTGCCTTATAGGCGCGCGCGGTGAACTCGGAGTTGGCGATATAGACCGCCGAATGGAGCTCACGCAGATCGCCGGCCAATTCGTCGAATTCGACATTCCTCAGATAGACGGTCAGCGGCACGCCAAGCCTCTGCAACTCTCTGCCGATCGGCACCGAATTGTGGCACTGCACGACCGCGACATCCGGCCTCAACTTTTTGACGGCGAAGTCGGCCGCTTCCCAGGGGAACCACGCCCGTACAACCGGATAGCCCGGGAAATTGTCGATGACCGCGCGCTGACGAAGGAGCTTCATCTTGGCGCGCGCCCTGAAGCCGAACATGCCGTCGCCGAACAGGGCTGCCAGAACGGATGCCTCGTGACCGTTTTCGCGCAATTGCTCGACCAGGTGGTGGGTGCTCGACTGGACGCCCCCGCTGAATTGCGGCGTGTAGCCGGTGCCGCCTGCAAACAGAACTTTCATGAACCTGGCTCCGCGTTGTGCCGCCCTGCCTTCACGCCGCCATCCTGCCGATCGAGAAATACTCGATGCCGTGACGGGCGATGACCTTGGGATCATAGAGGTTGCGGCCATCGAAGATGACCGGCGTGGTCAGGGCATCCTTCACCGCGTCGAAGGACGGGGCGCGGAAACTCTTCCACTCGGTGGCGATCAGCAACGCGTCGGCGCCGCGCAACGCCGCCTCCTTGGTGCCGCACAACAAAAGGTCGTCGCGCAGGCCGTAGATGGCCTGGCATTCCTGCATCGCCTCGGGGTCGTAGGCCTGCACATTGGCGCCGGCCTGCCACAGCGCCTCCATCAGGACGCGCGCCGGCGCCTCGCGCATGTCGTCGGTGTTGGGCTTGAAGGCGAGGCCCCAGAGCGCGAAGGTCTTGCCCTTGAGACTGCCCTTGAAATAACGGTGCACCTTGTCGAACAGCACCGACTTCTGGGCATTGTTGCGCTCCTCCACGGCGCGCAGCAGCTTGGCGTCGAACTTGACGCCTTCGGCTGTCTTGATCAGCGCGCGGACATCCTTGGGAAAGCACGAACCGCCATAGCCGAGGCCGGGATAGATGAAGTGATAGCCGATGCGCGGATCCGAGCCGATGCCCTTGCGCACCTCCTCGATGTCGGCGCCGAGTTGCTCGGCCAGATTGGCCATCTCGTTCATGAAGGAGATCTTGGTCGCCAGCATGCAGTTGGCGGCGTATTTCGTGAATTCGGCGCTGCGCACGTCCATCACGATCATCTTCTCGTGGTTGCGGTTGAACGGCGCGTAGAGCTCGCGCATCACCGCCTCGGTGTCCTCGCTGTTGGTGCCGACGATAATGCGGTCGGGCTTCATGCAGTCGGCGACGGCGGAACCTTCCTTGAGGAACTCAGGATTGGAAGCGACGTCGAAAGCCAGGTCCTGGCGCCCGCGCGCCTTCAGCGTCTCGGCGATTTTGGCCTTCACCTTTTCGCAGGTGCCGACCGGCACGGTCGACTTGCCGACGACGATCTTGGGACTGTCCATCTCGCGGCCGATGGTCTCGGCCACCGCCAGCACATATTTGAGGTCGGCCGAACCGTCCTCGCCGGGTGGCGTGCCGACCGCAATCATCTGGATCTCGCCATGCTTGACGCCGGCGGCGGCATCGGTGGTGAACTTGATCCGGCCGGCTGCGTGGTTCTCCTTGACCAGGGCCTCCAGTCCCGGTTCGAAAATCGGCACCAGGCCCTGGTTGAGCCGCTCGACCTTCTTTTCATCGACATCGACGCACACCACCTGGTGCCCGACCTCAGCCAGCACCGCAGCCTGCACGAGACCGACATAGCCAATTCCAAAGACCGTCAAATTCATTCGGGTTAATTCCTGTTCACGCCCTTTGGCCTTATATGGCCGGGCCGGTTCAGATTACTTTATGCTGCTTACACTGCATGCCAGCGATTCCGGAAACTGGCACGGCTGGCCGAGCGCGGTGAAGGCCACGCGCTGCACCTGCATCGTCACCTGGCGGCCGGGGTCCGAAAAGGCGCCCATCCAGTTTTTCAGCGTGTCGCTGCCCCAGAGGCTGAAGAATATCTTCTGCGAGTGGGTCGGCAATTGCTCGGGATTGGTCACTTCCTGGACCAGCTTGCCGTTGACGTACCAGCGCAGCCGGTCCTTTTCCCAGATAAAGGCATAGTCGTTGAAGCCCTTGTCGGCGCCGCCTTCGACCTCGGCCAGCTTCTCGTTCTTGGGCTTGCCGGCGATGTAGCTGTTGACCTGCACCTTGGATGTATCCTTGGTCAGCACCTCGAAGTCGATCTCATACCAGGGCTGTTTGTCGGCAGGGCCGATATAGGTGAAGAAAGCGGCGTTGAGACCGGATCCGGTGTCGGTCTTCATCCGTGCTTCATAGGTCCCATATCCGAAGCGCTGCTTGGTCTGGATCTCGGCGCAGGCGAACTCGCGGTCCTTCAGTTTGCGCTTTTCGAAGCCGAGCGTCAGCATGTTGTCGGAAAATTTTACCAGGCTTTTCGACCAGGTGCAGTTCTGGTGATTGCCGTTCGACCAACCGTCGGAGACATACCAGCGCGAACGATCGAAACTCTTGAAATCGTCGACGAAGGACGGTGCGCTTTGCATCTCCGGGGAGGCGTCCTGGGCGCGGGAGGGGTGGGCGGCGCCGAGCAGAGCTGCGGCTGCCGCCAACAGAAGCGCACCAACGGATAGAAGACGCGTTGGGTTTACAAGACGCATTGGCCGATTTGGCCGCGTTGAAATCATGGCATCGATTGCCGCCATGGGCGTCGTCTTCGGATCTGCGTTCATATCAATTCACCTTTGTGCTGTTCCGCCCCAACCCAAAGTCACCGATTGGCCCACATTGCTAACGGGCCGATCCCGATCCTCCGTCCCCGAACTTTCTCTTCTGTGTCTCGTGTGACCGTGTTCAGCCGAAGCGACCTGCGGGTTTGACATATTCCCCGTGCGAATCAGAACTCTGGCCATCCTCGCCGACGATCGCGTCGAGTGAATGACGCAGTTCCTTCATCCGGCTCGTCTGGCGCACCAGCTCGGCGATGCGCTGTTCGCAGTTCAGGATGGACTTCGTCAGCTCGCCGACTTCCGACAGCTTGCTTGCCGACGCCGAGCCGTTCTCCATCGACTCGACCAGGAAGGCCGCGTTGGTGGACTTCGACCGGTAGCGGGCCTCCAACCCGGTCTTCTCGGCCGCAATCTCGGCCGTGATCTGATCCAACAGCTTTGCCAGACGGTCGAAACGCGCCAGATCGGTCTGCTTGTCGCGCGCTGGGTCCCTGGACCTGAAGCCGAAAATTGAAGCCATCCGGTTGGCCTTCCAAAATTGCTGCACCGCAACATACAGTGCCATCGTCGGGGCGTGTAGGCAACCTCCGAGTTTCAGAAAGGCAATTTTTTCAGCCTTGCGGCCGCCGTCCCGGACCTGGCGGAGCCTACTTTTGCGCCGCCGTGCTGGTACCGGCCATGAGGAAGCGCAAGGGCGGCACCGGCTGCTGCCGCGGGGGCAGACCGGCGTGGCGAAACAACGCATCGAGCTTGTCGGCGGCCACGCCGACAACGATGGGAATGAGATTCGACTGGCTGGCCAGCGCGTAGGCGGCGGCAGACGCCATGCCGCGCTCGGCCTTCACATCGAGAAAATTGCGCAGCCGGTATTTGTCACGCACATGCCGCTCGTGCTTGCGCAGCAGGGCCTTGGAGCCTTCCGGCAGGCTGTCGATCTTGAGCAGTGCCAGATCCGCATCGGCGAGGCGCTTCAGATCCTGTGTCTTGTGGCGCCCGCTCAGCGAATCGGCGCGCACGATCGCGCCATAGCCGCAGGAACGGATGACCTTGAAGCGTGCGCCAAGGGCAAAGGCGCGGGCGTACAGTTCATAATCTTCGCCGAGACGCAGGTTCTCGTCGTAACGCAGCCCATGCCTGTCGAGGAAAGCTCTTGATATCACCGGCTTGAGAAAGCCGAGTTCGCCGCGCTGGACACGCCGTCTGGAGATGTTGCCCTCGATGAACCGCTCGAAGTCGAGGAATTCCGGGTCCGCCGAAAAGGACGGGGCGACGATCTTAGAGACGTCGGTCGCCGTATCGTCACGGATCAGCATGATGTTGTCGGCGGCGAAATCCCAGTCGCTGCCGGCAAACAGCTGGCGAAACCGTCCCTGAAGGAAGAAATCGTCGGCGTCGAGAATGCTGATGAAAGGCGATTTCGACCCGGCAATGGCGGCATTGCGAGCGAAGGACGGGCCGCGATTGACGTCGAGCCGGATGACCGAAAGCCGACCGCTGCCATCGTCGGCAGCGCTGGCCACCTTTGCGGTGTCGTCGGTGGAGGCGTCGTCGACGACAACGACTTCCGCCACCTCCGGCTCGCGCAGCGCCGAGGCGATGGCTGCGGGAATGGTCCGGGCCGCGTTGCGCGCCGCGATGATCACGCAGACCCGGGATTCTGTCATGGACATAGGGTGGCCTTTCGATTGCATAAAGTGTCGCGAGGCCCCTCGCCCTCCCGGCGCGCGGCGCCGGACCCCGATCCATCCCCCGATCCATCCCCAGCGGATCGGGACGGAACGTTATCTGCCTGCTGCATGACGACCCTGATCGTCACCGGCTTTCCCGCTCGAAAATCCGCCGGCTGAGGTCGGCTGACGCGGCCCAGCCGGCCTCGGTCAGGTAGCGGACAGGTTCGCGGCCGCACAATTCCCACAAAACGGTGCGCCGTTGCGGCCATCTGAGCGACGACAGCCACGGCGCGATGACCATGTGGAACAGGTCTTCATTGCCGATGCGTGACAGGATCCTGGTGGCCCGATCCGACAGCAGCGTGCCGGCGCCACCAAGCAGCACATCGGCGGCGCGCAGGCCCAGCAGCAGGGTGTCGGCCAGCCCCTGCTCGGCCGCGTAGTCGAGCACAGTCTGCTGCTCGGCCTCGCTCAGCCGACTGGCAGCGGCCCGGATATCGCAGACATAGCCCGCGCATGGCTCGCGGTTGAACAGCGCCTTTGCGACACTGATGCAGGACAGAAGCAAAGTGTCGGAGGCCGAGATGAACGGCACGCTGGAGCCGGCGATCGCAAGCGCGCGCTTGCGGCGCAGGAACCCTTCCGTATCGCGCGGGCTCGGCGATCCCGGCTGCTGGAGCCGGTAGTGGAGATCGACGGTGGACAATTTCCGACCCTGGCTGCGAACCATGTGCTGCTCGCCCAGAAAGCGCACCCACCAGACGGAGCGGGACTTGCCGGCGACCTCGTAGCCGATCGAGCGCAGCGCATCACGAGCTCTAAAGAAGCCGGCCGGCGACACCAATATGTCGACATCTCCGGACGGCTTCATGAAATGGTCGCCATAGAGCAGTTGCTGCTGGAGGGGGCCCTTCAGGAAGACGAAATCGATGCTACTGCCGCGCAGCGCCTTGTCGATGGCCATCGAATCCATGATGCCGGACGAGTTCATCGCAATCGTGCGCCGGCGATAAGTGTCGAGCCACTCGAGCAATCCCGGCGGCGTCTCGCCCGCCGGTGGCCGCGACAGCGCCCTCAGCATGAAGGTGGCGACCTTGTTCAGCCTGGCGATGTCGCAAACATCGGCAACGGAGATGGCCGGTGCAGGCGCGGTGCTGGGGCTCGTCCCGGAGGCGAAGAACAGCCGCAGGCACGCCTGCACATAGGCCACTTCGTCGGCGCAGCCAGCGGCGCGCAACCTTTCGAAGGTCCCTTCCTGCAAGGCCATATGCTGCAGCATCTCCGCAAAAATTCGCCAGGCGCGTTATATTGCAAGTGCGAAGCAAAGCATCGCCAAATTCATGCGCCGCGTCCAGTTTTTTCCTTGGAGACAATTTTCCTGCAACCTGGACGTCTAACGACACAGTCGTACAACGTGATGCAAGTCGTCGCCTGATCGGAGCCTCTGCCCGACACGTCAGCAACAATCTTGTGGTAACGCGCTGGCGCCCAAATGACGAGCATTCGACTAGAAAATTTAATCTAATAGAATCAGTTGCTTAGTTAAGCACCACGGACACTGCGCTGAAATCGCCTAGGCTGTGAAAATGCAAGCGGTTTTGATCACCATTGAAGGCAACCGCAACCCAGAATTGATTAACGGCGGGTAAATCAGGCTTGACTCATAAATGCTGCCATGCAGCTATTGCGGTGCAGCAATAGCTCGCTGCCGGCAATCGACAGGCCGCTTCCAGTCCACAAGTGGAGAGTAAAATGGAACAGAATGTTGAAAAGCATGAGTACGAAACCCCTAGCCTGACGGTCCACGGCTCGATCGAGACCATCACGCAAGGCGGTAGCGGTACTACGGCACTCGACGCCTCGTTTCCGGCACATACGCCGGTCGGCGAACTCACCTTCTCCTGAGTCTTCTCTCGTTGGGGTGACAAAGTCCGGACTCTGCAAACAGAGCGCACTAAGGAGAGTCGGGGGTCAAACCCCGGCTCTCGCGTCTTTGTCCGGAATTGCCGAAGCGTTGGTGTTGTGAGTGAGGTTTAGGAATGGACTGGAATCCCTCGGACCACGATCGGATGAGCGCGAGCAAGGATGCCGTGGCCTGCGAATTTGGCAACGGCCTGGCGCTGCTCGATATGAGGTCCAACATCTATTACAGCCTGAACAGCGTCGGCGCCTATATCTGGGAGCTGATCCAGGAGCCGCGGCCGATTTCCGAAATCCGCAGCGCCGTGCTGGACCGCTACAATGTCGATCCGGAACGCTGCAAGGCCGATGTCGATGGATTGTTGAAGGGCTTGGCGGACGCCGGGCTTGCGAGGCTCCATGATGAGGAACTTGTCTAGAGCTTTCTCGCTGAGCGGGCCGGAGATGCTCTTTCTCGCCCACTGCCTTGCGGTGGTCGTGGTGGTGCGGCTGGGGCTGACGCTGCTTTCCTATAACAGGATTCGCGGCATGGTGACCCGGTTCGACGCGCGCGAACCGGCCGACATCGGCGATCTCAGGCGTGTCGCCTGGGGCGTGGCTGCGGCTGCCCGCCTGGTGCCTGGCGCAAGCTGTCTGACCCAAGCGCTTTCCGGCCAGTATTTGCTTGCCCGCCAGGGCAACGCCTCAAAAATCCGCATCGGCATCGAGCGCGATACCGGCACCGAGTTGAAGGCGCATGCCTGGCTGGTCAGCGGCGACCACATCGTGCTCGGCGGCTCGCTTGGCGGGTTTAACCATCTCGTCGACCACGGCCAGTGAGCGATGAGCGGCGTCGCCGGAATTCTGCTGAGGCAGGAAGGCAAGCCGGCCGCCGCGGCCGACGTCCAGCGCATGCTTACCCGCATGCAACATCGCGCGCCTGACGGCAGTTCGTGGTGGATGGACGAGGGCGTCGTTCTTGGCCACGCCTGGCTCAACACCACCGATGAAGCCGGCCCCGGCCCGCTGACCATGGCCGGCGGCAAGCTCGCGATCACCGCGGACTGCCGGCTGGACAATCGCGACGAATTGCTGGCCAGGCTCGGCATCCGGGACAATTCGGTTGCCGACGCCGTGCTGTTGATGCGCGCCTATCTGCGCTGGGGCGAAGCCTGCCCCGAGCATCTGCAAGGCGACTTCGCCTTTGCCATCTGGGATGGCGAGCGCCGGCAGCTGTTTTGCGTGCGCGACCATTTCGGCGTCAAACCGTTCTACTATCATTCGAGCGACCGGCGCTTCGTCTTTGCCTCGGAGATCGGGCCGATCCTCGATGCCGGCGGCGTCGACATGCGCATCAGCGAACACCAGATTTCGGGATTCCTGGCCGGGCTGCCCGATAATCCGCAGTCGACAAGCTATGCCGATATCTTCCGCCTGCCGGCGCGCCACAGTCTGACCGTGACCGGCAAACAGGTGGTGCTGCGTCGCTACTGGCAGATCGAACCCTCGCCAAGGCAGATGCGATCGGATACGGTCGAGGAATTCCGGCATTTGTTTTCGCAATCGGTCCGCAACCGTATGCGCGGCACGCCTGCGGTCGGCGCAATGCTGAGCGGAGGGCTCGATTCCTCCTCGATCGCCTGCGTGGCGGGCCTGCAGAATGCCGCGCAGAGAAAGCCGAGGCTGCCGACCTTCTCGCTGGTGTTCGAAAAGGGTTCGCCGATGGACGAGCGGCCTTTCATCGAGGCAGTGCTTGGACAGGAGAAGGTCGACGGCACTTTGATTTCCGTCGGCAACTACGCGCCCTTCTCCGAGTTCGAACGCATTCTGGAAGAGCAGGAGGAAACGTTCCTGGCCCCCGGCCTGTCGCTGACCCGCGACATCTACAGGACCGCCGGCGCCAAGGGCATGAAGGTGCTGCTGGACGGCCATGGCGGCGACGAGGTGGTTTCGCAGGGCCACGGCCATCTGCACGAACTCGCCTATGCCGGCAAATGGATGGAGCTGTGGCGCGAGCTGCGCAGCGCCTCCAACACCTATGGCGATGGCATGCTCGGCCTCTACTACAAGTTCCTTACCCTTTACGGGCCGGCCTGGCGCATCGCGAGAATCAAGCGGTTCGCGAACCGCGTGCTTGGCAAATTGCGGCGCCATCCCACTGGGCGGCCGGCGACGAGCTGGCGCGCCCTGATCAATCCGGACCTGGCGATGCGTACCGACCTCGTCGAGCGGTTCCGCAGGGCCGGCTATATGGCGCCCGCGGTCAGCGCCAGCGAGACCTTGACCCATCGCTGGCTGCTGTCGAACGGCATGGTGCCGCACGCCTTCGAGGTACTCGACAAGGCGGCGGCGAATTTCGGCGTCGAGCCGCGCTACCCCTTCTGGGACAAGCCGCTGGTCGAGTTCTGCCTGGCGCTGCCCGGCGCGGAAAAGCTGAACCAGGGCTTTGGCCGCTCGGTGTTGCGCCGCGCCATGGAAGGAATCCTGCCGCCGGCGGTGCAGTGGCGGCGCGACAAGATCGATTTCACCTCGAACCTGGTCAAAGGCATGCTCGGCAATCACCGTGATCTCCTCGACAAGGTGCTGGTAGCGGATGCGGCGCTGATCGCGCCCTATGTCAATTTGCCCGAAGTGACAGCCGCCTATGGCCGCATCGCGCGGCAACCGGACGAAGCCACCCTGCCCGATGTCCAGTATGTCTGGCGTTCGATCGCGTTGTCGCTGTGGCTAAGGCAGGTGCAACAGCGCGGGAGCCAAGCATGACACTGGCCAACATGCCACTCACCGCCGATGCGATCCGCGATGCCGGCCATCCCAAGGCTCGCGCGCAACGCTTCTACAGGGCTTATGGCCTGACGATCGGTTCGCAGGTCGAATTGCCCGAGCTGGAGCCGAGCGCGCCGGCGGCGGTCGATGTGGTGATTACGGTCGGCCCGATCGACTTGCCAAAACTCTCGCCCGAGACCGGAACTGCTTTCCGCTTCGAGGCGCGGCAGCAATATCTGGCATGGCAGACGGTCGGCGCGTTCCTGATTACCGATGCCTGCCGCATCGAGGTGGAGCCGGCGCCTGATGTCGACGATGCACTGCTGGCGTTTCCGCTGCTCGGTCCGGTCATGGCACTGCTCCTGCACCAGCGCGGCCTGCTCATCCTGCACGCCAGCGCCATTGCCGTCGGCGGCAAGAGCGCTGTTTTCATGGGCGACAAAGGCGCCGGGAAATCCACGACGGCGAGCGCGATGATCCGCGCCGGCCATCGCTTGCTGACCGACGATGTCGTGGCGCTCGATCTCACGGACCGGCCGATGATCGTTCCGGGTTTTCCGCAGCTGAAACTCGCCGCCGATGCGGCCGCCGCGTTTCCCATCCGCCAGGCAGAAATACGCCCGCAGGTGCATGCGGCGATCGACAAGATGCAGCATCGCCTGCACGCCGGATTTGCGGCAGACGCGGTGCCGGCGACCCGGATCTATATCCTCGAGCGCAGCGACAAAGCAGCGATCACGGCGCTGCCAGGCATCGGCGCCCTGCCGGCAATCATCAAATTTTCCTATGTGACGCGTTTCGGCCGTCCAGCCCTGGTCGGCGATTTTGCCACGACACATCTTCGCCAATGCGCCGCCCTGGCCAGCCAGATCGGCGTCTGTCGCCTCGAAGTGCCCACCGGGCTCGACCGTATCGGCGAAGCTGTCGCCCTGATCGAAAACGATCTGGCGGCCGACAAAGGGCCGCGGTGACTGACATGTCCGCATCGCAGATCCTGCGCTTTTCGTTTTACCGCGATGTCGCCGGCTTCGGCGCCGCCATGGCCCGGATCGGCGGGCGCAGGACCTTCACGGCATTGCTGTTCCTGATCCTGGGAAGCCTGACCGAAGGCATCTCGATCCTGCTTCTGGTGCCGCTGCTGCATCTGGTCGGGCGACCCGAGCAGAATTTCGCGGTCAGGTTGCCTGACCGCGACTGGGTGCGCTGGCTGGCTCCGGACGGAACGCTGCAATTGACCACGGTGCTTTGCCTGCTGGTCGGGCTTGTCGCGCTGCAGGCAGCGTTCAACCGCTATAAATCCGTCTACATGGCGCGGCTGCTGCTCGACTTCATCAATCGCCTGCGCATGAACCTGTTCGAGAGCATCGGCAAAGCGCGGTGGGGGATATTCGCGCGCATGCGCAGCTCGGATCTCGACCATGCGCTGACCGGCGATATCGACCGCGTGCAGTCGGCGGCGTTCTCGCTGCTGATGCTGGTGCAGATCGCCGTGCTTCTGGCGGGTTATCTCGTTGTCTCGCTGTTCATTTCGCCAGTGATGACGGCGTTTGCCATTGTCGTCGGCATCGTCACCTTCCTGGCGCTGCAGCCGTTTCGGGCACGAGCCAGCGCCTTCGGCCGGGTTTTGACCAGCAATCGCCAGGAGCAGTACCGAACGGTCTCGGAGTTCCTCGGCGGCATCAAGGTGGCCAAGAGTCTGAATGTCGAGGCGACCTATTACGCGCAGCTTCGCGCGACGCTGGAGAAGATGAAGGCCGACAACATCAACTATGTCCGCAACAGCACCATCGGCACCGCTCTGTTCCAGGTCGCCAGCGTCATTGGTCTGAGCCTGTTCATCTATGTCGCTTTGGTCCGCTTCAACCTCTCGCTGGCCGAGATCGTTGTCCTGCTTCTGGTGTTCATGCGCATCGCGCCGCGTTTCATGGACATGCAAATGCAGGCGCAGCAGGTGCTGATCAACCTGCCGGCCTATGCCTCGATGCGCGACATGCAGGCGCGTTTCGATGCCGAACGCGAGCCGGCAAACCTCGAATCGGATGCCAAGCTGTCGCTCGATGTCGGGCTCAACATCCGCAACGTCTCCTTTGCCTATGAGGCCGGCGGCAAGCCGGTGGTGAGCGATGTGACCTTTGGCCTTCCCGCCGGCAAGGTAACGGCGCTGATCGGTCCGTCAGGATCGGGCAAGAGCACGCTTGCCGACATGCTGCTTGGCCTGCTCGAACCGAGCGAGGGCAAGATCCTGGCCGATGGCGTCGAGATCGGCGCCGCCAATCGCCGGCGCTGGCGCGACCAGGTGGCGTATGTGCCGCAAGACGTGTTCCTGCTGCACGATACGATCGCCGCCAATCTGCGCCTTGCCGCGCCGCAAGCCACTGACGCGGAGCTGTGGACTGCACTGCGCGCTGCGCATGGCGCCGACTTCGTCGAGCGGCTGGAGTTGCGGCTCGACACGGTGGTCGGCGACCGCGGCGTCCGGCTCTCGGGCGGCGAACGCCAGCGCATCGCGCTGGCGCGCGCGCTGCTGCGCAAACCTTCGCTGCTCATTCTCGACGAGGCGACCAGCGCGCTCGACTGGCAGAACCAGTCTCTGATCGCCAAATCGATCGACGGCTTGCGCGGATCGATGACGATCCTGACCATTGCGCACAGGCCATCGATGATCGCCTTCGCCGACTGGGTGGTTGCAGTCGAAAACGGACGAATCGTCGAAGTCGGGCAATATCAGAGGTTGAAAGCGAAGGCCGGCAGCCGCCTGTCGAAAATGCTTTCAGGCGAGCAATCGGAACCCGAGCCGGCCGAAGCAGGCTGAGTCCGGCTGCAAGATGATCCGAGGCCGACCTTGTGCCTTCAGACTGTTCAATGCACGCTGCGCCTCGCCGAGAGCTTCTCGCCTTCAACCGCCTTGTCGGCGCCGAGGCTTCTTTCGGCGTCACGAGCCCTGTCGGCCGATGTCGGCGCGCTCCTGGCGATCATCACATACACCAGCAGGAAATAACCGATTTGGATGAGGACAGCGCAGCCGATGACGCGAAGCACCGTTGTGGTGACCGTCGCACCGTCGACATAGGACCACGCGACCACGATCGCGAGGGCGAAAACCATTCCAATGACGAATTTTGGTAATGACATGTTCGGCGGCCCGTCAACCGGCCCGAGCATGCAAAAGCGATGACTTACCCACCCGAGTATCTCCCCATTCGCCATGCGAGCTTATTTAGCTGCTCTTTTTCGGCCGGTTGCTTCCGGCCTTCCCAACCCATCCAGACTCTAACAGGAATAATTTGCGACTCTATTAAGGCGCGAAACTGACGGCAAGGGCAACCAGCAATAATTTTCGGCTTGGCGGCGGCTTGGACTCCGCCATGCTGCGATGCACACGCAGGGGTGGTGACCTAACTCGTCATGCGCTTTATACTACAGTAGAATCTACAATGTTGATTAGTATTTTACTTGATTAATTTAGCAAAGCCAGTGATTCGAAAATCAGTTAAAGCCGTTCCCTCTGCGGCAAAGGACGATTTGCCCAAAACCCGCCGAAAAAAGGCATTACATTTCCTACGGTTGCTGATTATTCGTCACAAAACGGCCATAGTGGGCAAAATTTTGGCAAGAAGCGTTTATTATTTAGTCAAATCCTGACGTGATTATTTCAGCCATATGGGAAATTGTGTGTTGCGCTGCAGCATTTTTTTGGTATCGTGGCATAAACCATCCGTTCAACGTATGGAGCTTTTGCATGAGGGACGTTGCCAAGTCGGCCAATGCGGCATTTTCGCATGTCGGCGTAGATTTTCCGCCACCCATCGGCGGGCTGCTGAAGCGCAGTTTCGATATTTTCGGTTCACTTGTCGGCCTGGTGGCGCTTAGCCCGCTGTTCCTGATGGTGGCCCTTCTGGTCAAGCTTTCCGACGGCGGCTCGATCTTCTACGGCCACAAGCGCATCGGACGCGGTGGGCGGATTTTCCCCTGCCTCAAGTTCCGCACCATGGTCGAAGACGGCGAACGTGTGCTGGCCGCCTATCTCGCGGCCAATCCGGAAGCCAACGCCGAATGGATCGCGACCCGCAAGCTGAAGAACGATCCGCGCGTCACCCGCGTCGGCGCCGTTCTGCGCAAGCTCAGCCTCGACGAGCTGCCGCAGATCATCAACATCCTGCAGGGCGACATGAGCCTTGTCGGGCCTCGCCCGGTGGTGCGTGACGAGCTTGAGATCTACGGCAGCGCCGCGGTCTATTATTTGAAGTCGCGGCCGGGCCTGACCGGGCTCTGGCAGGTCAGCGGACGCAACGATGTCTCCTATGACAGTCGCGTCGCGTTCGACCGTCACTATGTCGAGAACTGGTCGCTGTTCGAAGACGTTCGCATCATCCTCAAGACCGTGCCTGCGGTGTGGATGTCTCGCGGTTCCTACTGACCGACCGCAACTGGTCAGCAATCGGGCCGGCACGGCCCGAAGCCAATCCGGTCCAAAGCTATTCGGCGATGGGCCGGTCTCGCATTGCAGCCATAGTATTCTGCCAGGTTCCGAAGGAGGCACTCGGCAGCAGGCCTATCGGGCGGATGGGGCCAAAACGGATCGGAAACGTCAGTTGAAAACAGACATATCAGCGTATTTTCGCCTTGCCGGCCCGATGCGGCCGGCACGGCTCGTCGCCACGTGCCTCGCACTGTCGCTCGCGGTTCCAGCCATGGCCGAGGAGTACCGGCTTGGCTCGCAGGACAAGCTCAACATCCGCGTCGCCGAGTGGCAGACGGTGGAAGGCACGTTTCGTGACTGGTCGGCGGTAAACGGCGAATATTCGGTCGGCCCCGCCGGCAATTTGTCGGTGCCGTTCGTCGGCGAACTGCCGGCCGCCGGCAAGACCACGTCGGAGGTTGCGGCCGCGATCAGCGTCGCCCTGCAGCGCAAGCTTGCCTTGTCGGACAAGCCGGAAGCCTCGGTGGAAATGGTGCAGTTCCGGCCGTTCTACATCTCGGGCGAGATCCAGACCCCTGGCCAGTTTCCCTATGTGCCGGAGCTGACCGTGCTCAAGGCGATCAGCATCGCCGGCGGCATCCGGCGCAACGCCGATTTCGGCACCCAGCTCGGCAAGGATCTGATCACCGCCAAGGGCAATTTCGACATTTATGACGACCAGCGCGTGCGGTTGATCGTCAAGCGTGCCCGCATCGATGCCGATCTCGCCGGCAAGGAGAGTTTCGAGGCGCCTAAGGAAGTCGAGGGCGACCCGCGCCTGGCGACAATCGTCGCCGACGAAATGCAGATCCTGATCTCCGACCAGAAAGCGTTGAAGCTGAAGCTGCAGGCGCTTGACGATCTGAAAGGGGTCCTGCAGTCCGAAATCGAGGCGCTGCAGAAAAAGATCGTCAACCAGCAAAAGCAGGTCGACCTGGCGCAGCAGCAGGCGGACAGTATCGGTCCGCTGGCGCAAAAGGGCTTGGTCGCCAACGCACGCCTGCTTTCCTCGCAACAGTCGGTCACCGATCTGCAGGGCAAGATCCTGGACTATGAGACGGCGATCCTCACCGCCAAGCAGTCGGTCAGCAAGGCGACGCAGGATGCCATCGATGCCCAGAACACGTTGAACTCGAGACTTGCCGCCGACCGGCAGCAGGTCGAAGCAGACCTCAACGAAGCCGCACTCAGGGTCAACATGCAACAGGGCCTGATGGCCCAGGCATCGGACCCGGCCACGACCGCCGCCATCACAAACCACAATGAAGAGCCGGCGCTCATCTATTCGCTGGTGCGCGTGACGGACGGCAAGACCAGCGAGATCGACGCCAAGGAAGATACGCCGGTGCTGCCGGGCGACGTCATCAAGGTGAAGCTGGCGCCGACGGCCAGCCAGTAACCTGTTTGTTTGGAGCAATTCCGGACGGAAAACCGTTTCCCACTTTTCCCGGAATTGCTCTAGCGCTCGGGCTCGCTCGGCGAGGCCCGCGCGATAGAGGCGGGAGGAACCAGTTCGGCTCGTTCGCGCCAGGGTGCGGGCGGGAACTTCCGTTTTTTGACCGCTTGAAGGCATTCCATGCAGCCCGCCGCACCGCGCCACGTCTACCTCAATCTCGATGCCATCCGCGGCGTCGCGGCGATCAGCGTCATGCTCTACCACTTCTCGCCGTTCCTGGCCGCCGGCAAGGTGCTGCCGTCGAGCTATTTGGCCGTCGACCTGTTCTTCCTGCTCAGCGGCTTCGTCATCGCGCATGCCTATGACCGCAAGATCGAAAACGGCATGGGCTTCGGCACGTTCCTGGCGATCCGCCTGATACGCCTCTACCCGCTCTACCTCGCCGGCACGCTGCTCGGTTTCTTCTATCTCATCGTCAAGAACCGGCTGATTCCGGCGGAATACATGCCGATCTCCGAGATCGGCACCATGCTGACGACCGGCATGTTCTTCATCCCGCTGGTCAGCGATGCCCATCACACGATCTTTCCGCTCAACCCCGCGTCGTGGTCGCTGTTCTTCGAGCTGATCGTCAACATCGCCTATGTCGCCGTCTTCTTCCTGCTGACGAAACGCGTGCTGAGCACGCTCATCGCCGTCAGTCTGGTGTTGCTGGTGGTCGTCTCTATCATTGCCGGCACCCTCGACTTCGGCATGACCGGATCGACTATCATCAGCGGCCTGCCACGCGTCTGTTTCTCGTTCTTCCTGGGCGTGCTGCTTTGCCGGTCCATGACACGCTATCAAAGCGGGCTCGGCTTTCTGCGGCGCGGCTGGTGGATAGAGGCCGCGATCGCACTGACGCTCGTTGTCTTTGCCATCGCGCCGGTCGGCGGCGCGCGCGTCGCCTACGATCTCGCCTGCGTCGTCTTTGTTTTCCCGGCGCTGGTGGTGGTCGGCACTATTGCGCCGACGGCGCCGCGCCTGTCAGGCCTCTATGGCTGGCTGGGGCGGATTTCCTACCCGATCTACATCATCCACACGCCGCTGCTGATGATCATCGCCGGGGCGGGCAAGGCCGCAGCGATCGACCCGTTCGCGCATCATCCCTGGTTCGGCATCGTCATGGCGGTTTCGGTCATCGTCATCGCCGACATCGCCACGCGCGTCTATGACGAGCCGTTGCGCCGCTTCCTGCAGCGGCTGATGCTGCGCAAGCGCGCCGTCGCCTGAGATAAGCAAGTCAGACGCGCGCCGGCATGCGGCCGTTGGCGGTGTTCTCGTCCGGCACCGGAACATAGGCCCGCCTTGCCCTGGCGAGCGGCACCGGGCGCAGCTTGAACAGGCCGTAATAGACGATGAACGAGGCCATGAAATAGGGGCCGAGGATCTCGACCTCGAAGAAGGAGCGGATCAGCATCATGCCGACCGCGCCGGCGAGCACCACCGAATCGGCGCTCCAGTCACCGAACACCACCTTCGAAACATGGCCCCAGAAGGAGCGCAGGATGATCAGCGCCAGCATCGTCACGCCGATGAAGCCGAGCTCGACCAGCGTCTCGATATAGGTGTTGTGGAAATGGAAGCCGGTGCGGGTGGAGATGTAGAACTCGGCCCAGAGCCGTTCCGGATCGGCAAAACCCTGGATCCAGTAGGCGGCATAGCCATAACCGAGCACCGGACGCTGCTGCGCGGCGGCCCAGCCCTGTTCCCAGAGATAGGTGCGGCCGGTCAGCGTCGAATCCTTGCCGAAGATGCCGAGCACGACATCGAGCAGGCCAAGGTTCAGCGCAGCCATCACACCGCTCACCAGCGCCGTAGCGCCGATGACGAACAGCACGCGGCGGTACCGGCGTGACAGAACCTTGCTCATGGCAAGCAAGGCAACGACACCGATCACCGCCGGAAGCGAAGCGACCGACGTCGCCGAGTGGGCGATCGCCAGCATATAGACCGACAGCAGGATGATCGGCGCGGTCCAGACGAAGCTCATCCAGTTGCGCCGGTAGAAGGCCAGAAAAGCGAAGCAGAAGAAGATGCCGAGCGAGGCGAAGAAGCCGATCTGGTTCTTGGACCCGAAGGCGCCGACGAAATTGGTGGTGCCGTCGATAGTGTCGAGCGCATAGGCGCCAACCTTCAGCGAATACAGCAGCACGATGAAGATGCCGATCAGCGAGCCCAGCACCAGCGTGCGCGTGCTGATGGTGCGCGCCGCGATGTAGGCGCACAGCATGTGGGAGAAATATTGCAGCCCCGCCCGCGCGCTGGTGCCGGCCGCTTGCGACCAGAACAGCGACAGGCAGACATAGGCCGCAAACAGCAGCGGCAGCCAGGCGCTGGAGAGATCGCGGGCGAAACGCCGGTAATCGACGAACAGCAGCGGCAGCCATACCAGATAGTAGGCGAGGATCAGGATCTGGCCGAAATTGGTGGAGTAGGCGAAGGCAAAGACCGACACCGCAACGGCGAAGGCGGCATAGGCCTTGTTGTTGTCCGGATCGATCAGAATGGATTTCGGGATCTTCATATCCGTACCGGATTTCTCATGCTGCCGCCTTTCGGCTGGGCTGAAGCGCCCATGGTCGGCTTTTCTGCGTCATGCGCGACCGCCGGAACCCGCCCTTGCCGGACCCCGATCAGCGGGCATCCATTGTGCAGTGCACAATATAACCTCTATCGCCTGTCACTCAATGGTAAATTTGCCGCGAGGGGTAAAGTTGCCGCAGGCAGGGCCAAAACGACCATGCAACCGACAAATGGCGTTAATGCGGCTCGCTCGTTCGAAAATTCAAACTGTGGCCGCTACCACAGCGCTCCGCCGGTGACCTGGATGTTTTCCATGGTGATGCCCTTGGCCAGATCCGAGCACAGGAACACGGCTAGAGCCGCGATTTCCTGCGGCTGCAGCATGCGCTGCTGGGGATTGCCCTTGGCGATCTCGGCCATCGCTTCCTCGGCGGTTCTGCCCTTGCCCTCACGCTCGACGACCTGCGCCACGTTGCGGCGCATCAGTTCGGTCTCGACCCAGGTCGGGCTGATCATGACGCAAGTGACACCGTGCGCGGCGCCTTCCAGCGCCACGCAGCGGGTAAGGCCGAGCAGCCCGGCCTTCGAGGCGCAGTAGGCCGGGTTGTCCTTCCAGCCGACGGAAGCCGCCGTCGAGCCGATGTTGACGATACGGCCCCAGCCGCGCTCGATCATGCCGGGCAGCACGGCTCGGGTGACGCGGAACGCTCCGCTGAGATTGGTGTCGACGATCTTGTCCCACAGCGCGTCGGAATGGCCGCAGACCGGCTGTTCGGCGGTGGTGCCCGCGGCATTGACCAGTATGTCGGCCGGGCCGATGGCGGCCTGCACGTCGGCTGCAAACCGGTTGGTCACCTCGCTGTCGCGGACATCGAGATGGGCGGCACAAACCCTGGTGCCGTGTGCCGACAGGGCCAACCGCACGCCCTCGAGTTCATCGGCGCCGGGATAGTAGGCGGCGTCGGATCTGTCGGCGCCGGCGGGCGCGATGTAGGAGCCGACGGCGACATTGGCGCCGGCTTGCGCCAGGGCCGTAGCAATGGCGAAACCCATGCCGGAAAACCCGCCGGTGACGATGGCGCTGCGGCCGGAAAGGTCTGTCATGGGGCAGTCTCCGATGCGACGTACGATGCGTTTATTCATAGTCCGTCGCCGGCTAGGAGCGCTACCTTGCCGGCGACGCGACCGTAACATCGAGTTTCGCTAAAGCGGTTTGCCCAGCCACTCGCGGTAGAAGCCTTCGAGATCTGGCTCGAAATCATGGACGATCGGGTAGCCCGGCGCCGCCGCTTCCACTTCGTGCATGGTGCCGCATTGTGGACAGATGAATTCGCGAATTTCCATCCATTGCGGATCGGGAATATCGCTGTTGGGATAGATCTCGCGCAGCGCTTCCTCGGTGTTTCGCACGTTGATCGCGGCCTTGAGCTTCCAGTTCTTGCGGTAGTCGCCGAAGGAGTGGCCGCATTCGCAGCGGGTGATCCGTTCATCGCCGCTTTGGCAGATGAAGAGGTGATCCGAGACCGGCAGCAGGATCGGGTCCTTCCATGCGACACGGTCCTGATAGACGGCGAGCATCTTGAAGAAGCGGTCGTCGTCCTTGTAGGCGCTCATGATGCGCTTTGTCTGCGGCCAGGGCAGCTTGCCGGCTGAGAGATCGCCGAGGACTTCCTTGCTGTACGAGGTCATGGCTTTGCTCCCGGCATGAAGATCGATCTGGCGTCGACGGTCCAGAAATCACTGAAATCCCTGGTGAAGCGCGACGATAGCTTGATCGCGCTGGCATACATTTTCTTCACCTCGGGCGCGAAGTCGGCCTTCTCGACACGGCCGCGTTCGGCAGCGATCCAGTCCGAAACCGGGATCGCCTTGGCCAGACGCTCTCTGCGCATGGCGGCACGACGTTCGACGGTGGCGTCGATATCGGCAACCGGATAACCCTCGGCGTCGTCCTTCAGCACGATGCCGAAAATCTGGATCGCCGCCTGGCGGGTGAGAAAACCGTTCTCGACATCCCAGGCGGTCTTGACCGGATCGCGCTCCAGCACCTCGCCGTAGCCGCCGCCACCATTGTAGGAATGGCTGAAGATGTCCCCCGACTTGTGCGGCGAGGTGATGTAGGGGCCTTCGACCACGGCATGGTCGCCGCCGATGTTCTTCTCGTAGTCGGAGACATGCGGATCGATACCTGGGGCATGCGCGAGCGGTTCGCCTTTTGCCGCCAGTTCGTGGATGTTGGAGTTGCGCACCGCGCGATGCTTCTGGCAGGTCGGCGCGGGATAACCGCCGCACATGCCGCCATTGTCGAATACCCGCGAGGAGTGTTCCGAAGTGTGCAGTCGCAGGTGCGAGGTCTTGTTGATCAGCCAGGTCGAGACGAAGGAACAGCCGCCGCGATATTTGCCGGCGCCGCCCGAATTGGGGACGATCGAGCGGCCGATATAGACCATCGGCATCGATTGTTCCCAGACCTCGATGTTGCCCATGTCGGATTCCGGATTCCAGCCGACATAGGCGGTGTCGAGGCCATCGGCGATGGCCAGCGCGCCGGAGCCGGCGGCGGCGCATTCGAAATGCGCCATGCCGAACGGCGTACCGTACTGGCTTTCGCCGCCCATCTCGATCATCGGGCTGTTGACCTGGCCGACGAAGGCTTCCTCGACGAAGCCGCGCGCGACGAAGCCGCGCGACAAAAGGCGTTGGAACACGCCATAGGCCGGCAGCAGCAGCGCCCAGGATGTGGCGGTCGCCACCATCTCATTGTCGGGGTTGGTCCAGGTGCCGTGCGGCAGCTTCAGCTCGGTCGCCATCCAGGCGCCGTCATTGACCAGGCCTTCGAAGTTCATGTGCTGGGTCAAGGTGACGAACATGCCTCCATCCATGCCGGCCGGCGTGCAGTTCATCGAATGGTAGCCCCAGGGCTGCGTGCCCTCGAAGTCCATGGTGATCTTGCCGTCGGTGGTGATCTCCATCTCGATCGGGATGTTGTAGAGCCAGTCGGGATCGCCAAGCAGCTGGAAGCCGGGCTTGCCCGCCGTGACATGGCCGTAGAAGGTGTGGCCGCGATAGATGCCGGGCACGGTGAGCTGGCAGGTGCGGGCGAGCTGGGCGCGACGGCCCTCCTCGATGAACTCCTTCGACACCTTCATCCAGTAGTCGAGGCCGATCTCGGAGATCAGCTGCTTGACGCTTTCGCGCATGTCGATGAAGGAGGCGACCTTGGCCTTCTCGTCGAGCACCCAGTAGATCGGCATGCGCAGATTGCGCTCGCAGCGGATGACGTAGTCGCGGCGGATCTCGTCATTCTCGCCGATCTTTTCGGCGCAGACGAACAGGCCTTCGGTGAAGCGCTCCTGCGCCAGGCAGACGTCGCCGCCGGGCGTGATGCCGCCGGCTTCGAGCTCGTGGCAGACCGCACCGGCCCAGCCGACCAGCGTGCCTTCATGGAAGATCGGCACCACGTCCATGACGTCGGGCACCTGCACGGTGCCGATGAAGGCATCGTTGTTGGCGAAGATGTCGCCTTCGCGGATCTTCGGGTTTTCCTCGTAATTGTTCTTGATCATCCATTTGATGAAGCGGCTCATCGTGTGGACGTGGACCATGATGCCGTTGGACAGCGCGATCGCATCGCCCTCGGGCGTATAGATCGCCACCACCATTTCGCCGACTTCGCGCACGCCGGGCGAGGCCGAGATGCGGCGGGCCATTTCGCGGGCCGAGACGCAATAGGCGCGCAGCTTGGTGTGCAGCGTCTCGAATTTCAGCGGGTCCTGGTTGCGTAGCGTGAGCTCGGTGATGCCGTCATAGCAGCCGGTCTGTTCCATCAGCCGTTCTGAATCGAGCAGCCGTTCGCGAAGGCGCAGAGCCGAGGCAGGTTTGTCCAACATGGCGGTGCCCTTTCAAGAATGGGTGTAATGCAGCAGCGTCCACTCATCGACGTGGACACGGTCCTGCGGGTGAACAACGAGCGTGGTGGCGGGATGTTCGATGATGGCCGGACCGATCACCTCATGGCCGGGCTGCAGTAGGTCCATCTCGTAGAGATTGGCCTTGTGCCAGCGTCCCCCGATATAGGCCTCGCGCGCGCCCTTGTGCGCTGCTGCCGGGGCCGACTTGCCGAGCCGGCGCTTCAAGAGCACCGGCTTGACCTTGTCGGCGGTGGCGATCAATCCGAGCTCGGTGATGGTGAAGCCGGCTTCGCCATAGCGCGAAACGCGATGGTTGACCTTGGCGTAGACCGCCTCGAACTCGTCGATGACCCTACGCATGTCGTCAGCCGAATTGACCTCGGCAAGCGGTGCCATGACCTCGACATCCTCGAGCTGGCCGGTGTAGCGCATCATCAGGAACGGCACGGTCTTGATCTTGTCTCTGATATGGCCGTCGCTGATCATCTCGTCGACCGCCGCCTTGGTGAGATCATTCCAGACGTCGGTGACCTTCTTGCCGAAAGCGAGCAGCTCGTCATCGCTTGCGCGGGCGCCGATGTCGTGCTGCGTCGAGACCGAATGCCGACGCATGAAATCGGCGGTGGTGCAGCCGAAGGCCGAGAAGGCGGCGGCAAACTGGAAGGTGATGATGTCCTTGAAGCCGATGCCCCTGGAGCAGCCGGCCAGATGCAGCGGACCCGAGCCGCCATAGGACAGCAGCGTGAATTCCGAGGGATGGATGCCCTGGCCGGAGATGACCCGGCGCAGCGCGTTGTTGGCATCGTCTTCCAGCATGTCGATCATGCCTTCGGCAGCCTCCTCGACACCGACGCCAAGGATGCTGGAGCATTTTTCCTCAAACGCTTTGCGCGCCTTCTCGACCTGCAAGACGACCTTGCCGCCGAGGAAATAATACGGGTTGAGGCGGCCTAGTATGGCGTCGCAATCGGCGATGGTGGGTTCAGTGCCGCCCTTGGCGAAGCAGATGGGGCCGGGGTCGGAGCCGGCGCTTTCCGGCCCGAGCGAGACTTTCTTGGTCAGCGGGTCGACCTTGAGGATCATGCCGGCGCCGGCGCCGATCGTGTCGAGATGCAGCGTCGGCACGTTGAGCTTGAAACGGTCCATCAGCGGCTCGTTCTCGATCCGCGTCTGGCCGCGCGAGATGACGCCCATGTCGAAGGAGGTGCCGCCCATGTCCGAGCAGATCAGGGAGTCGTTGCCGATGAGCTTGCCGACATAGGCCGCGCCGAGAATACCGCCGATCGGGCCGGAAATCATGGTTTCGTGCAGGCGCGGATGGTTGATTGAGGTCAGGCCGCCAAAGGACAGCAGCGTCTGCACGCCGTATTTGAAGCCGTATTTTTTCGAAACGTCCTCGATACCCCTAAGCTGCTTGCGGCCGCGCGACGTCGCGTAGGCTTCGATCAGCACCGAGTTCAGCCGCGACTGTTCGCGGATGACCGGGCGGACCTCGTGGCTGGTGTAGATGAGGATGTCGGCGCCGGCTTTCAGCACCTCCTCGCGGCATATCTCGGCGATGCGCTTTTCGTGCACCGGATTGACGTGCGAGAAGATGGTCATGATGCAGATCGCCTCGACCTTGTCGGCAATCAGCTTCCTGGCCGCAATCGCGACTTCATGCTCGTAGAGCGGCAGCACGATGTCGCCGAACTGGTCGATGCGCTCGGTGACGCCATGGGTGCGACGACGCGGCACCAGCGGATCGGGATGATGGTGGGTCACCGCATGCAGCCGGTCGGCATAGGAATAGTCGGCCCAGGCCTGCAGGCCGCGACCCATCAGGATCATGTCTTCCAGACCCTTGGTGGTGATCAGGCCAAGCCGGCGCCCGGTGCGCGACAACAGTGTGTTGAGCATGCCGGTGCCGGAATAGAGCACGACGTTGACGCCGGAGAACAGCTGCTCCAGCGAGATGCCCCAGGCGTCGGCCGCGTCTTCGGCCGATGCGAGGAAGCCTTCGGCCTCGTTCTTCGGCGTGGTTGCCGACTTGCCGATCTTGAAGTGGCCGTCCTGGTCGACAAGGATCGTGTCGGTCATGGTGCCGCCGGCGTCGATGCCGATGACGATTGGATTGCCGACGATGGGGCTGGTGAGGTTGGGTTGGGTCACGGTCGCCTCAGGATTGCTGTAGGATGGCTCAAGCTAGATTCCTTGGGCGGCCTTGCGCCATATGCCAAAAGACACAATGTCCGCCGGACCGGGATCGCCGAGAAAAGGGCATGCGCATGGGCAATATCTGGGGGCCGCTCGCCAGGGCGATTGCCGCCACCGGTACGGACAGGCATGTCGACTGCCTGATTGACCTGATCGGCGCCGACATCGAGCACGATCTCGTCACCGTGACCCGATATTCGGCGACGCAGACGCCGGAATTCATCAAGCACCGGCGCTTCTCCGACGAGATGGTCCGGCGCTATCTCGACAATTACTACGTCTTCGACCCGTTCTATGCTTCGTGGCGGCGTGAGCAGAGGCTGGGCATCCTGCCGCTGAAGCGGCTTGCCGATGACGAGGCCAAGCGCGGCCAGTACATAGCCGGCTTCCTGGCGCAGTCGGAAATCTGCGATGAGGTCGGCATCATGCTGGCCGATGGCGGCGACTGGTGCCTCGGCATCTTCCTCGACCGCTCGACCTCCACCTTCAAGGAGAGCGAGATCGCCCTGCTGGACGAGCGGCTGCCGGTGTTCGAGGCCTTGCATGCGCTCGACATCAAGGCGCGCGGCACCGAGTTCTCCCGCACATCGGCGCCGACCGGCCCCGGCGCCTCGCCCCGGCAGGAGCCGACCATCCCGGCGAGCCTGTGGCCGGAGCTGTCGCTGCGCGAGCGGGAATTGGTGCAGTTGATCCTGGCGGGACATCCGACCGCCAACATCGCGGAACGGCTCGGCATCGCCGTCGGCACGGTGAAGAACCACCGCCGCCGCATCTACGAGAAGCTCGACATAACCACCGAACGGGAGCTGTTTTTGCAGTTCTTCCAGCATCGGGCAGACGGTTAGTCCGCCATCGATATTGCGTCAGTCGTGCAGTTGCCTGGAAATCGGCGGGCCGACAGTAAAGCCGGAGAATGTTACCTCAAACCCTTCGCGCTGCGGCGAGCAGCACATCATGCCGACATCGACGGATTTGGAGATCGGGAAATAAGCCAGCCGCACCGGCTTCCACTTGCCATCGGTGGTATCAAGATATTGGATGCGGATCGCCTCGGCATGGCGGGTCAGCCGGATGCGCACGCCGTCGGGGCCGGTGGGAATGCTGAGCAGCGACCAGTCCGAGGTGTCGTTGGTGACCACCACCGAAATGTAAGCCAGCCCGTCGGTGTATTCGATGCCGGCCTTGATCCAGTGCGTTTCACTCAGCCGCAGCATCAGCCCGGCCTGGTCGTAGAGCACCTTGTAGTCGCCCTTGACCGTGACTTCGGCGCTGAAGTCACCCTCGACCGGCCGATACAGGAAATGGCCATTGTCACGCCAGAAACCGTAGAAGGTTTCGCGCCAGAAGTCGGTTTCCCCGGCGGTGCGCACATGCACGATGCCATCGCCGAAGGCATGGTGCGGCGGCGGGTTGAGCCAGGTCAGGTCCTCTTTCGCCGCTGCCATCGGGTCACCCGTCGATCAGCCGGCGAATGTATAGGCTGTCTTCACCGTGGTGTAGAACTCCGCGGCATAGCGGCCCTGCTCGCGCGGGCCGTAGCTCGATCCCTTTCGGCCACCGAACGGGACGTGGAAATCGACGCCGGCGGTCGGCAGATTGACCATCACCATGCCGGCCTCGGAATTGCGCCGGAAATGCGTGGCATGCTTGAGGCTAGAGGTGCATATCCCGGAGGTCAGGCCGAATGGCGTGTCGTTGGCAACCGCAAGCGCCTCGTCATAGTCCTTGACGCGAATGACGTTGGCTACCGGGCCGAAGATTTCTTCCCGCGAAATGCGCATGGCGTTGGTGCTCTCGGTGAACAGCGCCGGCCGGAGGTAGAAGCCGGGCGTTTCGCGATCGAGCCGCTCGCCGCCGAAGGCAAGGTTGGCGCCTTCCTGGCTGCCGATAGCGATGTAATCCTCGTCCTGCTTCAGCTGGCTCGCATCGACGACGGGCCCGATCTGGGTCTTGGCATCGAGCGCATCGCCGATGATGAGTTTTTCCAGACGCTCCTTGAGCGCGGCAACGAAGCGGTCGTGAATACCTTCGGTCACCACCAGGCGCGACGAGGCCGTGCAGCGCTGGCCGGTCGAGAAATAGGCGCCGTTGATGGCGCACTCGACCGCCGTGGCGAGGTCGGCGTCGTCGAGCACGACCATCGGATTCTTGCCGCCCATTTCGAGCTGGAACTTGCGCATGTGCTCGACGCTTGCCGCGGCCACGCGTTTGCCGGTGCCGACCGAGCCGGTGAAGGTGATGGCGTTGAGGTCGGGGCTGTCGAGCATGGCCTGGCCGACCACCGAGCCCTTGCCCATGACCAAATTGAGCACGCCTTTCGGCAGGCCGGCGCGGTGCAAGATGTCGACGATGGTCCAGGCGCTCTCCGGCACCAATTCGGCCGGCTTGAAGACGATGGTGTTGCCGTGGGCGAGCGCCGGCGCGATCTTCCAGGTGGGAATGGCGACGGGGAAATTCCACGGTGTGATGATGCCGACGACACCGACAGCTTCGCGGGTGATCTCGACGCCGACGCCCGGGCGCACGCTGGGCACCAATTCACCCGACAGGCGCAGCGTCTCGCCGGCGAAGAAGTCGAAGATCTGGGCGGCGCGGATGGTCTCGCCAATCCCCTCGGCCAGCGTCTTGCCCTCTTCGCGCGACAGCGCGCGGCCGATCTCGTCCTTGCGCGCCATGATCTCGTCCGAGGCCTTTTTCAGCACGGCGTGGCGCACCAGCGGCGCCGAGCGCGACCAGGCCGGGAAGGCGGCTTTGGCCGCCGCGATGGCCTGCTTTGCCTGCTCGGCGCCGGCCGAGGCATATTCGCCAACGACATCGCCCGTGTTCGAGGGATTGATGTTGCGCGAGCCGGCCTCGCCCACCCACTCGCCATCGATCAGATTTTTACGAAACAGGCTCATGTCGCGGTTTCCTTGTATTGGTTCGCTGGGGGTGCCGTATGCCTGAAGCATTTATCAGACAAATGACGACACTGTGAGGGCTGAAATCTGGCTGCGGACTGGATAGCCGATGGCGCGCGGCTATGAAAGCCGCGGCCTCAAGATGGACAATATGAAGCGGCCCTGTCAGGTCGGAAAAGTCCAGAACAGGCAAGCCAGCGTCGCCGCGGCGAAGATGACGAAGAACAGGCTTCTGAGCAGGATGTTGCGACGCAGCTCGTTCATGGTGAAATGGCAGCCGACGATGGCCGCGGCGAACAGGAAGCGCCAGTTCAGCAGCGCCCACAGCACGCTGCTCTGGCCAAAAGCCCAGCGCGCGACGAGACAGCCGACAATTGTGGCGAACAGGGCAATCACCGCCCAGAACAGCGCATCCGCCGCATGGGTCAAGACGATGCCGGCGGCCCGGATCGGCAGGATCATCATCAGCATAGCGCCGAAGAAGTAGACGGCGGCGAGCGGCAGGAACGAGCCGGCATCGGCAATACCGTCCAGCCGCCGCACGCCGATCGCGCCATAGGGATAGCCGTGCCTGGCCACCGCCAGGCTGAGCGCCATGAGCAATGCGGTGAGCACCGCGACCAATGCGAATGTAATGAGGGCCTTGCTCATGCCGTTCCTTGCTTTGAGGCCCTGTCAGAGCCGAATCACGAGGAATGATTTTAGCGCACGGTCCGCGATTGCGCGTCAGCTTTGCTGAGCGTTGCGCTCTTCACCGATCGCTGTTTTCGAAGGCGCCCATGCCTTGCGCGATCAGATTGGTTGCCATGACAAGCGAAACGATGGCCGCCGAGTTGAAGATCACCACCCACCATTTGCCGCCGGTCAGGAAGCCGTAGCCGTCGGCGACCGCCAGTCCCCAATCGGCTGAGGGAGGCTGGATGCCGAGGCCGAGGAAGCTCAGCGTGGCGATCGAAAAGAAGGCGTAGCCAAGCCTTGTGACCAGCTCGATGAGGATGGTTTCCCTGACATTGGGCAGGATCTCGAGGAACATGATGGCAAGAGCGCTCTCGCCGCCGAGGCGGGCGGCGCTGACATAGTCGCGGTCGCGCTGTTCGCGCACGGCGGCACGCACCGTCCGTGCCACCAGCGGGGCATAGGCGATGCCGATCACCAGGATGACGGTGAGGTTGGACGGCCCGAGCGCGACAAGCGTCATGGTGACGAGAACGATGAAGGGAAAGGCCATCAGCGTGTCGAGCAGCCTGGCACCGATGGCGTCGACCAGCCCGTCGAAATAGCCGAGCACGAGCCCAAGCACGCTGCCGGCGGCAACGCCGAGCAGGGTTGCCGCCGGCGCGACCAGCAGGATGTCGCGCGAGCCGACGACGATGCGCGACAGCACGTCGCGGCCGAGCTGGTCGGTGCCGAACCAGTGCGCGGCGTCGGGCGGTGCCAGCATGACCAGGAAATCCTCGGCATAGGGGTCGTAAGGCACAAACAGGCTGCCGAACACGGCGCAGCCGACCCAGAACAACAGCAGCAACGACCCGACGATGACCGAGGGCGGCAGCTGCGAAACAGTCTCGCGGATGCGACTTGCTGCCCGCCAGCCCAGCGTACGGCGCTCCGGCAATTCCATCAGTTCCATCATGGCGAGACACGGCGGCGCTGCCGCGGATCGAGCAAGGCATTCACGAGATCGCCTGCCGCGGCCGACAGCACGAAGATGGTCGCCATGACCAGCACGCCGGCTTCGAGCATCGGGAAGTCACGCGACTTGGCGGCGTTGAGCACCAGATTGCCGAGACCCTGTATGCCGAACAGCGCTTCGATGACCACCAGCCCGCCAAGCATGTAACCGGTCTGCGTCGCGAGCACGGCGATGGTCGGCGTCAGCGCATTGCGCAGCACGTGCCGGATGAGGATTTCGCGATGCTCGAGGCCTTTCAGGACGGCGGTGCGCGTATAGTCGGCGGCCAGCGCCTCGATCACGCCGGCCCGCGTCATGCGGGTGATGTAGCCGGCAAGGTTCAGCACCAGCGGCAGCGCCGGCAGGATCAGATAATAGCCACTGACCCACAGCCCGGCGCCATCGGGAGCAGCGCCGGTGATCGGGAACCAGTTCAGCCACAGGCCGAAGACGATGAGCAACAGCAGGCCGGAGACGAAGTCCGGGACGATGCCGAAGGACACGCCGGCGAGTACGATCAGGCGGTCGATAAAGCGGCCCTGGTTGAGACCGGCGACGATGCCGGCGCCGATGCCCAGCGGCAGCAGAAAGACGAGGATAATTCCGGCAAGGGCCGCCGAGCGCTTGAGGCTTTCCAGAACGAAGGGCGCCACCGGCAGACGCAGCGACAGGGAGGTGCCGAAATCGCCTGACAGCACGCTGCTGAACCAGTGCCAGTATTGCACGAGCACCGGCTGGTCGGCGCCGAGCTGCCTGTTCAGCGCCGCGACGGCCTCGGCATCGGCGAACGGCCCGAGCATGAGGCGACCGACATCGCCGGGCAGAACCTGCCCGGCGAAGAATACCAGCATGCTGACCAGCCACAGCGTGAGCAGAAGCGAGGCTGCCCGCGCCGACACAGTGCGGCCGGTCAGCATCGGATTTTAGTGCCCGGAGTGGCTGGACGTCTCGCAATCATGCCTGGGCGAACGTCACGCGGTCGAGCAGCAGATGCGAGATCGCCGTGAAGCGGACGCCCTCGACCTTCGACGAGACGATGCGGCTGTATTGCGAGAAGTAGCTGATGATCAGCGGCGTCTCGTCCAGCAGCAAGGTCTGGATCTTGCCCGCGGCAAGGCGTTGCGCCTGAAGGTCGCGGGCCTTGCCGTATTCGAGCAGCAGCCCGTCATAGGCCGGGTTGTTGAAATGCGCGGCGTTCCAGGCGCCCGAACTCTTCAGCGTCGCGTTGAGGAAGATGTCGGGCGTGCCGCGATGTCCGAAATCGGTGATGCCGAGATTGGAATCGAGCCATGGCGACGAGCCGAACTTCGCCGAGCCATAATAGGCGTCCTGCGGCAGCACGTTGAGCTTGATGTCGATGCCGGCCTTCTTGGCGAAGTTCTGGATCAGCACCGCATAATCGGGAATGTCATAGGCGCGCTCGGTGGTCAGCGTCACCGGGAAGCCGTTCGGCACGCCGGCCTCGCCAAGCAGGCGCTTGGCCTCGGCGATGTCCTGCTTGCGCTGCGGTACCGACGGATCGGCCGAGGGGAAGATCGGCGCGAACGGGGTGTCGTTGCCGATGATGGCGCGGCCCTTGAGCAAGCCCTTGACCACCGCCTCGCGGTCGATGGTGAGCGCCAAGGCGCGGCGGATGCGCTTGTCGGTGAACGGCGCCTGGTCGGTCCTCAGATGCACCTCGTCATGCGAACTTGCCTGCACGCTGAGCAGCTTGAAGTTGGGATTGCCCTCGATCGCCAATTCCAGCCGGGTCGTGCTCGGGATGACGTCGAGCTGGCCGGCCTGCAGCGCCAGCACCTGCGCCTGCTCGTCGTCGAAGAACTTGATTTCGACGCGGTCGGGCAGCGCCTTGTCGCCCCAATAGTCAGGGTTGCGCACGAAGCTGGCGCCCTGCTTGGGGCGGAAGGATTCGAGCTTGAACGGGCCGGTGCCGTTGAAATTCTTCTCGAAATCGCCGGCATAGTCGGCCGGCAGGATGACGGCATTGTAGACGTCGGACGAGACATAGAAGGGGAAGTTGCTGTTGGGCCCGTCGAGATCGAAGGCGACTGTCTGGTCGTCGACGACCTTGGCGCCGCCCTTGGACAGGATGCCCTTATAGGCCGACAAAGCGGACGAACCGCTGGCCGGATCGACCAGCCGCTCGAAGCTCGCCACCACATCCTTGGCGGTGACGGTGCGGCCGTCGTGGAATTTTACGCCCGGCCGCAATTTGAAGGTCCAGCGGCTGGCGGTCTCGTCGGCCTCCCACGACAGAGCGAGCTTGGGCTGCAGACCGTCCTTGGGATCGTCGAGGATGAGATATTCGCCGACCTGGCTGATGACGCCGATGCTGGCCGGATCGGTGATGGAGACGGGATCGATCGCCTTGGTCGGCTGTCCGAGCCCAACGCGGACCGTGCCGCCGGCGCCGGCAGCGCGCGCCGTGCCGAAACCAGCAAGTCCCTGCGAGGCGGCAAAGCCGGTGAGGCCGATCAAGGCTGCGTATTTCAGCAGATCGCGGCGCTTGAGGAAGCCGGCCTGGTGCTCATCGACGGCGACGTTCCAGATGTCGCCGGACAGATTGCGAAGCGTATCGATGTCGTTGCGTTTGGTCATTTTGAAACCCCTGTCTGAAATGACTGTTGAATGGCTTAAGCGACTGGTTCGCCGTCGAGATGGATGCGGTCGACGGCTTGCGGGTAAAAGGCGATGAGGCCCCTGATCTTGGGCATTTCGGCAATGGGATCGCGGTAGCTCCAGGCGACATCGGGGCTTACCGAGCCGTCGGCGCGCCGGCCCGACCAGTAGGAGGCGATGCCCTTGTAGGGACAGCGCGTCGTGCTGTCCGAAGCGGTCAGCCGGTCGAGCCTGACATCGTCCGGGTGCAAATAGAAACGCGTCGGCAGATGCGTTTCGAACAGAAGCACCGGGCGATGGCTGTCGGCGATCAGTTCGCCGTCGAACCAGATCTGGACGTGGCTTGAACTCTGCAGCACATCGATGCGTGCGTATGGATCGCGGGCGTGGACGAAGACTTCTTCCTCCTCCTCGAACCATTGGTCGACCGCTTTCCAGGTGAAGGCGATGCGGCCGGCCAGTGGCGACAGGCTTTCATCCGGCGGCGCGACAAGCGACCAGGCCGCATTGGGAGAAGCTTTCGATCCCGTCTCCAGGTCCCAATAGGTGGTTTCGCCGCCGACTGGATGCGGCTGGCGATGCTCGGACGGCTCCAAGAGCGAGCGGTCCACCGAGGAGGCCGGGAAGAAATAGATCGGCAGAAAATGGTTGGAGCGCAGCACCAGGACGTTGCGGCTGTCGGCGATGGTGCGGCCGGCGAATTTGACCCGAATGCGCTTGGGGCTGTGCAGAACATTGATGAGCTGCGGAGCCGTGGCTTCGCGGGGCTGAAGTTTTGGCGCTGCGGTCATATCAGTTGCCCCAAGTCAGGATACGGCGCGCACATTGTCGCGCTGTTCGGCGAAGCGGTTGGCCGGCCGAGCCAGGCCGAAACGGTCACGCAGCGTCCCCGGCGCATATTCGGTGGGGAATACGCCGCGGCGCTGCAGTTCCGGCACGACCTGCTCGGCAAAATTCACCCAATCCTCCGGGAGCAGCGGGAACATCAGGTTGAAGCCGTCGGCGGCACCTGCCTCGAACCAGTCCTGCAGCTGATCGGCGATCTGGTTGGGCGTGCCGACGACGGTCGGCACCGAACCGCTGTTGGCGAGCTTGCGAGCGATCTCGCGCAGAGTGAGGTTCTGCTTCGACCATTCCTTGACGCGATTGAGCGAGGTGCGGCCGCCATTGAAGGTGCTCTCGTCCGGCAGCGGCGGCAGCGGGCCGTCCGGCGGATATACGGAGAGATCGACGCCGCTCCAGCTCGAGAGAAGGTCGATGCCGACCCGATCGGGAAGCAAGCTCTGCAGATACTCCTGCCGCTCGCGTCCCTCCGCTTCGGAAGCTGCGACGATCGGCAGGATGCCCGGCAGAATCTTGAAGCTCTCGGGCTTGCGGCCATAACGGGCGAGGCGCTCGTCGATGTCCTGCCTATATTTGGTGCCGTCTTCCTTGGTGCTGTAGATGGCAAAGTGCGCATCGGCGTGCGCGGTAGCGAAATTCTTGCCGTCTTCGGACGAGCCGGCCTGGACGATCAGCGGATGGCCCTGCGGCGGGCGCGAGACATTGAGCGGTCCGCGCACCTTGAAGTGCGGGCCCTTGTGGTTGATCGCATGGACCTTGTCGGGATCGGCGAAATAGCCCGATGCCTTGTCGATAAGCAGAGCTTCGTCTTCCCAGCTGTCCCACAGTGCCTTGACGATATCGAGGAATTCGGTGGCGCGCTCATAGCGAAAGGCGTGCTCGATATTGCCGTCGCGGCCGAAATTGCGGGCCTCCTCGTCCATGGCCGACGTCACCACATTCCAAGACGCCCTGCCCTTGCTGATATGGTCGAGCGAGGCAAACATGCGGGCGACATTGTAGGGCTCGCTGTAGGAGCTTGAGGCGGTGGTGATGAGGCCGATATGCCTGGTCACGCCGGCAAGCGCCGACAACAGCGTCAGCGGTTCCAAGCGGGCATTGGCGTAATGGGCTACGCCGCTCTGTACGGAATCCCAGATCGCGACATGGTCGGCGACGAAGATCGTATCGATCCTGGCGCGCTCGGCAGACTGGACGAGATCGCGGTAGAAGTCGAAGTCGAGCACTTCGCGGCCCGGCGCGCGCGGATGGCGCCACGACATGCGATGATCGCCCTGCGGATTGAAGAAAAACGCGCTGAGGATCATGTGGTCGCGTGCCATGCCGGTCTCCTTGCAGAACTGCTTCAGGCGACCGTCGCGATGCCTCGACCGGCTGCGACAATCTCTCCTGAGCGGTGAAAGGTAGATTGCGCTCCAGCTTAATTCGAGTAATTTTATAGAGATTGTGCGGCGCGAAAGCGGAAGCGATTGCCCTCGAAGACCGCGCCGAAAGAAAGTGGTTTCAGCAAGACATGTCGTCATCGGTTCTGAACGTCGAGCAGCTCACCGTCGCCTATGATGAACGCCGGGGATCGCATCCGGCCGTCAACGGCGTGTCGCTCACCATCGGCGAAGGCGAAGCGCTCGGCCTTGTCGGCGAGTCCGGCTCGGGCAAAAGCTCGGTGGCACTCGCTATTCTGCGCTATCTGCCGAATAACGCCCGGATCGCCGCGTCGGCGCTCGAGTTCCAGGGCCGCGAGATCCGCAATCTCTCCGGCGAACAGCTGCGCCGGCTAAGGGGCGATCGCATCGCGGCCGTCTACCAGCATCCGGGTGCGGCGCTCAATCCGGCCATGACGATTGGCCGGCAGATCACCGAGACGATCATGCGGCATCGCCCGGTTCGGCAGGACGAAGCACGCACCCGCGCCGCCGAGCTGCTCGGCCGCGTCAGGGTGAGCAATCCGGAGCGGGTGCTCGATCTCTATCCGCACGAATTGTCGGGCGGCATGCAGCAGCGCGCCAACATCGCGATTGCCATTGCGCTCGACCCGTCGCTGCTGGTGCTGGACGAGCCGACGACGGCGCTTGACGCCAGCGTCCAGTCCGAGATCGTCGCCATCCTGCAGGACTTGCGCCGCGATCACCAAACCAGCGTTCTGCTGATCAGCCATGACATCAACATGGTCCGCCGGGCCTGCGATCGGGTGGCCGTGATGCAGTCGGGGACGGTGGTCGAAAGCGGCATCGCCAACGATGTCTTCGAGAACCCTGTTCACGCGTACACCAAGGCGCTGATCGCCTCGATCCCGGCGCTCAACTTCACCAAGCGCGACGGCAGGCTGGCCGAGATGCACACAACCGGCCCGTCGAAGCCTGTCCGCAGCGATCAACCGGAAGCCGCACGTCCGATCGCCGTCGCCTGCAAAGGCATCAGCCACGCCTTCGGCTCCCAGGCCGTCCTGCACGATATCGACCTGGAGATAGCCCAGGGCGAGACGTTCGGGCTGATCGGCGAATCCGGCTCCGGCAAGTCGACATTGGCAAGGATCGTGACTGGCCTCCAGACGCCGGACGCTGGGTCGGTCGAGCTGTTCGGCAGCACTGTCGCGCCGCGCGTCGAGAAAAGAAGCCTGAGCGAACGGCGCGACGTGCAGATGGTGTTCCAGTCACCCGACCGCACGCTCAATCCGCGCCAGCGGATCGGCAGGATCCTCGGCCGTCCGCTGCGGCGGCTCGCCGGCTTTAGCCGCAGCGAGGTGAAGCAGCGTGTCGGCGATCTCCTGGCCTCGGTTCGTCTTGCCGCTACGACCGTCGACCAGAAGCCGAGATCGCTGTCTGGTGGCCAGCGCCAACGGGCGGCGATTGCGCGCGCCTTTGCCGGCGTGCCGAAGCTCGTGGTGTTGGACGAGCCGACCTCTGCGCTCGACGTTTCCGTGCAGGCGACCGTGCTCAATTTGCTCAACGACCTGCAGCGCGACAAGGACACCACCTATCTGTTCATCAGCCACGACCTCAGGGTGGTGCGCTATATGGCCGACAGGATCGGCGTGCTCTATCGCGGCCGGCTGGTCGAGACGGGATCATCCGAGCAGATTTTCCGTGGCCCCAACCACCCCTACACGAAGCTGCTTCTGGCCGCGTCCTCGGATGAGACGGCGCCGAGGGCTCCGGCTCAGCTCCACGCCGCGGCACACGATGCCGAGACCTCCGGATGCTCCTTTGCCGCCCGCTGTCCTGTCGCGCTGCCCGATTGCCGAAAGGCGCAACCACCCGTCAGGCAGGCCGGCGACGGTCATCTGATCGCCTGCTGGAGAGACGCAAGCAGTCTCTGATTGCGAAGCGGGCAACTGACAAGCCTTCCTTCGAGGAGATGTCCCCCGGCCGATGCGGCCGGAGGACAGGCTTGGGAGGCGCCTGACGTCGGCTGGAAATTTCCGGCGATGGTTTTGACCAGCGTCGATTTGCCGGCACCATTGTCGCCCGTCAGGCCGAGAACCTGGCCCTCATTGATGTCGAGCGAGACGTTGTCCAGCGCGCGAACGGCACCGAAATCCTTCACGATGTGTTCGAGACGCGCTAGAACCGGCATCGCATCCTCCCATGCAAATTTGTAAGTTTCTGATACAAATCATCGTTTGAAACTTGGGTCAATGGGCTTGGGATGCTGAATATTTGTTGCAATGCACCCAACCTTGGGTCTTTCAAACCGCCTAGAAATTCTATTAGTATGTCAATCAAACAAATTGTGGAGAACGACGTGCTGGTGTCGACCGATCTTCGGCCGAACGAAACGCGGGCACTTGCGGCGCTGTTTCGTGCCGGCGCGTCGAGCCGAGCGGCGCTCGCACGCGATCTCGGCCTGACCCGGTCGACCACCGGCGCCCTGGTGCTGGGGCTGACGGAAGCCGGTCTGGCGCGCGAGCGGTCGGATGGAGCGGATGACGAGCAGGATAGCGAGGGTCGGGTCGGCCGTCCCGGTATCCTGGTCGTGATCGACGGCAATGGCGGCTTCTTCCTTGGCGCTTATATCGGCGTCAACTGGATCGCAGTCGTAACTGTCGACCTTGCCGGCGCGCGGCGTGCGAGCGCCTCTAGGGCATTTGCCGGCCCCGGTAGCACGCCCGAAGCCGCGGTCGACATCATCGGGGAACTCGTCGCCGAGATCCGCTCACAATTGCCTGCGGGCACGCGCCCCTACGGGCTCAATGTCGCCGTGCCCGGCTTCCCCGCCGCCGACGGGATTTCATACCATGCCACCATCCTTGGCTGGCACGGGGTCAATCTGGCGGAGCTTTTGCGCACTGCCTTTGGCGCGGACTTTCCAATCCTCCTGGAAAACGATGCCAATGCCGTGGCAGTGGCCGAGACATACCGGTCGCGGCCAGGAAAGGACGACGAGGATGCTCTGGTCATCCTGATCGAGAACGGCGTTGGCGGCGGCATCATCAATGCCGGCAGGCTGCATCGCGGCCGGCTCGGCGGCGCCGGCGAAATCGGTCATCTTCGCATTGGCGACGAAGGTTTTGTCTTCGACGCGAAGCGCCCGGGGCGGCTGGAATCCTATGTCGGCAAGGATGCGTTGCTGGCTCGCTATTTGCACATAAGCGGACTGCGCGCCGGCCTGCATGAGTTTGTGGCGGCATTGGCCGATGGCGATCCGGCAGCCGTTGCCACCGCGCGCGACTGGGCGCTCTGGTTCGGTCGCGGGCTGGCGACACTTGCCTGCACCTTGCAGCCGGAGCGCATCATCCTCTCCGGCTCGGTCAATGCTGTCTATCCCTTTGTCGCCAAACAGGTGGAAGCTTTCCTCTCGGACTTCCTGGCTGAAGGTTATCCGGTTCCCACAGTCGAACTGTCGCGCGTCGGCGCCGACGGTCCGGCATTGGGCGCTGCCTGTCTGCTGCATCAGGCAGCTTTGTCGGGCGATCCGCAATTTCAACTTCGCGGCCTCGCCGCGCGCTAATCAGGAGAGATTCCATGCCTCGCAAAGACGAAAAGCGGCTGCGTGTCGGCGTGCTCGGCTGCGGTCCGATTGCCCAGGCGGCGCATTTCGAATCTTGCACCAAGGCACGCAATGCCGATCTCTATGCCATCTGCGATGTCGCCGACGATCTGCGCAACAGGATGGCCGCGACCTACGCGCCTGAAAAATCCTATGCCGACTACGGCCTGATGCTGGCCGATCCCGATCTCGATGCCGTCATCATCGCGACATCGGACATTTTTCACGTCAAGGCCGCGGAACTGGCGCTCGATGCCGGCAAGCATGTGCTTTGCGAAAAGCCGCTGGGCGTTTCGGTCGAGGAGGTCGAAGGCTTGCGGGCCACGCTCGACAAGAGCGGCAAGGTGCTTCAGGTCGGCCATATGAAGCGCTTCGATCCCGGCATCCAGGCGGCCAAGGCTTTCGTCGACGACGAAATGGGCGAGCGGCTGGCGTTCAAGGGCTGGTACTGCGACAGCACCCACCGCTACCCGATGACCGATGCGGTGCAACCGCTGATCATCACCAGCGCCAAGGCGCGCAAGCCTGCCGTCAATCCCAAGGCGGATCTGCGCCAATACTACATGCTGGCGCATGGCAGCCATCTCCTTGATACGGCGCGCCATCTGCACAGGCCGATCGAGGCGGTGGAGGCCCGGCTCACCGAGCGCTATGGCGCCTATTGCTGGTTCATCACCACCATCTTCGCCGACGGCACGATCGGCCATCTCGACCTGACGGTCGCCGTGCGCATGGACTGGCACGAAGGGTTCCAGATCTACGGCGAGAATGGCAGCGTTCTCGCGAAGACCTATAACCCCTGGTACTACAAGAGCAGCGAGGTCGACATTTTCCGCGAGGCCGATGGCAGTTGGCACCGGACGCTTGGCGCGGATGGCCACTTCTATCGCCGGCAGCTCGAAGGCTTTGCCGATGTCGTACTGAATGGCGCGCCGATGATCGGCGCCGGCATCGAGGACGGCATCGCCTCGGTCAGGGGCATGGCGGCCATCGCCCGCTCGGCCGCTGCCGGCGGCCGCGCCGTCCGTCTGGCCGATGTCGACGGGGTCGTGTGATGCAGCTTGGGATTTTCGCCAAGACCTTCGCCACCACCGGCGCCTTGCCGGTGCTGCGCGCGGTCGCGGACGGCGGCTACACGGCGGCGCAGTTCAACATGGCGTGCCTTGGACTGCCGTCGATGCCGGACAGCATTGAGCTCGGCGCGGCCCGGTCCGTCGCTGAGGCGAGCGGCGAGGCCGGCGTTTCGATCGCGGCGGTTTCGGGAACCTACAACATGATCCACCCGGATCGCACGGTTCGCATCCAGGGACTCGCCCGGCTTGAGGTCCTGGCCGCGTCATGCGCCGATATGGGCACCCGTCTGATTACGCTGTGCACCGGCACAAGGGATGCGCAGGATCAGTGGCGCTGGCATCCCGACAATGCAAGCGAGGCGGCATGGAGCGATCTGCGGACGGAGATGGAAGCGGCGATCGCGATTGCCGAGCGCTTCGACATCGAGCTTGGCATCGAACCGGAACTGGCCAATGTCCTCTCCAGCGCCCGGGCCGCACGCCGCCTGCTGGACGAAATGAACAGCACGCGGCTGCGCATCGTGCTCGACCCGGCCAATCTGTTCGAAGTGGCCGACAGCGCGGAGCGTCATCGCCTCATCGGCGAAGCCATCGATCTGCTGGCCGCCGAGATCGGCATGGCCCATGCCAAGGACCGCCATGCCGATGGCAGTTTTGCCGCAGCCGGAAAGGGCGTGGTCGACTTCCCACATTTCATCGGCCGCCTGAAGGCTGCCGGGTTCGACGGCCCCTTGATCACACATGGCCTGACAGAGGCCGAGGCGCCAGGTGTCGGCGCCTTTCTGCGCACCGTACTGGAAGAGAGCGAGCTCGCGTGAAAGAGACCTTCAGCCGCGATGGCGTCGATCTTGCCTACCGGGACGTCGGCGCCGGGCTTCCCGTCATCTTTCAGCACGGCCTAGGCGGCGACGACGCGCAGGTCGCCGACGTGTTTCCCGATCTGCCGGTGACCCGGCGGGTGACGCTCGAATGCCGGGGCCATGGCGGATCCAGCTACGGGCCGGTCGAGCGGCTTTCGGTTGCGACGTTTGCCGAAGACGTCGAAGCGCTGGCCGACGCTCTCGGCATCGGCTCGGCCGTCGTCGGCGGCATCTCGATGGGTGCCGCACTGGCGCTGCGCCTGGCGGTGCACAAGCCGGCTCGTGTGCGGGCGCTGGTGCTCGCCCGACCAGCCTGGGTGTCAGAGCCTGCACCCGCCAATATGAGGCCCTATGCCGTGGTCGGCGATCTCCTGATGCGCCATTCGCCTGACGCCAGGCGTCTGTTCGATGACAGCGCAGTTGCCGCAGAGCTAGCGAGGCTGGCGCCGGACAATCTCGCCAGCCTGCAAGGCTTCTTCAATCGCCCGGACCCGGTTCTGTTCGGTAGGTTGCTGGTGGCGATCGCGGGCGATGGTCCGGGCGTGAGCGAGGCGGACATCCGCGCTATCGCGGTGCCGACTCTTGTCATCGGCCATGACCATGACCTCGTCCATCGACTGGACGACGCACAGACGCTGGCCGGGCTCATCCCGTCGGCCCGGCTTTGCACCATCACAGCCAAATCGCAGGATCGCGCCGCCTACCGGCGGGAATTCCGCGCCTGTCTTTCGGAGTTCCTGGAAGCGCTGGCATGACGCATCAAACGATGGACGACACGATCGCCGTGGTCGAGATCGGCGGCACGTCGGTCAAGGTTGGCTTTGCCGACCACGGCATCCCGGTGGATTTTGCCCGCACCTACCCGACCGCGCAACTGCGCCAGGGCGCGCCTGTGGCGGGGTTGGCCGATGCGGTCACCGCAGCCTGCCGCGATGTCGGGCTCAAACCTGCACGGGTCGTTGCGACGGTGCCTGGGTTCATCGACCGCGACTTCGACACGGTGCTGCACACGGCCAACATTCCCGAGCTGAACGGCATCCGGCTGGGTACGGAACTGGCATCGCGGCTCCGCGTTCCCGTGCGGCTCGAACGCGACGTCGTGCTGCAATTGCTGGGTGAAAGCGTCGCCGGCGCAGTGAAGCGGCAAAAGGAGGTGCTGGCGGTCTATCTCGGCACCGGCATCGGTGCGGCCTATCTCGGCAAGGACGGCATTTTCAGGGGTGGCGGCTGGGCGCTCGAGATCGGCCACATGCCGATCTACCGGCCCGACGAAAGCGGTCCGCCAAACCGGGTCGAGACCTATGCCTCAGGGGCAACGCTCGTCGAACTCGCGACAGACTACGATATCCCGGTGGCCGATCTGTTTTCGGCGGCCGGGCAGCCGCCATCGCTGCGCGAATGGCTCGACGAAATCGTCTGGCAGCAGGCGGTGGCCGTCGCAACCGCAGCCGCCCTGTTTTCCCCGCAGACGATCCTGATCGGCGGCGGTATCGTCGACATGAAGTCCTATCCCCGCCAGACGCTCAAGCAGCGCATCGCGGACAGCCTGCCGCATTCGCTTGTTGTAGAGCCTCTGGACATACGCTGGGCGGCCCTGGGCTGGCAGGCGGCGATCCATGGCGCGGTGCTGCTCGGCGCGGTGTGATCGCCGTGATTGCTGTCGGCGAAGGATTACTTGATCGTCTTGCCGTCCGCCCCAAACCGGTATGTCTTACCCGGCTCGGGCGTTGCATACAGCGTCGCACCGGGCTCGGCGTCGTAGACACCGAAAATGCGCACCGTGATCAGCCCGGCCTTTTCGCAGTCGAGATAGAGGTTGGTGTCGGCGCCGAGATGTTCGGCGTGCACTACCGTTCCCTTCCAGGCACCGGACCTTGGATCCACGGTCAGATGCTCCGGCCGCACGCCGATCGTCTTGGCCGTCTCGCCCAATCTGGCGCCGTCGATGAAATTCATCTTCGGCGAGCCGATAAAGCCGGCGACGAACTCGTTTGCCGGCGAATTGTAAAGCTCCATCGGGCCGCCGATCTGCTCGATCTGGCCGGCGTTGAGCACGACGATCTTGTCGGCCAGCGTCATTGCCTCGACCTGATCATGGGTGACGTAGATCATCGTTGCCTTCAGCCGGCGATGCAGCTGCGCGATCTCCAGTCGCGTGTTGACGCGAAGCGCAGCGTCGAGGTTCGAAAGCGGCTCGTCGAAGAGAAACAGTTTCGGCTCACGCACCACGGCGCGGCCGATGGCGACGCGCTGGCGCTGGCCGCCCGACAGTTCCGCCGGCCGCCGCTCGAGATACGGTTCCAGCGACAGCATCGACGAGGCGACGCCGATGCGGCGTTCGATCTCCGGGGCGGGCGTGCCGGCCTGCTTGAGGCCGAGGCCCATATTGTTCTTCACCGTCAGATGCGGGTAGAGCGCGTACGTCTGGAACACCATGGCAATGCCGCGTTTTGCCGGGGGCGTGGCCGAGACATCGGCGCCGTCGATCACCACGCTGCCGGAGGTCGAATCCTCCAGCCCGGCTATGACCCTGAGCAAGGTTGACTTGCCGCAGCCAGATGGGCCGACGAAGACGACGAATTCGCCGTCGGTCACTTCGAGGTTGATGCCTTTCAGCACCTCGACCGGCCCGAAGGCCTTCTTCACATTCTCGATTACCAGCGAGCCCACGGCTTCGTCCTTGTTCTAGAGTTTGCCCTACTAGAGCTTAACTGGGGCGCCGCTGCGCACGCTCTCATCGGCGGCAAGGCAGACGGCGAGCGATTTCACCGCGTCGTCCATGTGGCGGGTCAGGTCGATGTCTTCCCGGATCGCCTTCAGCACGAAGGCCTGTTCGAGGTCGCAGAGATCCTGGTGGCCGGGTTCGCCGTCCATCGACAGCATCTCATCCGGCCTAGCAAACTTGCCGTCCGCGCCGGTCGCTGCACTATGCAGGCGAATGGTCGAGGTCTTGGTGTGGGTGTCGATGTCGTCGGACTTCACACCCTCTTTCATGACGATCGACACGCAGCCATTGGGCGACATCACGTCCTTCACGAAGAACGCCGTTTCCGAAATCATCGGTCCCCAGGCAGCTTCGTACCAGCCGACCGAACCGTCATCGAACAGCACCTGCAGATGGCCGTAATTGTACATGGTCGGCGCGATTTCCTCGGTCAGCCGCAGCCCCATGCCGCGCACCTCGACCGGCTTGGCGTCGGTGATCTGCAGCATGACGTCGAGATAGTGCACGCCGCAATCGACGATCGGCGACGTCGTCTGCATCAACTGCTTGTGCGTCTGCCAGGTCGGGCCTGACGATTGCTGGTTGAGGTTCATGCGGAACACGTAAGGGCCACCGAGCTTGCGCGCCTCGGCGATCAGCCGGACCCAGGACGGGTGATGGCGCAGGATATAGCCAATCACCAGCTTTCTGCCATTGGCCTTGGCCGCGGCGACGACGCGCTTGGCGTCGGCGACCGTCGTTGCCAGCGGCTTTTCGACAAAGACATGGCAGCCGGCCTCGAATGCCTTCACCGCATAGTCGGCATGGCTGTCGGAATAGGTGGCGATGCAGACGACATCGGGTTTCTCGTCGCGCAACGCCTCGTCGAAGGAGCGCCTGATGCCATAGCCCGACAGCCCGTCCGGTAACGGCACGTCGGAGCGGTTGATCAGGGTCGCGATCTCGAAGCCCGGATTGTTATGATAGGCCAGCGCATGGCTGCGGCCCATATTGCCGAGACCGGCGACGACGACACGAAGGGGCGATTTAGAGGTCACCTAACTACTCCAGATGTTCCAGTTGTTCCTTCTGAGAGGGTGTCACCCCACCCGGCGCTTCGCGCCGACCTCCCCATCGAGGGGAGGTAGGACGTTGGCGCGAACACCTCGCTGCCAAAGAAGCTTCTCCGAAAGTCGCCCCTTGGCGGTTGTGAATGAAGCCACGACCTTTTACCTCCCCTTGATGGGGAGGTCGGCGCGCAGCGCCGGGTGGGGTGAAGGCTCCAGCAGAGATTTGTAGGGCTCCGCTCACTTGACGGCTCCGGATGTGATGCCGCGGATCAGCTGCCGCGAGAAGATGACGTAGAGGGTCAGCACCGGCATGATCGCCAGCGAGAGTGCGGCCAGGATGGCGTTCCAGTTGGTGACGAACTGGCCGAGGAACAACTGCGCGCCGAGCGTCACCGTCTTGGTCTCTTCCGACGGCGCCAGGATCAGCGGGAACCACAGATCGTTCCAGATCGGGATCATGGTGAAGACGGCGACCGTCGCCATCGACGGCCGCACCAGCGGCAGCACCAGCCGAAAGAAGATCGTGTATTCCGACAGCCCGTCGATACGGCCGGCATTCTTCAGATCGTCCGACACCTGCTTCATGAATTCCGACAGGATGAAGACGGCCAGCGGCAGCCCTTGCGCGGTGTAGACCAGGATCAGCGCCGTCAGCGTGTTGACCAGCCCGCTCGCCACCATCAATTGCAGGATGGCGACGGTGCCGAGCCGGATCGGGATCATGATGCCGAGCGCGAGGTAAAGCCCCATCAGCGTGTTGCCGCGGAAGCGGTATTCCGAGAGCGCGAACGCCGCCATCGCGCCGAACAGAAGCACGAAGAACAGCGAGGCGACGGTGACGACGAGGCTGTTCTGAAAATAGTGGATGAAGTCGCCCTGCCCGATCACGGTGGTATAGCCGATCAGGTCGAAGGTCTTTGGCGTCGGCGGCGTCAGCGGTTCGCTGAAGATGCCGGCGCGGGACTTGAACGAATTCATGATGACCAGGATCACCGGAAACAGCGCGATCGCCGTGTAGGTCAGCAGGATCGCGTGGGCGCCGATGGTGCGGGGCAGCGAACGAGTGGCGGTGCTCATTGGAAGGTCTCCTGACGAGCGATGACTGTTGAGGTCGGCACCAAGGCACCCCCCTCTGTCCTGCCGGACATCTCCCCCTCAAGGGGGAAGATTGGCAGCTTGAGGCTCGGCGCCTCTTCTCCAACGCTGGAGATTTGCGAAGCCAATGGTGCCATCCAATCTCCCCCCTTGAGGGGGAGATGGCCGGCAGGCCAGAGGGGGGTGTTTAGCCGTAACATGTCTGCCCTCTAAAACTGGTAGCGACGCAGGCGCGTCTGGACGAGGAACAGGTAGACGCAGACGCCGCCGAGGATGATCAGGAACATCATCGTGGCGATCGCCGCACCCATATTGGGATCGCCGGTCTGCAGCTGGAAGCCGAAGAAGGCGCGGTAGAGGAAAGTGCCCAGAATATCGGTCGAATAGTTCGGGCCGGCCAGCGCCCCTTGCGCGGTGTAGATCAGGTCGAAGGCGTTGAAATTGCCAACGAAGGTCAGGATCGAGATGATGCCGATCGAGGGCAGGATCAGCGGCAGCTTGATCTTCCAGAACTGCGACATGCCGGTGATGCCGTCACACTCGGCCGCCTCGATCACCTCTTCGGGGATCGACAGCAGCGCCGCATAGATCAGCATCATCGGAATGCCGACGAACTGCCAGACCGAGATCAGGCTGAGCGCGGTCAGGGCATATTGTTCTTTGCCGAGCCACGGCGTGAACAGGCTTTTCAGGCCGACCAGATCCATCAGATGCGGCGCCACGCCCCACAACGGCGACAGGATCAGTTTCCAGGCGAAACCGACGATGACGAAGGAGAGGATGGTCGGCACGAAGATCGCGGTGCGATAGAAGGCGGCGAATCTCAGCCTCGGGCTGGACAGCAATGCCGCCAGCATGACACCGATCGGGTTCTGCACCACCATGTGGATGATGAAGAACCAGGTATTGTTCCGCAGCGCGTTCCAGAAGCCGACCGACCAGTTGGGGTCGCCGAACAACGTACGGAAATTAGTGAAACCGACGAACACCTGATGCTGATCGACATTGCGGAACAGCGACAGCTGCAGCGTGCCGGCCAGCGGCAGGATCATGATCGCCGTATAGACCAGCAGCGCCGGCGCCAGAAAGACGCCGATATGCCAGCGGAACGGTCGTTTCGGTCGTGTTTGTGCGGCCATGAGTGCGGTCCCCGCCGATCAGGTTTAGCAATGCCTTCGACGGCAGCGCTGCCCCCTCACCCTTACCCTCTCCCCGTGAAGGACGGGGAGAGGGGGCGCCTGCGTTTCGGCTAATCCTTCTCCCGTCACTATACGGGGAGAAGGTGCCGGCAGGCGGATGAGGGGCGGCGCCGTCGTTCGCAGTCGATGATGCTGTCGAAAAACGCAGGGCCGTCCACTTGGGGCCCTGTCTGTTGTCTGAGCTCTTATTTGCCCGGCTTGTACCAGCTGTCGAGGCCGTCCTGCAGCTTCTTGGCGGCAGCTTCCGGCGTGTCGGTGCCATTGATCACGTTGGCCGATTCAACCCAGGTTTCGTTCTCGAGGTTCGGCGTGCCGCGCGACAGGATCTGGTAGGTCGAGCGGATCGTCGACTTGCACTTGTCGCGCCAGGAGACGAATTCCTGCGCCAGCGGGTCTTCCATCTTCACCGGGGTGGAATTTAGGCTGAAGAAGCCCGGCAGTGCGTTGGCGTAGATGGTGGCGAAGTCCGGCGAGGCGACCCAGGACAGGAAGGTCTTGGCCGCGTCGGCATTCTTCGACGCCGCATTCAGGCCCATGCCGATATCGGTATGGTCGGAGATGTAGCAGGTGTCGCCGGCCTTCTCGACCGGCGGCGGGAAGGCGCCCATCTTGAACTGCGCCTGGGTGTTGAACAGACCGATCTCCCACGATCCCGCCGGGTAGATGGCGGCGCGGCCAAGCGTGAACAGGTTCTGGCTGTCCGGATAGGTCTGGGCCTCGAAGCCGTCGCCGAGATAAGGCTTCCACTTGGCCAGTTCCTCATAGGGAGCAACCCAGTCCTTGTCGGTCAGCTTCTGGTCGCCCTTGATCAACGCTGCGCGGCCCTCTTCGCCCTTCCAGTAGTTCGGACCGATGTTCTGATAGCCCATGGTCGCGGCTTCCCAGAGGTCCTTGGTGCCCATGGCCATCGGGATGTAGGTGCCGTCGGCCTTGATCTTGTCGAGCGCGGCGAAGAACTCGTCACGCGTCGTCGGCACCTTGAGGCCGAGCTTGTCGAAGGCGTCCTTGTTGTAGATGAAGCCGTGAATGACCGAGGCCATCGGCACGCAGAAGCTCGCCTTGCCGTCGTCGGTCTGCCAGGCGGCCTTGGCAACGGGCGAAAAGTTTTCCATGCCGGGCAGCGCCGACAGGTCGGCAAGGTTGCCCTTCTTGAACAGTTCGAGCGACTTGTCGAACGGGCGGCAGGTGATCAGGTCGCCAGCCGAGCCGGCGGCGAGCTTGGCGCCGAGTGCGGCGTCATACTCGGTCGGCGCCGACGGTGCGAACACCACTTTGATGCCCGGGTTCTTGGCCTCAAAAGCCGGGATCAGCTTGTCCTTCCAGATGGCAAGGTCGTCGCCGCGCCAGCTTTCGATATTGAGCGTTACGTCATCGGCGTGAGCCAACCCGGCGGTGCCGAGAATGCTGGTGCCGAGAAGCAGTGCCGTCAGTAATTTCGTTGTCATGCTAGTCTCCCTGTTGACCTTTTTCAGGTTCGGTTTTGAGAACAGGGGCCTTCGCGCCCTTGTTCCCCTCGATCGCGGAAAGGGCTGGCCGCAGCTTCTGGCCGGTCCCTTCCAGTATCTTCTCGGCCGCAACGGCGTTGGCAGCGCCGGCGGCGAGCAGAATGGCTGTCTTGACGACGCCGCCGCTCGCTTCGAGCAGCCGCACGGCGTCTTGCCGGTCGCGGCCGCTGATAGCGGCGACGATGCGAGCCGCGCGGTCGCGCAGCTTGATGTTGTCGGCGGTGAGATTGACCATGTAGCCGTCATGGACATGGCCGAGATGAATGGCGGTAAGCGTCGACAGCATGTTGAGCGCGATCTTCTGGGCAGTGCCGGCGCCCATGCGCGTCGAGCCGGCAATCACCTCCGGTGGCGTCTCGAGCAGGATGGCGACGTCGGCCAGCCTGAGCAGGGGCGTGTCCTTGTTGTTGGCAATGGCGATGGTTGCCGCGCCCCGGCTGCGCGCATCCTTCAGCGCCTGCACCGCATAGGGCGTCGAGCCGCTGGCCGAAATCGTGATCAGGCAGTCGCCCTTGCCGATGCCGGCGCCGGCAATTGCCGTCGAGGCTTCGTCGGTGTCGTCTTCCGGTCCGCCGGCCAGGGTCTTGAAAGCGTCGTCGCCACCGGCGATGAGGATGGCGATGCGTTCGCGCTTGATGCCGAAGGTGCCGGGCAACTCCAGCGCGTCGGCCAGCGCCATCAGGCCGGAGCTGCCGGCCGCAGCATAGGCGAGCTTGCCGCCGCCGTTCAGCCGCCCGGCGATGATTTCGGCTGCGGCGGCGATGGCGGGAATGGCGTCGCGCACAGCCTTGGCGGCCTCGATCTGCGCATTGACCAAAGAAGAAAGGATGGCGTCCGGGGCCTGGATGTCCAGTCCCTCGGCATTGCTGTGAAGCGCTTCGGTGCGCGGTTCGGCCATCCCTGTCCCTCCGATGGAAGAACAATACCAAAAAAATACCACTTGTCCACACGCATTAACGAAATTGCGAACTGGAAAGCCTTGATCCGGCAAAATTCCCGGGTTTTTCAACCTGATACGCCTTAATCTTTTTGAAACGGAAATTAATCCCTTGGCTATTGGTATTTTATTGGTATTATCCGCCCGGAGGAGACATCGCGTGAAATTCGTGCTCGGTATCGACGGCGGCGGCACCAGCTGCAGGGCAGCCCTTGCGACAGGCGATGGCGTTGTCATTGGCCGTGCCAAAAGCGGCGCCGCCAACATCCGCACCGATCTCACCGGCGCTCGCACCCACATCGTCGAGGCTGCTCGTCAGGCCTTCATCGCCGCCGGGCAAGATCCGGACCTGATCCCGCAGACACCAGCCATTCTCGGCCTTGCCGGCGCCAATGTCGGCACCTACCGCCAGCAGCTTGAAGCAATCCTGCCGTTCAGCATCAGCCGCGTCGAGACGGACGCCGAGATCGCGCTCGAAGGGGCAGTCGGCTCTGGTGACGGCGCCATGGCCATCCTCGGCACCGGCACCGCCTATATGGCGCGCAAGGGCGGCAGGTCGCGCGCCATCGGCGGCTGGGGCTTTCAGGTCGGTGATCAAGGCAGCGGCGCCCGGATCGGCCGCGACCTGCTGGAGCAGACGCTGCTCGCCCATGACGGCGTCCGGCCGCGCTCAGCCCTGACCGACAGCATGATGGCCATTTTCCGCAACAATCCCGAAGACGTGGTCGAGTTCACCACCAATGCCAAGCCCGGCGATTTCGGCGGCTTCGCGCCCAAGGTTTTCGAGCATGCCGAGAAGGGCGACAGCGTCGCCAACTGGATCGTGGACAAGTCGGTTGCCGATGTCGAGGCGTCGCTCCACGCGCTCGACCTCTCTGATGACGCCCCGCTCTGCCTGCTCGGCGGGCTGGCGCCGCTCTATGGGCCGCGCCTTTCCCAGCGCTACCAGGCGCTGCTGAAATCGCCGCTCGACGATGCCCTGGGCGGCGCCGTGCAGATGGCGGCCCGCATCTTCGTCAAAGCGGAGGCGACGCGATGAGCGATGCCGCCGACCAGATCTTCGCCACGCTGAGGCAGTCGTCGCAGAGCGGCGCCCCGCTCTACCTGCAGCTCAGGAAAAGCATCGAGGACGCCGTCAATCGCGGCCTGATCGGGCCGGGCGATGCGCTGCCTTCCGAGCGCGACATCGCCACCAAGGCCGACATTTCGCGCGTCACCGTCCGCAAGGCGGTGCAGGACCTAGTCAAGGGCGGCATCCTCGTGCAGCGCCACGGCTCCGGCACCTTCGTGGCGCCGCGCATGGAGCGCGTCGAGCAGTCGCTGTCCAGGCTCACTTCATTCACCGAGGACATGGCAAGGCGCGGCATGGCGGTGCGTTCAGCCTGGCTCGACCGCGACCTCTACCCGCCCTCGCCCGACGAGATGATGGTGCTCGGCCTGTCCTCGAACGAGCTGGTGGCGCGCGTGGCGCGCCTGCGCATCGCAAACGACACGCCGCTGGCCATCGAGCGCGCCTCGTTGTCGGCCAGCGTGCTGCCGGATCCGGCCGGGATAGGCTCGTCACTCTATGCGGCGCTGCAACTGACCGGCAACCGGCCGGTGCGGGCGGTGCAGCGCATTTCCGCCGCCAATCTCGGCGACGCCGATGCGCGTCTGCTCGAAGTGCCATCCGGCATTGCCGGCCTGCACATCGAACGCATTTCCTATCTCGCGAGCGGCAAGGTGATCGAGTTCACCCGCTCCATCTACCGCGGCGACGCCTATGATTTCGTCGCCGAACTGCGCCTGACAGGGCCGAGCGAAGAGGGCCGACCATGATCCCCAAGACCACCCATATGCGGCGCGAGATCGACGAAATTCCGCAAGCCGTCGCGCGTCTGCTCGATGGCTCGGCGGCGGTGCTGACCGAGGCCGGACGCGGCATTCGCGAGCGCGATCCGAGCTTCGTCGTTACCGTCGCGCGCGGTTCGTCCGACCATGCCGCCACCTTCATGAAATATGCCGTCGAACTGACCGCCGGCCTGGCCGTGGCATCGGTCGGTCCGTCGATCGCCTCGATCTACGGCGCCAAGCTCAAGCTCGCCGGTTCCGCTTGCCTCGCCATCTCGCAATCCGGCAAGAGCCCTGACATCGTCACCATGGCCGAGACGGCACGGGCCGGCGGTGCGCTCACCGTCGCCATCACCAACACCGCCGATTCGCCGCTGGCGCGGGCTTCGGATTTTGCCATCGACATTCTGGCCGGCCCCGAGCGCAGCGTCGCGGCGACCAAGACATTCGTCAATTCGGCGGTCGCCGGCCTGGCGCTGATGGCGCATTGCACCGGCGACGACAGACTGCTGGCCGCCCTTGCCCGCCTGCCCGAGCATTTCAGCAAGGCGATCGCCTGCGACTGGATGGCGCTGGCCGGCGCATTGGAGACGCCGCAATCGCTGTTCATCCTCGGCCGTGGCCCGTCGGCAGCGATGGCCGACGAGGCGGCGCTGAAATTCAAGGAGACCTGCGGCATGCATGCCGAGGCCTACAGTGCAGCCGAAGTCATGCACGGCCCGCTGGCGCTGGTCGGGCCAGGCTTCCCGGTGCTGGCGCTCGCCGCCCGCGATGCCTCCGAGCCGTCCGTGGCAGAGGCTGCCGACAACCTTGCCGGCAAGGGTGCAGCAGTTTTTGTAACCTCGGACAAAGCCAAGAGCGCGGCGCGGCTGCCGCATGTCGCCACCGGTCATCCCTTGACCGATCCGCTGACGCTGATCGTCTCCTTCTACGGCTTCGTCGAAGCCTTCGCCCGCCATCGCGGCCTCGATCCGGACGTACCGCGCAATCTGCGCAAGGTGACGGAAACCGTATGAGCGACCGTTTTGCCCTGACTGGCGCCCGAATTTTCGATGGCGACGACTGGCATGATAAGGCCGCCCTTGTCGTGCACGGCGATGTGGTCGAAGGCATTCATCCCGTCGGCGCCATTCCGTCGGGCGTTGCCCGCATCGACGCCGGGGGCGGCATGCTGGTGCCGGGTTTTGTCGACCTGCAGGTCAATGGCGGCGGCGGCGTCATGCTCAACGACCATCCCGATGTCGCCTCGCTGGCAACAATCTGCCGGGCGCATGCGCCGTTCGGCACGACCGCACTGCTGCCGACGCTAATCACAGATACGCCTGACATCACCGCCGCGGCCATTGCCGCCGGCACCGAGGCGGCACGGCAAAAACTGCCGGGGTTTCTCGGCCTGCATCTCGAGGGACCGCATCTCTCCGTCGCCCGCAAGGGCGCGCATGAACCGGCGCTGATCCGGCCGATGACGGATGCGGATGAAGCGGCGCTGGTCGCGGCACGCAAAAACCTGCCGGTGCTGCTGACGACGATCGCGCCCGAATCCGTCGAGCCCGCCCGTGTTGCGGCTTTGGCCAAGGCCGGCATCGTCGTCAGCCTCGGCCATTCCGATACCGGCTATGCCACGGCCAGAGCCTTTGCCGACGCGGGCGCCAGCGTGGTCACACATCTGTTCAACGCCATGAGCCAGATCGGCAACCGTGAGCCGGGGCTGGCGGGTGCGGCCATCGACATAGGCAGTCTGTCGGCCGGGATCATTGCCGACGGCATCCATGTCGATCCCGCCACCATGGCAATCGCGCTGCGCGCCAAGCAGGGGCCGGGCAGGATCGTGCTGGTCACCGACGCCATGGCGACGATCGGCACCGACATGACGTCGTTCACCCTCAACGGCCGCATCATCTATCGCAAGGATGGCAGTCTGCGGCTGGCCGACGGCACGCTGGCCGGCGCCGATCTCGATATGATCTCGGCCGTCCGCTACATGCACAGGATCGTCGGGCTGGACCTGTCGGAAGCGTTGCGCATGGCCTCGCTCTATCCGGCGCAGGCGGTCGGCCAGGCCCACCGGCTCGGCCGCTTCGCCAGTGGCACGGCTGCCGATATCGTCGCTCTGTCGGACAACCTCGACGTCAACGGCGTCTGGATCGGCGGCGACAAGGTTTTTGCAGGCGCGGACAGTCCGCGCTAAAGTCCACTTATGCATGATGTCGACTGCGTTGTCGCCGGAGCCGGTGTTGTCGGCCTCGCCATTGCCCGCGCGCTGGCGCTGTCGAGCCGCGAGGTGCTGGTGGTCGAGAAGGCCGCAGCCATCGGCACCGGCACCAGTTCGCGCAATTCGGAAGTCATCCATGCCGGGCTTCATTATACGCCGGGCAGCCTGAAGGCCCGTCTCTGCGTCAACGGCCGCGAGCGTCTCTATGCCTATTGCCGCGAGCACGACGTCGCCCATCATCGCACCGGCAAACTGATCGTTGCCGTCGAACCCGACCAGTTGGACAAACTGCAGGCGATCCAGATCAACGCGGCGCAATGCGGAGTCGGTGACCTCAAGCTTTTGACGCGCGCAGAGGCCGAAAGCCTGGAACCGGCGCTGAGCTGCGCCGGCGCGCTGCTGTCGCCGTCAACCGGCATCGTCGACAGCCAGGCGCTGATGCTGTCATTGCGTGGAGACGCGGAAGCGGCCGGCGCATCTTTCGCCTTGCTCACCGTTGTCTCAGGCGCGAGCATCGAAGCCGACGGCATCCGGATCGACACGCGCGACGCCGATGGCGAGGGTTTCACCTTGAAGACCGGCGCCTTCATCAACGCCGCCGGCCTCGACGCGCAGGCGCTCGCCGGCCGCATCGAAGGCCTCCCGCAAGACCGTGTTCCGCCGCTGTGGCTGGCGCGCGGCAATTATTTCGCGCTTTCCGGCCGCTCGCCCTTTTCGCGGCTGATCTATCCGGTGCCGGTCCATGGCGGCCTCGGCGTGCATCTGACCCTCGACATGTCGGGGAGCGCGCGCTTTGGCCCGGATGTCGAATGGATCGATCGCGTCGACTATACCGTCGATCCCGCACGAGGCGCTGCCTTCTACGACGAAATCAGGCGCTACTGGTCCGGCCTGGCGGACGGCGCCCTGCAACCGGCCTATGCCGGCGTCAGGCCGAAACTGTCCGGTCCGGGCCAGCCGGCCGCCGACTTCGTCATCCAGGGACCGGCTGACCACGGGGGCGGTCAGATCGTCAATCTGTTCGGCATCGAGAGCCCTGGCCTTACCGCCAGCCTCGCCATCGCAGAACATGTCGTTGGGCTTTTATATCCGCAATGACGGGCGTTCCTGAAACGTCGGGCAGGCGCATACCATGAAACCTTTTGATATGGAGGTCGTTGTCGGGGCATATGTCCGAGGCAAAACCCAAATCGAAACCGGCCGATGGTGTCGGAGCGCGCGATGCCACGAAGTCGCGTCGGGAAAAGCCGTCACGGCAAACGCGCGGAGATGGACCGCGCGAGGACACGCCGCGCGAGAAAAAAGCATCGGCCGCCGAAGCCACGTCCGAGCCCGTTGGCGAGGCTGCGCCGCCGCCGGATGCCGTCGAACCCGATCCCAAGCTGACGCCTGAGCAGGCCGAGCAGGCGCGCAAGAAATATCTGCTGCGGCGTTTCTGGATCAGCGGGCGCGGCTATTGGGGGAGGCATGGCGACAAGCTCGCCTGGCCTTTGACGATCGGAGTGCTGCTGCTGATCTGCATCAACATCGGTTTCCAGTATGGCATCAATGTCTGGAACCGCTCGATGTTCGATGCCCTCGAGCAGCGCAACGCCCGCACGGTCTATCTCCTCAGCGCCGTATTCGTGCCGCTGGTGATCTGCAGCGGCAGCCTTGTCGTCGCGCAGGTCTACCTGCGCATGACGATCCAGCGCCGCTGGCGTTCCTGGCTGACCACCGGGGTCGTCGCGCGCTGGCTGGCAAACGGCCGCTACTACCAGCTGAACCTCGTGGGCGGCGACCACCAGAACCCCGAGGCCCGCATGACCGAGGATCTGCGCATCGCCACCGAGTCGCCGGTCGATTTCACCGCCGGCGTCCTCAACGCGTTCCTGTCGGCCTCGACCTTTATCGTCGTGCTGTGGACCATCGGTGGCGCGCTCACCCTGCCGGTCGGCGGTGAGAGCATCACCATTCCCGGCTTTCTGGTCATCACCGCGATCATCTATGCCGCCATCACCTCGACCTCGATGGTGGTCATCGGCCGCGACTTCGTCCAGCTCTCCGAGCGGAAGAACCAGGCGGAGGCCGAACTGCGCTACACGCTGACGCGCGTGCGCGAAAACGGCGAAAGCATCGCCTTGCTGGGAGGCGAGGACGAGGAGCGCAGCGGCATCGACAGGAATTTCGGCCATGTGCTGAGGCAATGGGCGCTGCTGACCGGACAGCACATGCGCACGGCGGCGGTGTCGCAGGGATCGAGCCTGTTTGCGCCGGTCGTGCCGATCCTTTTGTGCGCGCCAAAATTCCTCGAAGGCTCGATGACGCTTGGCGAGGTGATGCAGGCGGCGTCTGCCTTTGGCATCGTGCAAGGCGCGTTCGGCTGGCTGGTCGACAACTATCCGCGCCTCGCCGACTGGAACGCCTCCGCGCGGCGCATTGCCTCGCTGATGATGTCGCTCGACGGGCTCGAGCGCGCCGAGCAGAGCGATGCGCTCGGACGCATCAACCGGGGCGAAGCGGAAGACGGCGCCATCCTCAGCCTCGACAATCTTTCCGTGACACTCGACGACGGCACCTCCGTGGTCAAGGAAACCGAGGTCGTGATCGAGCCGGGCGAGCGGGTGCTGGTTTCAGGCGAATCCGGTTCAGGCAAGTCGACGCTGGTGCGGGCCGTCGCGGGCCTGTGGCCATGGGGCGGCGGCAGCGTCAATTTCCACACCGACAGGCGCCTGTTCATGCTGCCGCAACGCCCCTACATCCCTTCCGGAACGCTTCGCCGCGCGGTCGCCTATCCCGCGGCGGCGGACAAGTGGACCATCAAGCAAATCAAGGCTGCCCTCGACAAGGTGGGGCTTGGCTATCTCACCGGCAGGATCAAGGAAGAGGCGCCATGGGACCAGACGCTGTCGGGCGGCGAAAAGCAACGCCTCGCCTTCGCGCGCCTGCTGCTGCATCGCCCCGATATCGTGGTGCTGGATGAAGCGACTTCGGCGCTCGACGAGAAGAGCCAGGACACGATGATGTTGACGGTGATCCGCGAACTGCCTGACGTCACCATCATCAGCGTGGCGCATCGTGCGGAGCTCGAAGCCTTCCATAGCCGCAAGATCACCCTGGAGCGGCGGGAGGGCGGCGCCAAGCTCGTCAGCGACGTCGACCTCATCCCGCGCAAGCGCAAACGCAGCCTGCTGAACCGCGCTTTGTGGGGTTCCAGCACTCGGGTGAAAAAGCCGCGCAGGTAAAAGGCGCCACTGCCGAACCGCGAACAGAGATGTCCAGGCGAAGCGCTTGGGCAAAGACATTAGCCGGCTATGGATTAGCCGTAGAGACCCTTGTAGGTCTCGCGCAGCAGGTTCTTCTGCACCTTGCCCATCGTGTTGCGCGGGAGCTCGTCGACGAAGATCACCTGCTTCGGATGCTTGTATTTGGCCAGCTGGTCGGCAATGGCGCCAACGATCTCGGCCCCGGTGATCTGCGATGCCGGCGCACGCACCACGACAGCGGTGACGCCTTCGCCGAAATCGGGATGGGCAATTCCGATGACGGCACTTTCCAAGACGCCGGCAACCGCGTCGATCTCGCTCTCGATCTCCTTGGGATAGATGTTGTAGCCGCCGGAGATAATGAGATCCTTGCCGCGGCCGACGATGTGGACGTAGCCGTCCGCGTCGATGATGCCGAGGTCGCCGGTGATGAAGAAGCCGTCCTTGCGAAACTCCGCCTTGGTTTTTTCCGGCATGCGCCAATAGCCGGAAAAGACATTCGGACCTTTGACCTCGATCATGCCGACTTCACCCTGGCCAAGCGCATCGCCGCTGTCAGGGTCGGCGATGCGCAGCGAAACGCCGGGCAGCGGGAAACCGACCGTGCCGGCCCGACGCTCGCCCTCATAGGGGTTCGACGTGTTCATATTGGTCTCGGTCATGCCGTAGCGCTCGAGAATGTCGTGGCCGGTGCGCTCGCGCCAGGCCTTGTGCGTTTCGGCGAGCAGCGGCGCCGAGCCGGAAACGAACAGGCGGATGTTCTTCGCCGCCTGGACATCCAGCCCGTCCTGCTGCAGGAGCCTTGTATAGAAGGTCGGCACGCCCATCAGCACTGTCGCGCGCGGCAAGAGCGAGACGATGCGGGCGCCGTCGAACTTCTGCTCGAACAGCATCGAGGCGCCGGCCATCAGGGTGACGTTGGTGGCGACGAACAGGCCATGCGTGTGGAAGATCGGCAGGGCATGGATCAGCACGTCATCCCCGGTGAAACGCCATTGCTCGACCAGCATGCGCGCATTGGAGGCCAGGTTTTCGTGGCTGAGCATGGCGCCCTTGGAGCGTCCGGTGGTGCCCGATGTGTAAAGGATTGCGGCCAGATCGTCCGGCCCGCGCGCCACGGCGTCGAAATCCGTGGGCTGTTGTGCCGCCAGTTCGGTCAGCGAGCCCTCACCATTGCTGCCAAGCGTGACGGTGGCAGCACCCGACGCCTGCGCCAACGGCGCGATAGCGCCGGCGCGGGCCGGGTCGCAGACGACCAGCCGCGGCTCGGCATCACCGAAGAAATAGCCGAGTTCGGCCAGCGTGTAGGCGGTGTTGAGAGGCAGGAAGACCGCGCCGGCGCGCAGGCAGGCGAGGTAAAGGAAAATGCATTCAGGGCTTTTTTCGACCTGCACGGCAACGCGGTCGCCCGGCTCGACGCCGAAATGCCTCAGCGCATGTGCCAGCTGTGCCGATTGCGCCAGCATGTCGCCATAGGCGATCGCGCGTCCGTCATCGGTCGCCATCAGGATGCGCTCGGAGGCTGAAATCCGGCTGCGGAACGCGTCGAACAGGTGATTGGTCATGCGCATTCCCTAGAGATGATGCCGAAAAGTGTGAAGCGGTTTTCGGAGGACATCATGCTCTATCCCTTTGATTTAGAGCCGGATGGCCTTGGAACAAAGGAAACGATTTCGCCTCCGTCCGGCAAAAACGTGAAATCGGGTTTGCCGCCGATCAGATGAAGGCAAGCGGACTTGGATAACGGGCGATTTTGGATAGCGGGCGGATTTTGGATAGCGGACCGGAAGCGCTTCTATCTGCGGCTGCGCAGCGCCTTGGTGGCGCTCACGCGTGGATCGCCGCTGTCGTTGAAGCGCTCCATGCACATGGCTGCCGTCAGACGGTAGTGGCTGAGGAGGGCTTCAACGGCGCCATCGGCATCGCCATCCACCGTGCGCTCCGCAATTAGCCGATGTTCACTGATTTCGTCGCGCTCGCTGCCGTCCTGGGAGATCAGCCGGTAGCGGGAGGCCTGATCCGAAAGCTGGTCGCAAAAGCCGGTCAGCCAATGCGAGCGGCAGCCTGCGATCAGTGCCCGATGGAAGGCGCGGTGCAGCTTTTCCCATTCCGGATTGTTCGAGGACGGATCCTCCGGCAAGCGGCGCGGGGCACGCGCCAGGCGATGCAAGGCCAGCACGAGCTGCTCTTCCCATTCACCGGTGCGGTTGGCAATGGATTCACGCAGCGCCCGCTCTTCCAGCCAGCAGCGGGTGCGCGTCAATTCCTCGAGTTCCGGGGCACTGACCGGCATGATGAAAAAACCGCGCTGGTCGTGGCGGCCGAGCAGGCCTTCCGAAGCAAGTCGGTTGAGGGCCTCGCGAACCGGTGAGGCGCCGGCGCCGTAACGGGAAACCACCCATTCGACACGAAGCTTGCTTTCACTTTCAAACACGCCGCGCAGGAGATCGTCGCGAAGCTGTTGATAGACCGTACTAGCGAGTGTGCTCTTGGGTCCCGCGCCTTCGCTCACATCGGCAGATCCGTAGGTCAATATGACTCCTGTAGCTCTCCCATGCTCCGCTAGCCCGTTCGCGAAGCAAACGATTTCCCCTGGAAAGTTACTGTAACTCCTAAGGCATCCGCCCCTCAAGCGAAAGATCACGATATTCGACTTAAAGAGGAAGGTTGACCGCATCTTATCCGCCGGAAGTAACTAAAATCGTGAAAAACTTGTTCTTCTGAAGAAAGTTTGTCTCCCTGCATGGCAGGCGCCCTCGAGAAACAGCTTCGAGATCCCGAATACGGATAATTTTTTCTTAACGCGCGTCATGCCGCCGGATTGACCTCTCCCCGCATGCAGATCCCTTCGGCAGTTATCCACTAGATTTATGGGCTAAAACTAGTGCCGGATGCCGCGATCCTGTCGCTTGCCGCGATGCCCTTGCGGCTGCCACCCGTTGACGGCCTTTTGGGAGATCGAAGGATCAGGCAGGGAGATCAGGCCGAGGAGAATCGACCAGCCGGGAACTTGCCCTGGAACTGATGTCAGCCGGCAGCCCGGTCGGCCGCGGTTCGGATGGCTTCTATATTGGCCCGGTAGGCTTCGACGCTGCCGCCCTTGAAGATGGCGGCGCCCGCCACCAGCACATCGGCGCCGGCTGATGTGACCAGGGGGGCGGTTTCCGGCGACACGCCGCCGTCGATCTCGATGCGAATCGGCCGGTTGCCGATCAGCGCTTTCACCCGCTTGACCTTGTCGACCATGGCCGGGATGAAGGCCTGGCCGCCAAAGCCCGGATTGACGGTCATGATCAGGATCAGGTCGAGCCGCTCGAGCACATATTCGATCGCACTTTCCGGCGTCGCCGGATTAAGCGATACGCCGGCCTTCTTGCCGAGACACTTGATGGTCTGAAGCGAGCGGTCGAGATGCGGTCCGGCCTCGGCATGCACGGTCATGCCGTCGCAGCCGGCATCGGCAAAGGCGGCCAGATAAGGATCGGCCGGCGCAATCATCAGATGGCAGTCGAAGAAGGCCTTGGTGCGGTTGCGGATGGCCTTGATCACCGGCGGGCCGAAGGTGATGTTGGGCACGAAATGCCCGTCCATCACGTCGAGATGGATCCAGTCGGCGCCGGCCGCCGTCACCGCCTCGACCTCGTCGCCGAGCTTCGAAAAATCCGACGCCAGCACCGATGGCGCGATCAGGGTCTTCCTGCTCATGATGCGGCCCCTTTGGGCGCCCTGTTTGCGGGCGCGATCCAAACGTCTGCCTAGACCATGATCCCGAAAAGGGAAAGTCGGTATTTGTTGTGCTAGGAGCGGCCCGGCTGATGCCTTACCTGCTCGGCCTCGCTTCCGGTTATGGCCCAATTGGCGAAAACAGAAAGGAGAGCTCAGACGGGAAAGACCGTCTCTTCCATGCTGACGTCGCTGGACGGCTTTATCGAGGGACCGTCGGGCGACAGCGGCTTGCTGGCGTCCGAGGAAGATTGCACCGGCATTTCAACGACGAGATGCGGCGGACCCCGATCGCGCTGACGAAAAAAACCCGCCGAATCGCTCCGGCGGGGTTCTGAATTTTGACTCGTGTCAGATCCTATGGCTTGAAGTTGGCCGCCGGATCCCTTTGCGGCTGTACCTGCGTCTGCGGCGTGCGCTTCGGTATGAACTGCTGAAGGACACCTGGATTGAGCAACAGGGTCGGATCGAGCGACGGCTGCTGCCGGATGGCTCTGCAGTTCGGGAACCGACCAACGGTGCCTTCGGGGCAGTGCCGCCTGATGATCGGCACGCACTGGCCGCCGACCATCTGCGAGCCCGGGGCGCAGTCTCCCACCTGCGGCCTCGGCTTGCGGCATGCGCCGTCGATCACCTGGGTGCCGCGCGGGCAAACACACTCGCCGCGCTTGTTGTGCACCTGGCCGCGTATGTCGCACTGTTCCAGCACAGGCTTCTTCTGCCGGCAGGCATTGCCTTGCACCTCGGTACCCCGCGGGCAGACACAATTGCCGTTGGCGTCGTGGACCTGGCCGCGGATCGAGCACTGCTCGGGCTTCGGCCGGATCGGCCGGCAGACCTTGCCCCTGACTTCTGTGCCGTCCGGGCAGACGCAATCGCCATTGGCGTTTTGGATCTGACCACGGATCGAGCATTGTTCAGGCTTTGGCCGGATCGGCCGGCAGGCTCCATTGCGCACCTCTGTCCCACGCGGGCAGACACAATCGCCATCGGCGTCATGAACCTGGCCGCGTATGCTGCACTCCTGAGGCTTCTGCTTGTCGCGCACGCAGGCGTTTGCCTGTCGGTCGAGATGCGTACCTTCCGGGCAGTAGCAGCCATTGCCGTCCGACGTCGGGACCGAACCGGGGATGGTGCAGCCAGGCTTGTCGGTCTTGACGCAAGCGCCGTTCTCAAGCTCGGTTCCGCGCGGGCAGACACAGCGTCCATCCTCGGTGCGGATCTGGCCCTTGAGCAGCACGCAGGGCCTCGGATCCTTCGGCTGGATGATGACGCCGCCGTCGGGCGAGCACTGGCCGTTGCGGAACGTCGTGCCTTCCGGACACACGCACCGACCGGCATCGTTCATGACGAAGCCTGGCGAGCATTCCTTCTTCACCTCGCGCTTGATGGTGAACGGATGGCAGGCATAGGCCTTGCCGCGATCGCCCTGGACGTTGGTCAGGTCGCCGGGCAGTACGTCGCCGCCGCCTTGCACCCTGGTGTCGGGAGACAAGACGCCGACGCAGTTCTGGCCGCTGACGTTGCCCCGCAGATTGACCAAGGGAGCGTCGGGAAGGACCACGGTGACCTTGTGCACATGGCTTTCCCCGGCGCCGAGCGTCAGGTTGGCAATGCAGGTCAACGGCAAGGTCGTCGGTTCGGGCGAGCAGCCGAAGGGCGGTTCGATCGAGGTGATCGCGACGCCTTGCAGCCGCCCCAGCCCGTCCACCCCGATCGCATCGCCGATGCGGACCGGACCGGAGAAGGCGGTCTGGCCATCATTGGTGATGGTGATCTCGAACGAGCAGGGTTGCCCCGGCTGGCACTCGGCATCGCCGGTCTTCTTGACGCTGATGGTGGACGTGCCGCCGCCCTTGGCGCAGGCCTGGCCGATCGGGTAGACGACGTCGTCTCCAGGGGCCGGGCCGTATGAGCCGCGTGCGCAGTTCTCGAACGCGCCATTGGCCAAGACCGTCACGTCGAAGTGCCTGGAGGTTCCGGGCGTCATCGCGGCGCCGGGTATCTGGCATGACAGCGCATTGGCCGGAACCGCTCCGCAGGCCCATTCCGCACCGTCGGGTGTGACGGTCTGGATCTGGACCGGCGCGCCACCCGATATCAGCGTGGCAGCATCGTTGACCCGCACCGGACCGGTGGGGGCAGAGGTGCCAAGGCTGATGACGGTGATGCGGCAGGAAACCACCGCCGCACCGGCGAGCGAGCCATTGCAGACCTTGGTGATGCGTAGGGTCGGCTTGCCGCCATTGGGATGACGGAAGCGTTCCTTGGCGCAGGCCTTGTTGTTGGTGAGGTCGACCTCACCGGAGACGGGCTTCAGCGCCGCGCAGTTCTCGACCGAATCCGACTGGTAGCCGGCCGGCATGACCGCCCTGACGACGATCGGCGTCGATGCGCCCGGCATCAGCACGATGCCGGCATTGTCGCAGCGGAACTGGCCGGGACCGTTCGGTCCGCATGTCCAGGGCGGAGACGGGCCGAAGGTCGAAGAGGCCGGCGCGCCGCCCGGGTAATTGTCGACAACCGTCAACGGCCCATTATAGGGGACGCTGCCATTGTTGATGATGTCGATCACGAAGTAGCAGATGCCGTCGGGCGTGCAGACCGGGATGCGGGCACGCTTCTTCAGGATCAAGTCGACCTTCTTGTCGACTGGGGGCCGGCAATCGCGGTCGCGGTCGCCACGCCGGCAGATCGGGATCGAGGCACAGCCGCGATCGTTCTGCTGGCTGCCGAACAGCGGCTTGCCGCTGGCGCCGTAATTATAGGTGGCGCAGTTGCGCAACGCGCTGCCTTGCCAACCACCCGCCGGCTTGAAGCCGAGCTTGAGGTTGATGGAGGCCCCCGGATTGAGCGTGGTCACCGGATAGGTGCACGTCATCGGGGTCACGCCGGGCATGCATACCCAGGGCGGGTTGGGCCCTGAATCCAGAGTCGAGCCGGCCGGCAGCGTCACCTCGTCGAGCACGATCTTGCCGTGATACGGCCCGTCGCCGACATTGGTGACCTTGATGGTGAAGTCGCAGCCGCCGCCCATCGTGCAACGCGTCACGTCGGCGCGTTTCTCGACCTTGAGGTCCGGTTCCTTGTCCTTGGGGGGACATCTCAAGTCACGCGGGATGACGATGTCGATGGTCTGCGTGCAGCATAGTCCCCAACCCTCCTTCGGGCCGGCATAGGTCTCGATGCCGGTGACGATGAGGTGGATGACGTCGCCGGGCGATGCACCGACGATCTTCCAGTTCAGCACACCGCCGCCCGCCGGCACCAATTGCGTGTCGGGGATGATGGTGATGCCTGGGGTCGTCGTCGATACCTGCACCCATTTGCCGCCCATCTCCGGGCCGACAGGCATGTGGTAGATGAACGCGCCGCCGCCTTGCACGCAATCGACCGTGCCGCGCTCCACCTTGAAACATTCCCGGTCGGGAGGCGGAGGCCGCTTGTCACAGTTGGTGAGGTCGATCTTGATCGAGGTCTTGGCCCCGGTCTTGTAGTCGCCGTCGTCGGGCTTGCCCGGATCCTGCGACGGGATGATGGCCCCCGTGCCGACGCCCGGCGTCACCTTGATCATGCCCTGGTTGTCGACGATGGTCGGCGAAGGAAACGCCGCATGGTCGATCTTGGCGGTGATCTTGAAATTGATGACGCGTTCATTGCCAGCCCCAGCGCCGTCGAGATCGGTGGTGGAAATCCGGAAATCGGAAACCCTTGCCGTATCGTTCGGATTAGCCGAGGTGCTGATTGTCGCACCCGGCAGCGGTCCGCCAGACGCATCCGTGCCGTCGCCGGACACGTTGACGTTGACGATCGCAAGACCGTGCGGAAGCTGATCCTTGAAGTCGAGTTGGAGTTTCTTCAGCCTGGCCGAAAAGCTTGGGTCGGCAAAGCCTTGCGGGTCGCCGCGCAGGCCAAAGCTCAGAGAGTAGACGACGTAGTCGCAGCTCCTCTGTGTGCCTGTTTTGGTGAAGAACGGCACGATCCGTTCCGGCCTCGGATTGACGATTTTTGAATTGTCGAGGTCGAGCCGCAGTTCCGGAGTGATCGGGACTGCATCTTCGGCGTGGCTTGCCACAGGGGTGAACATGGCGACCGCGATACCGGCCGCCATCAGCCAGCGCGCGCCGCGCCTGGCATATGACAGGGGTTTCATGATGGTCTCCATGACGTTGGATTGACTGCTCTTCGCGGTCGGGGAAAGTGCGAGATTTTTCATCTTCCCCTCCTCAACGTTCGCAGCTGACGGCTGGGGTTCTGAGCGGCAAAGTCATCTTGCAGCAAGGGTAGTAGCCACCCTTGTCCTTGTCGGACTGCCTGTAGAAGCAAAGTCCAACATCGACTCTGTCGCCCGGAGAATGGCCGGTGATGTCGACCGTGTAAGGCTTACCGGGAGCATGCGACTGGGGTGATGTCACCCCGACGCCTGGTGTCATGGACTGGACCTTGATCGAATCGCCGCCAAAGCCGGCATGGTCATGGAGATAGAGGTCGGCCTGGAGGCCGCGAGGCGTGCAGTAGAACTGAACATCCTCGACATCGATGCACGGAGGCAGATCGCCGGGCGGTGGGAAGTCCGGCGGATAGAACGGCGGCAGATAACCGCCGGGGATCTCTTCATAATAGCCGGCACGGCCGTCGCAGGGGTGCCAGACCTCGACGTCGCCGACATGGCCTTCCACTTCTGGGTCTTCGAAATAGCCGTCGAAGTCGACGAACCACGAGCCGAAAGGCGGCACGTTGGCCGGCTTGACCAACGGCGTCGGCGTGATCTGCACGCCGTGCACGGCAAGCGGCCCGCCGGCGGCGAGCTGGTCGGCAAGTGTCGGGTTGTCGCGCAGCTTGTCGCCGGTGTTGACCAGCGTGTCGGTGCACACGCCGGTGTCGAGATTGCCGTCGGCGTCATAGCCATATTGCAGGTCGAGCCCACCGGCCGACTGCCGGTTGCCTTGCGGGAAGCCGACTGCATATTCCTGCGGCTCTTCCACCCAGACCGATTCCGTCGCCGGATCGTCCGGGTTTTCGCGCCAGTAGCGGATGACCTCGCCCTTGCCGGAATCGGCGAACTGGCTGTAATCGTAGCGATTCTCGACCGGGCCGCGCTGCGCCAGATACATGAAGCCCTGGCTGTCGAAGGCGATGTCGGTGACGGCGTAGTCCTTGTCGGCCTTGACCGTCAGCTCCCAGCGCGGATCACCGGCAAAGCTGCCATCGCGGGCAATGCCAACCGACCAGATCTCGGCCTTTTCGCCGACCGAATAATAGAGCCGGCCGCCATGATAGGCGACGGACCAGACGCGGCGTTCGTCCTGCGTGTAGCCCCATGTGTCGGGGTCTTCCGAGTCGAAGGCAGCACCCTGTATGTCCATCACCGCACCGTCATCGGCGACGGGAGCCAGCCCATGCGCCGGCCGCCCGGCAACGCCGTGATCGAATGTGTCGATCAGCGTGCCGTTGGCGTCGAGGCGGTGGATGAAGCCCGTGTCGAGGTCGCTGGCGAAGAACTCGCGGTGATTGCTGTCGAAGCTGATGTCGCCGATGCCGGAACCGCTGTTGGTGTCAATGTCGGCGAATTTGGAGACCGCGCCGGTGATGCCGTCGATCTTCCAGATCGTGCCCGGACCGCCACCGCTTTCGGTGCCGAACTGGCCGTCCATGAAGACGGCGCCTGCGGTTCCGCGGCGCTGTCGCTCGGGCCGACCGTCGGCATCTTCGTCCGGGGTGACGATACGGATGCCGTGCAGCGAGGTCGCGCCGGCATAGAGGTTGGGGACGCCCGTGGGAACGCCGTCGCGCACACCGTCATCATAGGTAATGGCGAATACCTGGCCGATCTGTTCGGCCGTCACCTCGAAAGGCGGCGGCGTGTAGACGAGCTGGCCGGAAGCCGGTCCGCCGAGCGCCGAAACGTCGAAGACGCGCAAGGTGGCGCGCGTCGTGTCGATGAAGGTTTCGTCGACCGGGTCGACGCCGGGCGGCAGCCCCCCCCTTTCGGAATCGGCAGAGTCGAAATTGGGAATGACGGTGCCGGAAAATCCGGTGACCGCCATCGAGCCGGGATAGATGATCTGGGTTTCCTGCGCTTGGGCGGCTGTGTCCAACCAGAGCGTGGCGCTCAGCGCCAGGGCAAGCAAACCGCCGGCCAGATGGAGCGAACGGCGCAAACCGCCGCTTGGAGACGACATGGACGCGCCGCGATCGCAGGACATAAAACTCCCCCCGAAGTTTTCGGGAGGAACATCCGGTCCGGCCGCGCGAAACAGGGCAAGGCGCGGCGTTCCGGCACGTTCGTCCCTGATCGAATTGTCTGCTTTCCTCATCTTCACGATACGCCTGCTCCTGCGCAGGGTCAACGGAATCAGCCGAAAGCCCAGCGCATCGACTCCATCCCGAAGGCGGTGGTCGCGCTGAGCTTGCGTTGGTCCCGGAGACCGTGGAGCCTCTGGGGTCCTGGTCATGGGGGCATCCTTTCCGGCCCGCACCATGCGGCGCCTGGTCGTCAGTCGCAGGCTGGAGCGGAAAGGTTCATGCAAAACGGCGGCCGGGTCTGTCCGCCATTTCACAGAGGCGCGGCCAATTCCTTGTGTCAACTCAAGGTGGAAAACAGTCTTGGCGCGCGAAAGACCGGCCGGCTTACTTACCGTCAGTGCCGGCTTCTGCTAGCGTCTTCCCAACCCTGGGGGGATCATGACACGCAGGCACTTCGTTCTCTTGCTGGCGGCGCTTTTTCCATGTGCGTTGCCGGTCCATCAATCCGTAGCCAAGACCTTGGTCTACTGCACCGAGGTTAGCCCCGATACGTTCGATCCCGCACTCGCCTCCGGATCCCGCGACGCCTCGGCCACCGCTCTCTACAACCGCATGGTCGAGTTCGAGCCCGGCACCACCAAGGTGCGCCCCGGCCTTGCCGAAAGCTGGGAGATTTCCGACGACGGCCTCACCTACACATTCCACCTGCGGCACGGCGTGAAGTTCCACAGCGTCGAGGGTTTTACGCCGAGCCGCGACTTCAACGCCGATGATGTGCTGTTTACCTTCGACCGGCAGGCCAACGCGCAGAACCCGTTCAACAATTACGCCAAACGCCAGTACATTTACTTCGACGGCATCGGCATGCCGGATCTTGTCGCCGGTTGGCGCAAGCTTGACGACCATACTATGGTGATGAAGCTGAAGGCGCCGCATTCGCCGATGCTTGCCGACCTGGCGATGGATTTCGCTTCGCTCGTTTCCAAGGAATATGCCGACAAGCTCGTCGCAGAGAAGCGGCTTCTCGACTTGGCGCTGAAGCCGGTCGGGACGGGTCCGTTCCAGCTTGTCGACTACCAGCAGGATGCAGTCATCCGCTACAAGGCCAATCCGGACTACTGGCGCGGCAAGCCGAAGATCGACGATCTCGTCTTCGCCATTGCCACCGATGCCAGCATTCGCATGGAAAAGCTGCGCGCCGGCGAATGCGATCTCATGCCCTATCCAAATCCGGCCGACCTGGAGGCGATCAAGGCGACGCCCGGAATCAAGGTCATGCGGCAGGAGGGCCTCAATACGGGATACCTCGCCTTCAACACCTTGCAGAAGCCCTTCGACGATCCAAGGGTGAGGAAGGCGATCGCCATTGCCATCGACACGCAGGCGCTGGTCGACGTCGTATTCCGCGGCACCGGCGAAGTCGCACGCAATCCGCTGCCGCCAACCTCCTGGGCCTATGACAAGACGAGCCCCGATCATGTCTTCGACCCCGCTGCCGCCAGGCAGGGGCTCGCCGATGCCGGCGTAAAAGACCTGCACATGAAGATCTGGGCGATGCCGGTGCAGCGTCCGTATAACCCGAATGCGCAGCGTATGGCCGAAATGATCCAGTCCGACCTGGCAAAGATCGGTGTCACCGTGGAAGTCGTGACGTATGAGTGGACTGAATACCTTGCCCGCTCGAAGTCACGCGACCGCGACGGCGCCATGCTGTTCGGCTTCACCGGCGACAATGGCGACCCCGACAACTTCCTGTCGGTGCCGCTTGGCTGTGCCGGCGTCGGCACCACCAATCGTGCCAACTGGTGTTTTCCGGCCTTCGACGATCTGCTCAAGCAGGCAGCCGGGATCGTCGATCCCGCTGCCCGCGCAAAACTCTATTCGCAGGCGCAAACGATCTTCAGGGAGCAGATGCCGTGGGTCGCTATCGCCCACTCCGTGGTCTCGATCCCGATGCGCGAACAGGTGACGGGCTATGTCATGGACCCCTTTGATCACCACGATTTCTCGGGCGTCGATATCAAGGAATAGCGTTCGGTGTCTGCCGCAGATCTCGATGTCTATGTAGAGAGCCTGCGCAATTTCCGACTGGTGCGGAGCTATTGCATCGCGCAGTTACTGCCTTACCTGGAACAGGCTGGATTGAAAGTGCGCCTGCTCGACCGGCCGGCCGGCCGAGATCGGGCGCCGGTGGCCTTTCTGCATGTCGACCTGACAATCGTGCCGCCAACGTACCGCGGTCTCGGCCACCTCTACGACCGCACCATCAATGGCCGCGCGCTGTCCATCCACCGGCACCTTTATTCGACACTGAAGCTGGAGGCCGGCGACAGCCACAAGGGGCCGGTTGTCGTCAAGACGGTCCTCAACTCCAGGGGCCGACCAGAGCAGCGCTGGTGGCAGCATCGCAACGGCCTGACCAGGAGCGCGCATGCCATCCGCAAGCTCTTCGAACCCGGCTACAAGGACCGCCTGTGCCCGCCCTATAAGGTCTACCAGACGATCGGCGAGGTTCCGCGGGATGTATGGCGCAACAATCGCCTGATGGTGGAAAAGTTCGCTTTCGATACGCTCGACCTGCCCATCGTCAAGCACCGCTACATGTTCCTGCTCGGTGCCGAGGTCAACATGCGGCAGGTCTACGACGATGTGTTGTGCGCCGGCTCAAAAATCCTGAGCAATGAGGTGGGCGGCGCCGTGCCACCGGAAGTGCTGGCGGTGCGGCAGCGGCTCAACCTGGACTTCGGCGCCATCGACTATTTCATTGTCGATGGCAAAGGCGTTGTCGTGGATGCCAACAAGACCGTCGGCTCAAACCCTGAATGGCTGAAGAAAAACCGCTTTCGTCGGGAATTCAACGATCGCATGGCTGAGGAACTGATCGCCTTTGTCCGCGGTTGAGCCGGATCACCAGATCCAGTCGCCCTTGCCCAGCACCGACACCGCTTCGACGATACGGTTGAAGCTGGCGCGGGCCCGGCCGACCGTGTGCCTGGCCCGGAGATAGCCATGCACCAGCCCCGGCTCCTCGGACCAGCTGGCGTGTCCGCCTGCGGTAAGGATGCGGTCGCGGTAGGCCTCGCCGTCGGACGACAGCGGGTCGCATTGCGCGGTGATCAGCACGGTTGGCGGCAGTTTGGTGAAATCGGTGTCGGCGAGCGGCGACAAGGTGATGTCACCAGTACCGTCAGCGCCGCCGGTGCGGATGTGCTTGTAGAATTCGAGATCGCGCATGGTCAACATCGGTGCTTCGGCGTGCGCGACATACGAGCCCTTCGAACGGTCGCCGCCGAGGCCCGGATAGATCAGCACCTGGCCGATCGGCTTTTTGGCATGGCCACGCGTTGCGTGAGCAACAGCCGCGCAGAGATTGCCGCCGGCGCTGTCGCCGCACAGCAGAATAGGGCGGTCGTAGGTTTTGGCTGCCCATTCGAAGGCACGTAAAGCATCGTCGAAAGCGGCCGGGTGCAAATGCTCCGGCGCCAGCCGGTAATCGATGGAACCCACCTCGTAACCGGTGCGGGCGCAGAGCTCGGCGCAGACATCGTCATGGCTGTCTAGGCCGCCGAGGATGAAACCCCCGCCATGGATGTAGAGCACCATCGCCGCCGTGTTCGGGGTAGCGCTGCGATAGATGCGGATCGGGATGTCGTGTGATCGGTTGGCAATGAAAGTCGTTTCCGCCGTCACACCATTGGGATAGCCGGCAAAGAACTCGCGGCACATCCGGTCATAAATCGCACGCTGCTGGGCGATGGTGTAGTCGATCGTATCGGGCGGGTAATAGGAATTGGTCCGCTCGATGAAGGCCCAGGTCTCGGCATCGATGAGGGTTTTGTAGTCGGTCATGCAGCTCCTTTACCTCCCCCTTGATGGGGGAGGTCGCCGCGAAGCGGCGGGTGGGGGTGGGGGCGCAGACACCCCCCCCCCCCCCCGGGGGCCCGCCCCCCCCCACGAGGGGGGGGTGGTGCTGGGGGGGTCCCGGGCGCCGCGCGGGGGGGGGGGGGGCGGGTGGCGCATCACCCCACCCCGGACCTTCGGTCCGACCCTCCCCATCGAGGGGAGGGTAAAGAGGCTACTTCCCCTTCCACACCGGGTCGCGCTTCTCCGCAAACGCCCGGAACCCTTCCATACCGTCCTCGGAGCCATAAAGCGCATCGACCGTCGCCAGTTGCCGGCGCGTGACGCGGTTCATGGCATCCTGGAAGGTCAGCGCCTCGGCCACCCGCGCCGTCTCCTTGATCGCGGCAAACACCAGCGGCGGGCCGCTGGCCAGTAGCCTTGCGACCTCCCAGACGCGGTCTTCAAGCTTTTCCTTGGGCAACACTTCGTTGACCAGGCCCCAGCGATGCGCTTCCGCTACATCCATCCAGCGGCCGGTGAGCAGCAAGTCCATGGCGACATGATAGGGAATGCGCTTCGGCAGCTTGATCGTCGCGGCGTCCGCTAGCGTGCCGGCGCGGATTTCGGGCAGTGCGAAGGAGGAGTGGTCGGAGGCGAAAATGAGGTCGCAGGACAGCGCCAACTCGAAGCCGCCGCCGACCGCCATGCCGTTGACGCAGGCGATGACCGGCTTGTTCATGTCGCGCAGCTCCTGCAGGCCGGCAAAGCCGCCGACGCCATAGTCGCCGTCGACCGCGTCGCCACCGGCGGCTGCCTTCAAATCCCAGCCGGCGCAGAAGAACTTGTCGCCGGCGGTCTTGACGATGGCGACGCGCAGTTCCGGGTCGTCGCGGAACGCCTTGAAGGTCTCGCCCATCAGCCGCGAGGTCTTGAGGTCGATGGCGTTGGCCTTGGGCCGGTCGAGCGTGACCTCGAGGATGGTGCCCTCGCGGCGGGTGGAAATGACGTCAGACATTCTTCTTCTCTCCCAGCACCAGCAGCGCGTCGGCGATCCAGGCGCCCTTGCCCTCGGCGCAGACGATCAGCGGGTTGATGTCGAGTTCCTCGATCTCTCCGGCATTCGTCTGCACGAAGCCGGCAATGCCCGCGATGGCGTCGATGGCCGCGGCGACATCGGCCTTCGGCCGGCCGCGATAGCCCTCAAGCAGAGGGAACAGTTTCAGGCCGCGTAGCGCCGCCTCGATATCGTCGCGCGTTGCCGGCAGCATCAAGGTCACGCTGTCGCGCAACAGCTCGACCAGCACGCCGCCAGTTCCCAGCGTCATGACGGCGCCGAACATCGGGTCGCGGGTAAAGCCGACAATCAGTTCGGCAACGCCGTCGCGCACCATGCGCTCGACATAGAGCCCGGTGCCGAGCGGCAAGAGATCGTGCGCCGCGGTGCTGACGGATTCGGCGTCCTTGAGGTTAAGCCTGACAGCGCCGACTTCCGACTTGTGGGTGACGCCAAGCGCCTTCAACGCCACCGGGAAGCCGAGCGCCATCGACGAAATCACCGCTTCGACGGCATTGGCGGCGCGTTCGGCCTTCGGCACCGGCAAGCCGGCCTCGATCAGCCGCGCCTTGGCTTCGGCCTCGTCAGGGGTGACATGATCGCCGCCGGCAGCACCTGCAGCCGACGTGTCGATCGGCTGCGCCTGCGGCTCGGCCCAGGCCCAGCCGATGAAGGCCGCCGCGCCTGCGGCATCAATGGCCTCGGAAATGCCGAACAACGGCACCATGCCGCGCGCCATCAGCTCGGCGGTGTATTCCTCCGGCAGGTTCTCCGGCAGCGACGAGACAATCGCGCCATGCGCCTTGTTGGTCTTCAGCGCCGCCTCGAAGGCGCGCAGCGTCGCCCACCAGTCGGTGACCGAGCAGCGGTCGGGGCGCGGGAAATCGAGCACCAGCATGTTGAGGTCGAAACCGCCCGACACCATGGCGGTGAAGGTGGCGGTCATCGCCGGTTCATTGTTCCAGATGAAGGTGTGATAGTCCAACGGGTTGGCGACCGCGACCAGCGGCCCGAGCGTCGATTTGACATGGGCGCGGTGTTTGCTGGTGAGCTCCGGGAAATTGACCCAGCGGCCTTCGGCGCTGTCGGCCATGACAGAGGCTTCGCCGCCCGAGCAACTCATCGATGACAGTCTATAGCCGGGCAGTGGTCCTGTGACGTGCAGAAGCTTCAGCGCCTCGATAAAGGCGGGGATGGAATCGACGCGCGCAATGCCGAGCCGCCGCAGGAAAGCGCCCGAAGCGGCATCCGAACCGGCGAGCGAAGCTGTGTGCGAGACGGTCGCCTGCCTGGCCTGTTCGGACCGGCCGACCTTCATGGCGATGATCGGCTTCTTCAGTTCGCGCGCCCGCGCCGCCAGCTTCTCGAAGCCGGCTACCGAATCGAAGGCTTCGATGTGCAGGCCGAGCGAGGTGACGCGCTCGTCCTCGATCAGGCCGAGCGCCATTTCGGAGAGGCCGGTCTGCGCCTGGTTGCCGGCGGTCATCAGGAAGGCGATCGGCAGGCCGCGCTTCTGCATCGTCATGTTGATGGCGATGTTGGAGGACTGGGTGATGATGGCGACGCCCTTGGCGCCTTCGGGCAGCCTGATGCCGCCATGCTGGTCGGGCCATAGCAGCGCGCCATCGGCATAGTTGATCAGGCCGTAGCAGTTCGGCCCGATGATCGGCATCTGGCCCGCGGCAGCCACCAGTTCGGCCTGCAGCCGCTCGCCGTCATCGTCATAGGCCTCGGTCTCAAGAAAGCCCGCGGCAAAACAGACGGCGCCGCCGGCGCCACGCTTGGCCAGCGCCTTGATCACCTCGATGGTGAGATGCCGGTTTACGCCGACAAAGGCGGCGTCGGGCGCCCCGGGCAATTCGGCGACCGAGCGATAGGCCTTGCGGCCGGCGACCTCGTCCTTGTTCGGATGCACCGGCCAGATTTCGCCGACAAAGCCCATCTTGATCGATTGGGCGACGACGGCGGCGGCCTGGGCCCCGCCGAACACCGCGATGGATTTTGGGCGCAACAGACGCTCAAGCTTGTGCATGGGTTATGCCCCGAACGGGCGCAGCAGCGCCCGCGAAATGATGTGGCGCTGGATTTCCGACGTCCCTTCCCAGATGCGCTCGACACGGGCGTCGCGCCAGATGCGCTCCAGCGGCAGGTCATCCATCAGCCCCATGCCGCCATGGATCTGGATTGCTTCGTCGGCAACAAAGGCGAGCATTTCGGTAGCCTTCAGCTTCGCCATGGCCATGTCCTGATCGGTGACGGTGCCCTGATCGTACTTCCAGCCGGCTTCGAACACCATCAGGTCCGCCGCCTTCAGTTCCGTCGCCATGTCGGCGAGCTTGAACGACACGCCCTGGAACTTGCCGATCTGCTGGCCGAACTGCTGGCGTTGCGCCGAGTATTCGATGGCGTGGCCGAGTGCCCGCTCGGCGCGGCCGAGACAGGTGGCGCCGACCTGCAGGCGCGTGGCGCCGAGCCAGGAATTGGCGACGTCGAAGCCCTTGTGGACCTCACCCAGCACCTGGCTTGCCGGCAGGCGGCAATCGTCGAATTCGAGGATGGCGTTGGTGTAGCCGCGATGCGAGACGTTGCGGTAGCCGTCGCGCACGGTGAACCCCTTGGTGCCCTTGTCGACGAAGAAGGCGGTGATCTTCTTGCGCTTGCCGCGCGGCGTTTCTTCCTCGCCCGAAGCCATGAAACTAATTGCGAAATCGGCAAGATCGGCGTGGCTGATGAAATGCTTGGTGCCATTGAGCACCCAGTCGTCGCCGTCCTGCACGGCTGACGCCTTCATGCCGCGCAAATCGGAGCCGGCGCCGGGCTCGGTCATCGCCAGGCAGTCCCACTTCTCGCCACGAATACACGGGAACAGGTATTTTTCGCGCTGCTCGGGTGTGCCGGCGAGCAGGATGTTGGAGGGGCGCGCGACGCAGGTCCAGTGCAGCGCATAGTTGGCGCGGCCGAGTTCCTTCTCGTAGAGCAACCAAGTCACCGTATCGAGGCCGGCGCCACCGACATCGGCCGGCATGTTGGCCGCATAGAGCCCGGCTTCGATTGCCTTGACCTTGATCTCCTCGATCAACTCGCGGCGCAGCACGCCGGTGCGCTCGACCTCGCGTTCATGCGGGTAAAGCTCATTCTCGACGAACGCGCGCGTCGTCTCGACAATGAGCTTCTGTTCCTCCGAAAGACCGAAATCCATGGTCCTCAGCCCTTCTTCTTTTTCTTCGGCTTTTCCGCCTTCTTCACCGGCTTCGATGCCTTGGCCTTTTCTGCGGCCCTGGATGCGGCCGGCTTCTTCGCCGCCAGCTTGGCCAACTGCTTGGTATAGTCCTTGTGCAAGGCGCCGGCGCCCCAGCCCTTGCCTTTGTTCTGTTTCGACAGAGCATCCATGATCGCGACCAGATTGTCGTCGCGGATCCTTTCCAGTTCGCGGATCGACAGGCCGTGCGCCTGGTCGTCCGACTGGGTGGCAATAAGATCGACCAGCTCGTCGTTGAACTCCGGCACGTCCATAAGCTTGGTCCACGGCCATTTCAGGCACGGCCCGAACTGCGCCATGAAGTGGCGCATGCCGGCTTCGCCGCCGGCGACGCGATAGACCTGGAACATGCCCATCTGCGCCCAGCGCAGGCCGAAGCCATAGCGCATGATGTCGTCGAGTTCCTCAACGGTGCAGATGCCGTCCTTGATCAGCCACAGCGCCTCACGCCAGGCCGCTTCGAGCAGGCGGTCGCCGACAAAGGCCTCGATCTCCTTGCGGATCACCACCGGCTTCATGCCGATCGATGCATAGATCTCCTTTGCGACCTCGATCGCCTCTGGAAAGGTCTGTTCGCCGCCGACGATCTCGACCAGCGGCAGCAGATAGACCGGGTTGAAGGGATGTCCGACAACCAGACGCTCCGGATGCTTCTTCATCGCCACCTGCATGTCGGTCGGCTTGATGCCCGAGGTGGACGAGCCGACAATGGCGTTGGCCGGCGCGTAGAGATCGATCTCGGCCAGTACGCGGTGTTTGAGGTCGAGCCGCTCCGGCACGCTCTCCTGGATGAAATCGGCGTCAGCCACCGCCTCGGCGATGGTCTTGGCAAAGGTCAGTCTGCCTTCCCTGGGCAGGCCGCCGGGAACCATCTGCTTGTAGGCGCGGCGCGCGCCCTTCATCACTTCCGAGACCTTGCGTGACGCTTCCGGGTCCGGATCGAAGATCGACACGTCGATGCCGTTGAGCAGCAGCCGCGCCACCCAGCCGGCGCCGATGACACCACCGCCAATGGCGGCTGCCTTGTTGATGATGCTCATGGTCAGGCTCCGGTTCTTGTCTTGGCGGTTTCGGGGTCGATGAGAGGCACGCGCTCGCCGGAGCGGATCACGGAGGGGTCGTAGGCCTTGCGGGCGAAGACTTCGAGCACGAAGGGCCGGAAGAATTCGATCGGCAGCGTGTCGTAGTCCGGGTCGAAGCTCGACTGGTCCCAGCGTTCGCAAAACTGGTCGCAATCGTCGAAATAGGCATGGCCGGCGAAGCGGTCGCGAGCATGGCGGTTGCCGCCGAGATGATGCGCGTAATAGAGCCGCTGGAAGTCGCCATGCTTTTCCACCACCCAGGTGCATTGCTCGCGCACGAAAGGTTTCAGGATCGAAGCGGCGTATTCGTCGTGATTGTAGGGAGCGTAGATGTCGCCGATGTCGTGCAGCAGCGCGCAGGCGATCCAGTCGGTGTCGGCGCCGTCACGCCAGGCCCGCGTCGCCGCTTGCAGCGAATGGCCGAGCCTGGTGATCTTGTAGCCCGACAGGCCTTCGTCGAGTTGCACCAGTGCGTCGAGCAGCCGCTCGCCGGTCCTGGCGGCATAGTCGATCTCATGGGCGGTCAGGAACTCGTAGTCTTGCCTGTCGCCATCCTTCATCGCAGTGAATTTGACGGTAGCCATGATCCGCTCCCGTCTTAAGCAGCCGCTGCGATCGGCGCCCGCTTGGTCAGGTTGAGCTTCCTGCGCACTTCCTCCGGCCCCAAAATCCTGGCGCCGAGATTGGTGACGATGCTGGCGGCGCGCTCGACCAGCTGCGCATTGGTGGCCAGCACGCCCTTGTCGAGCCAGAGATTGTCTTCGAGACCGACGCGGACATTGCCGCCGGCGAGCACTGCAGCGGCTGCATAGGCCATCTGGTTGCGGCCGATGGCGAAGGCCGACCAGTTCCAGGTCGACGGCACGTTGTTGACCATGGCCATGAAGGTGTTGAGGTCGTCCGGCGCCCCCCACGGCACACCCATGCAGAGCTGCACCAGCGCGTCGGGATTCAAGACCTTTTCTTCGACCAGCTGCTTGGCGAACCAGAGGTGGCCGGTATCGAAGGCTTCGATCTCCGGCTTGACGCCGAGCGCCGTCATCATGCCGCCCATTGCGCGCAGCATGCCGGGCGGGTTGGTCATGACATAATCGGCCTCGGCGAAGTTCATGGTGCCGCAATCCAGCGTGCAGATTTCCGGCAGGCACTGGCGCACATGTTCCATGCGGTTGGTGGCGCCGCCCATGTCGGTGCCTTTTTCATTGAGCGGCAGCGGCGCTTCCGGTGAGCCGAACACCATGTCGCCGCCCATCCCGGCGGTCAGGTTCAGGATCACATCGACTTCTGCCGCGCGGATGCGGTCCGTCACTTCGCGGTAGAGATGGACATCGCGGCGCGGCTTGCCGGTCTCGGGGTCGCGGACATGGCAGTGGACGATGGCGGCACCGGCCTTGGCCGCGTCGATGGCAGAATCGGCGATCTGCTTGGGCGAGCGTGGCACATGCGGGGAGCGGTCCTGCGAGCCGCCGGACCCGGTCACGGCACAGGTAATGAAAACCTCACGGTTCATCGCGAGCGGCATGGACATCTCCTCCCATAGAAACAGACCCAACAATGACCGACTTGCCGGAAACTGTTTTGCGATTTACGAAGCTCTCATGATCAAAAGCGAAAAACCGACCATCTTTCGCGCCGAGCGATCGCCGCTCAAGGTGACGCTGCTGGTGTTTTCAGGCTCGTCCATCATGTGCGTGGCGTCGGCCGTCGACCCGCTGCGCGCCGCCAATCGCATCTCAGGCGAGACGCTGTTCGATTTCAAACTGGTCTCGGTCACCGGCGAGGCGCCGGTCACCACATGCGGCCTGCCGGTGGCGGTCAGGGGCCGCTTCGATGCGGCCGAGCCGAGCGACGTGCTTGTCGTCGTCGCCGGCTTCGGCACCCAGAATTACGCGACATCGGCTCTGCTTTCCGGATTACGGCGAGCGGCCCGCGCGGCTCGCGCCTGCGGCGGCGTCGAGGCCGGCACCTGGCTGGTGGCGCGCGCCGGCCTGCTCGAAGGCCGCAGCGCCACCACCCACTGGGAAGACATGGAGGATTTTTCCTCCGCCTTTCCCGGCGTCGACGTACGCCCGGACCGCTACGTCATCGACGGGCCGGTGTTCACCTCCGGCGGGGCGTCGCCGACCTTCGACCTGATGCTGCATCTGATCCGCACGCGGCTCGGCATGGCCGTGGCGCTCGATGTCGCCAGCGTCTTCATCTACGACCAGGCGCGCGCCGCCAACGATGCGCAGCCGCTGGTCTCGCTCGGCCGGCTCGACGGCTACGATCCGCGTCTGGCGCAGGCCATCCGTCTGATGGAATCGCATGTCGACCAGCCGCTCACCATCGACGCGGTGGCGAAACGCGCGGGCGTGACGGCCCGCACGCTGGAAAGCATCTTTCGAAAATCGATCGGCGAGACGCCCGGCGCCTACTATCTCAGACTGCGGCTGGGCGCGGCGCGTCGGCTGGTGGTCGACACGCGAATCGCCATGGCGGATATTGCCGGGCGGACGGGGTTCTCGTCCGCCGCGGCATTTTCCAGAGCGTTTTCAAGAGCGTTCGGCGAAGCCCCGGTCAGGCTGCGCCGAGGTTGATGCATGTCGCCCAAAAGTGTGTCGCGGTTTTGGGATAACGACATGCACAGACAAAGGGAGATCAGGCTGCGTTCTGTCGTTCGCCGCCGGCGTCCATCTGCGAGCGGATCTGCCTCGCCAGACGGAGTTCAAATCGGCTGCTGACAGCCCGATCCCATTCGTTTTTCACGCTGTCGGTCGGCCGCGGCAGCGCCATCAGCCGGTCGATGATCGATCCGGTCTCGCCGGATGAGAGCAGGGCGTCGATTTCGCGTTCGTATTGCATTATCGGTTCGCCTCCTTCCTTTCACCCGCCACAACGGACCTCTTATACGAGATACGTGACGGCAGTTTGAAGGCAAGAGCGAGGTCATTGAGGGGCGCCAAAGGGCAAACCCTTGTCGTCGGATAGGGTCTTGCGCAAACCCCATTCCGGGGCGGCCGGAATGTTATCCAGCCACCCTTGAGCACAACGAATCGGCTTTCCGCCCTCAGACGTAGCGGTTGACGATGTTTTCCAGCAACTCCTGGCGGCCGGAGCGTGGCTGCGGCTCGATCTTCTTCTTCACCACGCGCTCGGCGATGTCTTCCAGCGAGCGCTTGCCCGACAGCATCGCCTTGCCCTCGGCCGTGTTCCAACCGGCATAGCGCTCGGCCAGCGGACCCGACAGCGCCTTGTCCTCGACCATCTTCGCGGCTGCCTTGAGACCTCGTGCGCACGAATCCATGCCGCCGATATGGCCGATCAACAGGTCCTGCGGGTCGAGCGACTGGCGGCGCAGCTTGGCGTCGAAATTGGTGCCGCCGGTCTTGAAGCCGCCGGCCTGCAACACCTGATAATAGGCCAGCGCCATCTCCGGCACATTGTTGGGGAACTGGTCGGTGTCCCAGCCCGACTGGTAGTCGTTGCGGTTCATGTCGATCGAGCCGAAGACGCCGAGCGCATTGGCCAGCGCCAGCTCGTGCTCGAAGGAATGGCCGGCAAGTATCGCGTGGCCCTGCTCGATGTTCAGCTTCACTTCCTTCTCCAGCCCGAAGCGCTTGAGGAAACCGTAGACCGTGGCAACGTCGTAGTCGTACTGATGCTTGGTCGGCTCCTGCGGCTTCGGCTCGATCAGGATCGTGCCTTTGAAGCCAATCTTGTGCTTGTAGTCGACGACGAGATGGAGGAAGCGCCCGGCCTGCTCCTGCTCGCGGGCAAGATCGGTGTTGAGCAGCGTTTCATAGCCCTCGCGCCCGCCCCACAGTACATAATTCTCGCCCTTCAGCCGCTTGGTGACGTCGATGCAGCTTTTCACCGTCGCCGCCGCATAGGCGAAGACATCCGGATCGGGATTGGTGGCGGCGCCCGACATGAAGCGGCGGTTGGAGAACAGGTTGGCCGTGCCCCAGAGCAGCTTGACGCCGGTCTTCTTCATCTTGGCGGCAAAATAGTCGCCGATCTCGTCGAGCCGCGCGGCACTTTCGGAGAAATCCTTTCCCTCGGGCCGCACGTCGGCGTCGTGGAAGCAGAAATAGGGGGCGCCGAGCAGCGAGAACATCTCGAAGGCGACGTCAGCTTTCAGCTTGGCCAGCTCCATCGTGTCGATGCCGCCAGCCTTGGGAAACCAGGGCCGGTCGAAGGTCTGGCCGCCAAAGGGATCGCCGCCCGGCCAGGCGAAAGAATGCCAGTAGGCGACGGCGAAGCGCAGATGGTCTTCCAGCCGTTTGCCGGCCACCACCTCGTCGGGATTGTAGAAGCGGTAGGCCAGCGGATTGGTCGAATCCGGCCCCTCATACTTGATCGCTTTGATGTCGCCGAAAAATCCGCTGCTCATGATTTCTGTCCTCTCTCGAATAGTTCGCCCTGATTACCTCAGGCGTAATTGGTTTCGCTCTCGCTTGGGGTGAAAAGGCTCGTGTCAAAGCCACTCAACGAAGGAGACAGACCATGACCGACCTCAACACGATCGCCGAGAACTACATCACCGCCTGGAACGAGGCCGATGCGGATCGCCGTGCCGAACTGCTCAAGGCCACTTTCACCGAAGACGTCAGCTACCGCGATCCGCTCATGCAGGGCGACGGCCACGCCGGCGTTGCTGGGCTGATCGACGGCGTACAGCAGCGCTTCGCCGGCTTCCGGTTCTCGCTGAAGGGTACGCCGGACGGGTTTGGCGACCGCATCCGCTTCTCGTGGAATCTTGGGCCGGAAGGCGTGCCGTCGGTTATCGAAGGCACCGATATCGGTGTTATCGAAAATGGGCGCCTGAAGAGCGTCACCGGGTTTCTGGACAAGGTGCCGGCGCAGTGATCGATTAAGGGTGGCGCGAGACACCCCCCTCTGCCCTGCCGGGCATCTCCCCCGCAAGGGGGGAGATTGGCGGGCATCCACGCCTTCGCTAATCACCCACCTTACAAGACTGGCATACCCGACGCTGCCGATCTCCCCCCTTGCGGGGGAGATGCCCGGCAGGGCAGAGGGGGGTGCCTCGCGCCGACTCACGCGGTCACGCCTTTGATCGCCGGGTATAGCGCCCGGTAGCGCTGGTAGGCATCGGCATACGCCCCGCCAAGCGCAGCATCCGGCTCGATCGTCGCATCCGTCCTCGGCGCCGTACACACCGCCAGCGGATCGGCTCCGATTGCAGCGATCAGCCCAAGCCTTGCCGCCCCAAACGCCGCGCCGAAATCGCCGTCGGCCGGAATGTCCACCGGCACCTGCAGCGCCGTGGCGATCGCCTTCAGCCAGTAGCGCGAGCGCGAGCCGCCGCCGATCGCCGTCACCCGCGTCAAGATCGTGCCCGCCGTCTTCAAGGCTTCGAGACTGTCTCGGAAGGCGAAGGCGACGCCTTCTAGCACGGCCTGCGTCAGCACTGCGCGGCCGGATTCATGCGCCAGTCCGGTGAAGGACCCACGAATGGCGGAATCATTGTGCGGCGTGCGCTCGCCCGAGAGATAGGGCAGGAACGACACCCCGCTCGGCGCTTTCAGCACATCGCCAAGTTCGGCGGTCAATTCGCCGGCCTTCTTGCCTGAAATCTCCGACAGCCAGTTCAGCGAGTCGGTCGCAGACAGGATGACCCCCATCTGGTGCCAAGTGTTGGGCAGGGCATGGCAGAAGGTGTGGACCGCACTTGCCGGATTGGGCAGGTAGGAAGCGTTGGCGGCAAACAGCACGCCAGATGTGCCCAGCGACACAAAAGCGTGGCCGGCGCCGACCGTGCCCATGCCGCAGGCCGAAGCAGCATTGTCGCCGGCGCCGCCGGCAACCGGGGTGCCCGATGCTATGCCCCAGCTGGCGGCCAGTTCGGCGCGCAAGGCTCCGGCCTTCTCCGTGCCTTCGACCAGCGACGGCATCTGCCTTTCGTCGAGCGATGTCGCCGCAAGCAATTCGGGGGACCAACGCCGTTTGCCGACATCTAGCCAGGAGGTGCCGGCGGAGTCCGACATTTCTGAGATATGCTCGCCGGTCAGCCAGAACCGAAGGTAATCCTTCGGCAAAAGCACTTTTGCAACCTTGGCGAAAACCGCGGGCTCGTTGTTCTTCACCCAGGCGAGTTTCGGCGCCGTGAAACCGGGGAAGACGATGTTGCCGGTCAGTTGGCGAAAGTGCGGGTCGGCATCCAGCGCGGCGGCCTCCGCGTGGCTGCGCGTGTCGTTCCACAGGATGCAGGGGCGCAGCACCTGGTCGCCGGCATCGAGCAAGGTGGCGCCATGCATATGGCCGGAAAGGCCGATGCCCTTGACCGCGGCAAGCTCTTTCGGGTGCGAGGCTTTCAGCTTGGCAATGGCGGTCTCGCAGGCGCGGATCCAGTCGGCGGGGTTTTGTTCGGACCAGCCGGGATGCGGCCGCGATACGTCAAGCGAAGCATGGCCGGAGCCGATGATCTTCTGCCCGGCATCGATCAACAGCGCCTTGACGCCCGACGTGCCGAGATCGAGGCCGAGATACATGCATTCCTCCCATTGCCATTAATTTTTTCGGGTCTCGAAAAAATCTGGCTCGCCAGTTTTTAAAACAAGATCCGCCGCGGGTCAATTCTCTGACAAATTGGCGGCGCGTTGCGAAAACAGCGCCGACAGCGGACTGTCCGGCCGGACCAGTGCGCGCTCGGCCGTCAACGCCCAGGCAAGCGCCGTGTCGCCGGCGCGCAACGCCGCCTCGATCAGCGTGAGATCAATCACATCGCGCTGGGCGTGGCTGCCGCCAAAGCGATGGGCAATGGCGCGGATCGGTCGGATCAGGCGCACCGCTTCGCTGTAATTGCCCTCGCCGAATGCCTTGATGCCTTCCGTCAGTGGCTGGCCGACATCCCGGGTGAAGGCGGCGTTGTCGTCGCTGCCGCGCATCGCCTCGTGCTGGGCTTCGAGCAAGATGTTGACCGGCGCTTCGAGACCGGCGCCGACGAATGCCATCATCGCATGCGCATCGTTGAAGGCGTAATTGCCGGCTCCAGCCTTCGGCGCCCAGTTGGCAGCGAGCGCTGCCCAGCGGTCGCCGACATCGACACCGCCGAGATAAAGCCGCCATAGGATCGCAGAGGCGTCGACCATGTTCAGCGCCAGCGTCGAACGCTCGCCATAGATCGGCCCGTCATAGAGCTTGAGCACCTCGTCGGTCTCGCCGAGATCGTAGTGGAACAGCGCCAGATGCCACCAATTATGCACCTGCAGGAAGCTTTCTTTGGTCCACGCCTCGGGGTTGGCGCGCATCCAGGCAATGCCGTCCCGTTGCCGGCTCTGCATCTCCATGACATGGGCGACCGCGTGCTGCGCCCAGCCGTCGCGCGGCTCGATTTCGACCGCCTGCCGGCCAAGCTTTTCAGCCCTGATGTAGTCGCCCATTTCCTCCAGCCCGAACGCCCGCATGCCGAGTATGGCGTGATAACCTGGCATGCCGCTCTGCCAGGACGGTAGCGCACGGCCGATACGGTCGCGCAGCATGCGGGCATTGCCGGTGAAGAAGTCGATCTGGTGGCCGACCTGCAACGCCACCGCGTCGAGCGGGTTGTCGATGGCGATATCTTCGAGCAGGCGCGCGGCGTCATGCCAGCGTCCCTCGGCAAGGTGGCCAAGGGCCGCCACATGCGCCTGTTCGCGCGGCGTCGCGGCAAGCGGCAGTGCCGCAGCATGGCATGCCTGGGTGACCGCCGTTGCCTCGCGTTCGGTGGCGAGGCCGAACAGATACCCCTTGAAGACATGCGCCATGACGAAACCGGGATCCGCCGATATGGCGCGGTCAACGGAGCCGACCGGGTCGCCGACGAAGCATTGCAATTCATGAACGGCCTGGCTGTAGGGTGAAAACCCGGCCTCGGTCGCGCCCGAAAACATCAGGCCGAATGGATCTCTTACTGCCATATCGGCCCTGATGCTCCGCAGTTCCTAATTGCCCGAGCGCATCGCCACCGTGGCGATCCCGGCGCCGACCAGCAGCGTGCCGCCGGTGCGGTTGAAGATGCGGATCGCCTTGGGGTTGCGTACGACGTTGCGGGCGCGCGCCGCGATCAGCGCGTAGCCAAAGGCATTGGCGAAGGCGAGCGCCAGGAAGGTCGCTTCGAAGATCAGCATCTGTGTCCAGAAATCGGCTTCCCGATTGAGGAACTGCGGCAGGAAGGCGACGAAGAAGGTGATGCTCTTCGGGTTGAGTGCGGTGACCAGCCAGGCGTGCGCCATCATCTTGGCGGCCGAGACGGCATCTGTGCGTGGTTCGGCTTTGAGCGCGCCGCCGGCGCGAAACAGTTTTACCCCGAGATAGATCAGATAGCAGGCGCCGATCAGCTTCAGAATGGTGAACACGGTCGCCGACGCGGCCAGCAGCGCGCCGATGCCCAGCATCGACAGGGTCATGGCGGTGAAGTCGCCCAGCGCCACGCCGACGGCCATCGGCAAGGCGGTGCGCCAGCCCTGGCCCAGCGCATAGGACACGACCAGAAGAATGGTCGGGCCGGGAATGATGAGCAGGACGGTGGAGGCGGCGGCGAAGGCGGCCCAGTTTTCGAACGACATCTTTGTCTCCTTGAGCGCAAAGAAAAGGATAAATCCTCGTGTGCGGAGGAATGTAAAGAGCCCTCTCCCAAAAATGCACGGCGGACCATTTCGCCAGATCGCTGCGGCTATTGGCGGCACAGGCTTAAGACCGGTCGTTGGGCCTTCACCCTTTTTCAACCATGTTTGGCGAAACTGCCTGCTATCCGGCCGGACCGTGTTTCCCGCCGACAGCGTAGGGTTTGGGTGCATGCGTGAGTTGCCGCAGAATGTGACGCCGCCAGCAAATGGCGACGCAAACGAGACCGAACATCTCTATTCCCGCCGCTTCGTCCTGTCAGGGGCCGGCGCCATGACGCTGCTCGGCATGGCCGGCTGCAGCACTTCGACGCTCGAGCTGCCGCAATTCCAGCTGGATGACACGGTCACCGGCTCGGTGCGGCCGATCCGTCCGGCGATCAGCGTCGACAAGAACGTCACCGGCCCCGATGTCATGTACGCTTCGCTCAACGATGGCGGCTTCGAAGTGCCGGCGGTGCCCTATCAGAAGGTCAAGCCGGAGTTCCGCCGCCAGATCGTCGTCAACGAGACCGGCGAGGCGCCCGGCACCATTGTCGTCCATCTGCAGGAGCGAAAGCTCTATCTGGTGCAGGAGGGCGGCGACGCCATTCGCTACGGCGTCGGCATCGGCAAGGACGGCTTCCGCTGGTCCGGCCGCGCCAACATCCAGTACGGCAAGGAATGGCCGACCTGGACGCCGCCGCCGGAGATGATCCAGCGCAAGCCGGAACTGGTGAAGTGGCAAAACGGCCAGCCCGGTGGCCTCACCAACCCGCTCGGCGCACGCGCTCTTTACATCTACCAGGACGGCAAGGACACCGGCTACCGCATACACGGTTCGCCGGAATGGGCGAGCATCGGCCAGGCGATGTCGTCGGGCTGCGTGCGCCTGATCAACCAGGATATCATCGACCTCTACAGCCGCGTTTCCAAGAAGAACCCGGTCGTGGTCGTCTGATCCTGTGCGGCGGTTTGGCGCCGCTGGAAACTCCCGTTGCGCGATGCGGCAAGCTAGGCCAAGGTGCCTTGAAAACCACAGCGCCGGGAGAGATCGAGCATGGCTGGAACGTTTGTCATCGCACAGGGCGGCGGCCCGACCGCCGTCATCAACCAGACGGTTGTCGGGGCCACGCTGGAAGTCCGCAAGCGCCATCCCGGCGCCAAGGTGCTGGGCTCGCTCCACGGCGTGCGCGGCATTCGTGACGGCAACTATGTCGACCTCTCCGCCATCCCCGAGGACCGGCTGCGGCTGATCGCCGGCACGCCGAGTGCCGCGCTCGGCTCGACACGCGACAAGCCCGACGCTGCCTATTGCGAAGTCATCCTCAACGGGTTGAAGAAGGCCGGCGCCGACGCTTTCATCTACATCGGTGGCAACGACACGTCGGGCACGCAGCAGATTCTGACCGACGCCGCCGGCGGCAGCATCGCTTTCGTCCATGCGCCAAAAACCATCGACAACGACCTCGAGGAAAACGACCACACGCCGGGCTTCATCTCGGCGGCCGAATTCGTCGCCGGCGCCTTCCTGTCCGTCGATCTCGATTTCCGCGCATTGCCCGGCATCTATGTCGGCATCGTCATGGGCCGGCATGCCGGCTTCCTCACCGCGGCGGCTGCAGCCTGGCAGCTCGATCCCGACAGCGGCCCGCATCTGGTCTACGTGCCGGAACGGCCATTCTCCGCCGCCGGTTTCATCGACGACGTGCGCGCCACGCTCGACCGCCACAAGCGCTGCATCGTCGCCGTCTCCGAAGGTGTCAGCACCGCCGACGGCAAGGCGCTGGTCGAAAGCCTGGTGCCGCCGGACAAGCTCGAGCGCGACGCGCATGGCAACGTCAAACTGTCGGGCAGCGACCTGCCGTCAGCTCTGGAACGTGCGCTCGCCGAAGGCCTGCCGGGCAAGCGCGCCCGCGTCGATGCGCTTGGCTACATGCCGCGCGGCTATGTCGGCTCGATCAGTGCCGTCGACGCGCAGGAGGCTTTCGACGCCGGCGCCTTCGCGGTTGCCGTTGCCAGCGAAGGCGGTGGCTCGGTGGCGCTGCAATATGACGGCACGAAAACCTTGCTGAAGAAGGTGCCGCTGAAGAACGTCGCCGGCAAGACGCGCCATATGCCCGACGATTTCATGAAGCCCGATGTCAACCAGCTGTCGGAAGCGGGCATGGCTTACCTGAAGCGGCTGGTGCCGGAAAAATACAAGGTGGGAAATCCCTTCGTCTGATGGGCGGCCGTTTTGGCGGCACCCGTTTTGGTGGCGAGCGCGTTGTCGGCGACTGGTTCGGCAAGACGATCATCGACGACCGCACGACGATGCTGACCGAGCCGTTCGTGCATGATTTCGTGCGCGCCAACATCTGGCATTTCAGGGGACGCGACGCCGACCTGCTGGTCGACACCGGCATGGGCATCTGCCCGCTGGCGCCTGAGATCGACACGCCCGAGGGCAAGCCGCTCATCGTTGTCGCCACCCACATCCATCTCGACCATGTCGGCTCGCTGCACGAGTTTCCGCTGCGCGCCGGGCCGCGGCACAGTGCCGAGCATTTCGAGACCATGAACGATCAGGTGACCTACGCCTACATGTTTTGTAATCTCGACGGCGCCGTTTCGAAATTGCCGGCGCCGGGCTGGACGGCGGCCGACTACAAGATTCCGCCGGCGCCGCTGACGCGCACGCTGGACGAGGGCGACATCGTCGACCTCGGCGACCGGCAGTTCCGCGTCCTGCATCTGCCCGGACATTCGCCGGATTCGATCGCTTTGTTCGACGAGGCAGACGGCCTGTTCTTTGCCGGCGACGCCATCTACGATTCCACGCTGATCGACGACCTGCCGGATTCCTCCCGGCCTGATTATCGCCGTACCATGCAGCGGCTCCTTGACCTGCCTGTTCGCCTCGGCCATGGCGGCCATGGGCCGAGCTTCGACGGCAACCGGATGCGCGAGATCGCCACAGCCTATCTCAGGCGCACCGGAGGCCTCTGACGACATTGGGATTGGAACCAGCGTGGCGCCGTGGTCGAGCGCGTCAATCCGGACAAGGCAGCTGCCAATGCCGGCCTGCAGCCGGGCGACGTCATCGTCGCCGTCGACCGGTCGCCCGTGCGGGATGCGCGGCAAGCCAACCAGGCGATCGCCGAGGCCGGCAGATCGGGCCGGAAGTCGGTGCTGCTTTTGGTCGACCGGGGCGACGCGCAAATCTTCGTCGCCGTACCCTTCGCCGCCGGTTGAGTCATGATGCGGCGGGCTCGCTGAACGATCGGCAGGCCTGCCGCACGGCCCCGCCAAAATTCCTGTTGCCCGCCGCGACATCTTCGAGAACATTACGGCAGGCCGGCAATGGCCTGCTAAAAACGGACAGTCCGATGGTCACTCGCGGTTTTTCCTCCGGTCGAAAGCCTCCGACGGAGACCGATGCGCGCATTCCGCCCGGTCAGTATCTCGAACAGGGCTTTCCGGTGCTGTCGGCGGGGCCGACGCCGCGCGTGCGCACCGAGGACTGGTCGTTCACGCTCAAGCACGGGCCACGCCCGATCAAGAAGTGGAACTGGGCCGAGTTCAACGCGCTGCCCTTGACCAAGATGACGCGCGACATCCATTGCGTTACCGCCTGGACCAAGTTCGATACCGCCTGGCAAGGCGTGCTGGTCGACGACATCCTTGCCGATGCCGGTATCGAAGCGCCGACCGGCTTCCTGCTGGCGCATGGCTATGACGGCTACACCACCAACGTGCCGGCCAAGGATCTCACCGCGGGGAAGGCGATGGTGGCGCTCCTTTATGAAGGCAAGCCGATCACTGCCGACCATGGCGGCCCGGCGCGGCTCCTGGTGCCGCATCTCTATTTCTGGAAATCGGCCAAATGGCTGAACGGGCTGCAGTTCACCGAGCGCGACGAGCCGGGCTTCTGGGAATTGCGCGGCTATCACATCTATGGCGACCCGTGGCGCGAGCAGCGCTATAGCGGCGATCCATGAGCGAAGCGCCGCAATCTCCCTGGCAGACGGCGAAAATCACCCGGATCGAAAAGCGGACGCCACGCGTCACCAGTTTCTTCTTCGCGCTGTCACGGCCATTCGCCTATCGCGCCGGACAGCATGTCGACGTCAGGCTGACGGCGCCTGACGGCTACCAGGCGCGCCGCTCCTATTCCATCGCCTCGGCGCCGGAGAGCGGCGCCACGATCGAGCTGGCGATCGAGAAGCTCGACGACGGTGAAGTCTCGCCCTTCTTCCACGACATCGCCGCGGTCGGTGACGAGATCGAACTGCGCGGGCCGCTCGGCGGCCATTTCGTCTGGTCCGATGGGGATGGCGGGCCGCTGCTTCTGGTCGGCGGCGGCTCCGGCGTGGTGCCGCTGATGGCGATGGTGCGGCATCGAACCTTGCGCAAATCGGCGGTGCCGGTGGCGCTGATGTTTTCGGTGCGGGTCTGGGACGAGGTGATCTTCCGCGACGAGCTGATCGGTCTCGGTGACCGCCGCGACGGGTTCGAGCTGGTGCTTACGCTGACGCGCGAGGCGGCACGGCGCCCGTCCGACTATTCGAGGCGCATCGACACGGCAATGGTCATGCAGGCGCTCACGCGGCTGCCGCGGCCGCCGGCGCTCGCCTTCGTCTGCGGGTCGAACGCCTTCGTCTCGGCGGCTGCCCAGGCGCTGATCGACGCCGGCATACCAGCGGAAATCATCCGCACCGAGCGCTATGGCGTCTGAGAGGGCCACAGTGGTTCACCGTTTCATGGAAACAGCCACCCGCTCTCAGGTGGGTGAAAACCTTGCCGACAGCAATTGGAACGGCAGCGCGCCATAGGCGGCGACTTCGGCCTCATTGTCCCAGTTGCGGAACTGGCGCGATGGCCGTGCCTCGATCACCAGAGGCCGGCCGGTGTCGTCCACCGTTACCTTGCCGCGAAAGCGCAGCACACGTCCGCCGCCGGCGCGGCTGATCACCATGGAACGCAGGCGGGCGACATGGCCGCCGCCGGCATTGATTTCCATCTCGATGCGGCGCCGGATTGGTGGAACGACGATCCTGACGGTGACGTCCAGCACCATCTCTCCAGTCCTGTCCGGACGCGGCAGGGGCTGGGAAAGCGCGAACGGTTCCGGCGTCGCTCTTGCCTTGCGCAATGTCGGCCTGCCGCGCCAGACGGCGGGCGTCGGCTGCTGCAGGCGGCCCTTCTTGCGTTTGAGGCGCAACTGCTTGGCAAAGCCTCGCGACAGCCAAACGAGGCCGCCGAAATCGGTGCGCGGCTTGGCCTGCAGCACCGAGGACCAGCGCGACAGGCCGGCGCGGTCGGCCAACTCAATCGTCTTTGCAAGTTCGGCCTCCGGCACCGCGATGCCGATCTCCAGGCAGAGATAGGAGAGCGCCACCGCCGCGGCGACGGCGAGGCCCCGCTTGGCGACGACGTCGGCGAACACGCCCCAGTCGACTGCGCCACTCTCGATGGCGACCGCACAGTCGACCAGCCAGTCGCTGTGGGTGTGGGCATCGAGGCCGCCATGTGCGATGGCGAGCGCCATGCGGTCGGCCGGAGAGGGAACAAGCACGCGGACGCCATTGAAATCGGCTGACAGCGCCCGCTGCCAGATCGCCAGATCATCTTCCGCGCTTTGCTGCGACCCGTCATAAGCGAGCTGGTGCAGGTCGATGTCGCCGAAACTGCCCTTGAAAAAATTCATCGAACGCAAGGACGCCAGCCTGGTGCGCAGATATTGCGGACTGACGCCGGTGGCGATCTGCCAGTCGCGTTCGCTAAGCACATCGAAGGCGGCAATCATGGCCTGCGGGCGCACCAGCATGTCGATGTCATGCGCCACCCGGCCGCGCTGCGCCGACGCGTTGACGGCGATGCGGCTGGCGCCTTTGATAAGCATCACCGCGCAGCCGGCGTCGATCATGGCCTGTAGCGCCGGCTCGGCCTCGCGCGCAGCCAGCCGCGATTTGGTCCACAGCATCTTTTGCAGGCCGACAAGACGTGGATAGGCCGGATGCCCAGCGAGCTTGCGGCCGAACTTGTCGGAGATCGCGGCCAGCAGCCGATGCTCTCGGAAGGCAGCATGGTCGATGTCGTTCTCATCGAGCCAGCGCGCCGCATAGCCCCCGGCCGCCTCTTCATCGGGGAGCAATGCGGCCTTCAGCAACTGGTCTAGGCCGCCAGTGGGCCATGACCAACCATAGTCCGGAAACCGACGGCCGATACGGCGCATGGCATTGGCCATCAGTCGGCGCTCGCCTTTTTCGCTGCTCGCCTTTGCATGGCCAGCCTTACGACTTCGACATAACCGCGGTCGCGCACGGGGTCGCGTCCATAGGACATGCTGTCGGGCCGGATGCGGCGCAAGGTCAGGACATCGTCGAGCATGGCAAGCGCAAAGCCCGCCTCACGGGCACGGGCGATCCAGTCGACCATGTCGCCGCGACCGCCTTGCGGGTCGATGATCGGACCGACGGCCTCGGCCACCTCCCGGCGGATCATCATCGTCGTGCGCGACCAGCCCGCCACCGCCACGTCCTGTTGCACATCGGGCTTGTCATCGCGAAACGTCCGCCAGTGGGCAAAGACGCCTGCCGTCGCGGGAAACCGCTCGAAATGCTCCAGCTGCCTTTCGATCTTGGTCGGCAGCCACAGATCGTCCGCATCGAGCGTGGCGACGAAGGGCGTCGCCAGCGCGGCGATGCCCCTGGTGGTGGCGCTGCCTGGTCCGGCATTGTCCTGGCGCAACACCCGCACCGGCATGCCCAGCGCATTGACCACCGCGACCGTATCGTCGGTCGAGCCGTCATCGACTACGATTATGGCGTCGGGCTGGACCGTCTGGGCCGCGACCGATCGCAGCGTCTCGGCGATGGTGGCGGTCGCGTTGAAGGCCGGAATGACGACGCCGTAGCTGGCCATCACAGGAAACGCCAATTCGCAAGTTCCTTGAAATCGAAGATGCCGTCGACAGGGTGCAAGGAGCGGTCGGCCTCGCGCCGTTTCATCGACTTGTAGACGGCGCGCATGAATTCGCGAAAAGGAACATCGGCCTGCCTGGTCATGTTGCCGGGATGGCGCCGGTAATAGAGCGCAACAGTGTCGGGCATCGTGAATTTCGGCCCGCTTTCGAAAGTGCGCAGCAGATAGTCGGTGTCCTCGGCCTGGTGGAAATCCTCGTCGAAGCTGCCGATGCGTTCGACCAACCGCCGGACGAAGATAGCGGGAGACAGGTGAATGCCGCGAACCGTCACCGAGTGGCTGTCGGCTGTCGGCTCCAGCGTATCGTCATCTATGTCGTCGACCAGCGTCATGCGCGAATAGGTGAGCTCGAGGGTGGGGTCTGCGTCGAAACAGGCCAGATCCGCCTTGAAGCGGCCCGGCGGGGAAATGTCGTCGGAATCGAGAAACGATACCAGCCCGGTCTGCGGCAGCAATTGCCGCAAGCCCGCGTTGCGTGCCCGCGTCACCCCGGCATTCTGCTGCTGGAAAAGGCGAATGCACGGCGCCTCCGCGATCAGCGAGCGCACGACCGCCACCGAACTGTCGGTCGAACCGTCATCGATAACGATGATGTCGAGATCGGCGGCATCGCGCTGCCTCAGCAGCGAGCGCAGCGCCGAGCCGACATGGCGTTCGCGGTTGTAGACCGGCATGATCACGCTCAGCTTCACGCACGCATTCCAGGCTGTGATCTGTTCATTCTTTCACCACTCTGCCGGGCGCTTGATCTCGAAAAGCCCCTCGACCGGGCGCCGCGACGGATCGGCCTTGCGCCGCCGCAAGGATTTCTGAATTACACGTAGATATTCGCGCACCGCCACATCCCTTTGCTTGGTCAAATTGCCGGGGTGGCGCCGGTAGTATACCGCGACGGTGTCGGGAAAAATGTGCTTTGGGCTGGTTTCGAAAATGCGCAGCAGATAGTCGGCGTCTTCGCCCTGCCGGAACTCCTCGTCGAAAGCACCTGTACGGTCGATGAGTGCCCTGCGGAATATCCCGGCGCTAAGGCTGACGCCGCGCACGGTGGGACCTGCGCCGCCCCGTGCCGGCTGCAGGGCTTCGTCGTCCATGAGATCGACGCGCGTCATCAGCGAGTAGGTCAGCTCGAGCGCAGGGTCGGCCGCGAACAGGGGTAGGCCAGCCTTGAATCGTCCAGCCGGCGAGACGTCGTCCGAATCCAGGAACGACACCAGTTCGGTTTGCGGCAGCAACTGCCTCAGCCCTGTGTTGCGCGCGTTGGCCACGCCCTGGTTTGCCTGCTGGAACAGGCGGATGCACGACGCTTCCCGCATGATGGCGCGGACTGCTTCAACGGAGCTGTCCGTCGAGCCATCGTCGACAACGATGATATCGAGATCGGCATCGTCGCGTTGCCTGAGCAGGGACCGCAACGTCGAAACGACATAGATCTCCCGATTGCAGACCGGCACGATGACGCTCAACTTCATGCGGAGCCCCGAAGGACGAAATCCGCAATCGTGCCGGCGATCTCGCGCGGCTCGGTCCCCAGCGACAGCCGGTAGCATGGCAGATCGCGGGTAAGCTCGCTGAAAAAGCGAAAGCCCGCTTCCCGCTCGCCCGGCATCTGCACGATTCCTGACGGCGCCAGGGCGATCATGGCATCCTTGCGCGATATGGGCATGACCGAGCTTCTCGCACCTCCCCTGATATGGGGCACTATCAAAGCAATAATGTCCAGACTTGGAGGAGTTGGTCGAGGCGCGATCTCGTTGATGTGAAAGGCATGCTTGCCTTGCCAGTTCAGCGGTTGGTACGACTTTAGCCGCTCCTCCAGCTTCAGCCGCTTGAAGCCCTCCGGATCCTGCTTGAGCGTGGCAAACAGCGGATAGGCCGTCACCCCCCGGGTCCGGTCGATCAGCACATAGTCGTCGCCGACGCTATCGAGCCCATTGAGCAGGCCGGCGACGACTGTTCCCGATTTTCCGGCTCCCCCGGAGCCCGCCAGCAACACGCCCTTGCCATCGATGCCCAGCGTGCCGGCATGGGTAAGCCGCATGCCGCGCGCCGCATATTCCCAATGCAGGAAGGCGCGCAGCGGCGCCGCCTGTTCCCATGGCGGAAAGGCCTCGGCCGCCATCATCAGCTGCGCCCCGACATGGCGTTGCGGGTCATGGAACTGCCAGAAATCGAGGTCATGATAGTAGCTGCCGCGCAATCCGGCCTCTTCCAGCCGGTTGGCAAAGGCATGATGGTTGTAATCGCCTCGGCCCCAGGTGGCCGGGGCGAGGACGCCATCGATGCCCGGGTGGGCGACGAAAATGCGGCAGCCGTCAGATGCAGACGGATTTTCCGGGGCCGGTATGAAGGCATGGCTCATGGCTTCCGCCAGCGTGCCATGGTCGAGGTGGACACTCAGCTCCAGTCCCGGCAACCGCACGCTGGCGGTAACGGGATAGAATGCGGCGGCGCTTTCCGCGGCCGCCAGCACATGGCGGGCATAATCCGGCAGGGTTTGCAGCGTGATCAAAGGCATGTGTTGGTTGTTCAGCGTCCAGAATTGCGCCGGGTCGCCTGATGCATGTCGCTCGGGGTGGCCCCGGTTTTGAGACGACGACATGCATAAAATAAAAGATCTAAACCGCGTCGCCTGAGTCCTTCAAACGCGACGCGCTTTAGGGAAACGATTATGCCTGTTTCACCGCCGGCCAGCCGAGAGGTTCCTCGACCTCATGGATCGGGTCGACAATGATGAGATCGGCAAGGTCGTCATGGACATCGACCTTGAGCGGCTCATTGCTGGCAGCAAGCGCAGACGACAGCTCGCCCGAAAGCGGTTGTGCCGGTGTTTCGGCTGGCGCAAGCAACCCGAAATCGAGCAGTCGGGCAACGAAGCTTTCGAGGTCGGCCAGGCTTATTTTTGCGGCGCCCGCGGCAGCTCCGACCAGCGCTTCAGTGGCGACGCCGGACGACAAAGCCTGCCAGACCCGGCTGCCGGAATCGGAAAAGCCGAAATACTTGCCGTTCGAAAGATCGAGAACGACGGCTTCGCCATCGAATGATTCGAAAACGATGTCCTTGCTTGCGACCGCGTAGACCCGCTGTTGCATCGCTCTGTCCCCCGTCCCATGCGCCCTGAAGGGATGCGCCGGCTTCACGGTCTGCCAAGCCCTTCCTAAGTGCGTCTAAATCACTTGGCCGTTGGTTGGCAAGACAAAGACCCGCGAATACAACGCCTGCGTCGGCGACCGTTGCGGCGAAGTCGACCGGCTCAAGCCTCGATTTCGAGCGCCGACAATGGTTTCGAGCAGCAGGCAAGGATAAAACCGTCATCGATCTCGTGGTCGAGGATGCCGCCATTGTGGCTCATCTCGACTTCGCCGGAGACCTTCTTCACCTTGCAGGTGCCGCACAGGCCGAACTCGCAGGCGGCGGGAATCCGCACGCCCGAGCTGCGCGCGGTCTGCAGCACGGTCTGGCCGGCGACGCAGCCGGCGTCGACCTCCGAAAGCGAGAAGCGGATCGGCGTCACGGCTTCGACAGGTGCAGCGATGCCGTCCTCGACCGGGGAGGCAAACGGCGCCGGAATTTCCTCCACCACAGGCGCGGCAAAGCTCTCCTGATGGTATTTCGTCATGTCGAAGCCGGCGGCATCCAGCATGCCGCGCACGGCGCGCATGAACGGATCGGGGCCGCAGCAGAAGATTTCGCGCTCGCGGAAGTCCGGAGCCAGCAAGGGCAGCCGGATCGCATCGATGCGGCCCATATGGCCGTACCAGCCTTCGCGGCTGGAACGTTCCTCGATCATGAAGCCGAGCGACAGGCCGGGCATATGGCCGCCGAGCAGTTCGAGTTCCTTGCGGAAGATGATCTCTTCGGCACGCCGCGCGCAGTTGACGAAACCGACATCGGTCCATGGCGCGCAGTCGTTCAGCCAGCGCAGCATCGACATCATCGGCGTCACGCCGGAGCCGGCGGAAATGAACAGGTATTTGGCCGCCGGGTGGCTGTGCAACGAGAAGTCGCCGGCCGGTCCGTAGGCCTTGACATGCGAACCGGGCACCAGATGGTCGAACATCCAGCGCGTGCCGATGCTGCCGGCCTGCGCCTTGACCGTCACCGCGATCGAAAACGGCCGCGATGGCGACGACGACAGCGTATAGGTGCGCATCAGCGGCCCGTCCGGTGTCGGCAGTTCCAGCGTCAGGAACTGGCCCGGCTTGTAGCGGAACCAGGTCTGGTTGTCGGAGCGGAAGGTGAAGGTCTTGACGTCGGGCGCCTCGTCGCTGACGCCGATCACTTCCAGCACCTGCAGCCTATCGTTCCACGGCGCCATCTGGTCGAGATGGCGATAGAGCCCAAGATCCGTCATCGCATTCATCCTCTGGTCCCTCTTCGCCTGCTCCAGTTCACGCGACGCTGCGCAGCGCCGGCCGGCCGCCTTCGGCAAGGCGCGGGCCGATGAAGGCCGCGTACCATTCGACGAACTGGATCACGCCGCCCTCATGCAGCTCCGAATAGGGGCCGGGCTCATAGGCCGGCGACAGGATGCCGAAGGCGTTTTCCTCGACGATGCGGCGGTCCTGGTCGTTGGTCTCGGTCCAGACATGGGTGAGCTCCTCAAGGTTGTAGTCGACGCCCTCGACCGCATCCTTGTGCACCAGCCACTTGGTCGTCACCGCGGTTTGCGTGGCGCTGATCGGCAGCACCCGGAAGGTGACCGCATGGTCGATCAGGATGTGGTTCCAGGTCGTCGGATAGTGGTAGTGCATCAAGGTGCCGATGCGGTCGGCGGCAACAGTGTCGGACAGGTTCTTCGTCACCGCGCGCTTTCCCGACATCGTGTAGCTGACGGCATCGCGCAGCAGCGGCGCGCGGGTGGCGCGGTATTGCCCGGCCGGATCGATGCGGAACTTGCTCGGCAGGCCCGCCGCCTCGCATTTCGCCCAGTGCGCCAGCATCTCCGGATCGCTGTCGGCGCCCTGCACGCCGGTCACCGTCGGCGCTTCGGGGAATGTCTTGCACAGCTCTGGATGATTGCCGGCGCAGTGATAGCATTCGCGGTTGTTTTCCCAGACCAGCTTCCAGTTGCCCTTCTCGATGATGGTGCTCTCGAAGGCGACCTTGGCTTCATTCAGCCCGTGCGGCTTGAGGTAGGGCTCTATCATGGCGCGCATCGGCGCAAAGTCGGCAGGTTCTTTTGCCAGGCAGATGAAGATATAGCCGCCGACGCTCTCGCAGGCGACGGGCTTCAGGCCGAACTGGCTCTTGTCGAAACCGTCGGCCATCTGGCGGGCAAACAGCAGCCGGCCGTCAAGCTCGTAGGTCCACTGGTGATAGGGGCAGACAAGCTTTGCCGCCATGCCCTTCTCAGTGTTGCAGACACGGCTGCCGCGATGGCGGCAGGAATTGTGAAAGGCGTTGATGTTGCCCTTCTGGTCGCGGACCAGCACCACCGGATAATCGCCGATCTGCACGGTGATATAGCTGCCGGGCTTCGGCAGTTCGCAATCATGGCCGATGAACAGCCAGTCGCGATACCAGATAAGCTCCATGTCGAGCTTGAAATAGTCCGGGTCGGTGTAGAAGGGCTGTTCCAGCGAAAAGCCTTGCTTGCGGCCGTTCAGGAGCCTCAGCATGTCGTTGCGCGTATCCATAGTTCTGTCCTCGTGGGTTAAGGACTGAACTTGGTGGTGATGGAGGAAGGATCGGACGCAGGCCAGCGCGGCGCCGGACATGCACTATCCACCTCTTGACCGCCCACCGCGATCAGTCGAGTCTATGCATCTCGGGCTGGTTTCCGGGCTCTGGAGTTGTCCTTGCGGACCATCGCGACACCTTCCCAGGCTCTTGCCCAGTGGTCTCCCGTTGCGACTTCAACTCCACCACCGTTGCGGGGGCAGCGCCGGATTCTGACCGGCTTCCCAATTCTCCGCTGCGTCGTCACGAAGCGGCACCTGAGATGCGATCATCTAATCACGGCAGCGATCGCGACGTCGGCATGAAAGCGACATCATATCCATGCGGCGCGACACGCGCGGCATACGCCCCCCGCCGCCGGTCAAAGAGCTGAGACGTTTCTTGCGACGCCATCATCGCCGTTTCGAATCGCTGCGGATCCAGTTCCGATCGGGGGCAAAAAGGGCTCAACGGTATCGAAAAGTTACTATTAGCAATCTCTAATCGAACCGAACGGTTCGTTTCTGTTGACAATGCGTGCAGGACGGTGTGAACGACGGCCCGGAAACCGACACCGGAGCGAACCACTCGGTTCGACATAAGCAACTGAAAACAATGCGATAAATGACCATAGAGGAACTTCCTGGCACAATTTCAAGGTGCAGGACCGTGGTCCACACGGAACAACTTCGTGATTGGAAACCAGCCTATGGCTTTCCCACATCGGGGCTGTCCGAACGACGCGAATTCCTCCCAAGACACGCCGCTAGACGGACAGACAAACTGGAGTACTAAAAATGAAAAAGATCATCCTCACTGCCGCAGCCGTTTTGGCGATCACCGGCAGCGCCTTCGCCGGTAGCGACAATTACGGTTCCAATGGTGCGAACCAGCCAGCCGTCTCGGTCGACAGCTCGTATACGGCTTCCATTCAGAAGCCGGCGCACGCTGACAAGCAGCCTGTCGTTCAGGGCGCCGACCGCGACCTCTACGGCAATCGCTGATCCCGACCAAAGAAGGGCGGCTAACCCGTCGCTCTCGGGATCCCAAAAAATTCAGGAGTATTTGAAATGAAAAAGATCATCCTTGCTGCCGCCGCCGTTTTGGCCATCTCCGGCAGCGCTTTCGCCGGCAGCGACAACTACGGTTCGAACGGCGCCAACCAGCCTGCGATTACGTCGACCGATAGTGGCCATACGGCTTCGGTTGAGAAGTCGGCTCCAGCCGAGCAGGCGCCTGCCCACGGTGCCGACCGTAACCTTTTCGGCCGCTAAAAGCCGGTTTCCAGCACGTGGCGGGCTTATCCGCTGCAGCTGGCGGCATCAGAAAAATTCAGGAGACTAAAATGAAGAAGATTGTTCTTGCCACCGCAGCCGTTCTGGCTGTTTCGAGCGCTGCCTTTGCCGGCAGCGACAATTATGGCTCCAATGGCGCCAACCAGCCGGCCGCTGCCGTCGACACCACCCGCACTTCGTCGACCGGCACCAACTCGGCGGTCTACAAGCTGCTGAACTCGTCGAACGACCAACAGAAGTTCGTTCCTCAGAGCAGCGACAGGGATCGGTTCGGCAACAACTAACAGCCGAAGCTTAAAAAAGAGCGGCGGGCCTGGCCCGCCGCTCTTTTTTCATGCCTGTACGACGCAGCTATCTCAAGCCGCCTTCACTTCCACCGGCTTGAGCGAGAAGGAGTGCCCATCGGCGTCGAAGATGTGCAGGTCCCCGGCATCCGCGGTCAGTCGCAGCTTTGCCCCGCGCTTGACCTCGACATTGCCGGGCAGCTTGGTCACCAACGGCAGGTCAGCGCGGCCGATATCGACATAGACAAGCTGCACCTCGCCGAGTTGCTCGACATAGTCCACCACGCCCTCGAAAAGATATTCCGCGCCGGTGGCGGCCGACAGATCCTCCGGCCGCACGCCGAAGCTGACTGCCGCACCCTTTGCTGACGCCGGCGTTGCGATCGGCACCGTTGCCTTGCGGCCGCCGACATGGCTGACGATTGTCGGGTTGCCCGTCCTGTCGATTGTCGCCGGCAGGATGTTCATGGCCGGCGAGCCGATGAACTGGGCAACGAACAGATTGCCGGGCTTCTTGTAGAGGTCCATCGGCGTGCCGACCTGCTCGATATGGCCATCCTTCAGCACGACGATGCGGTCAGCCAGCGTCATCGCCTCGACCTGATCGTGGGTGACGTAGATCATCGTCGTGGCAGGCATCGATTCCTTCAGCTTGGCGATCTCGATGCGGGTGGCGACGCGCAGCGCCGCGTCGAGGTTCGACAGCGGCTCGTCGAACAGGAACACTTTCGGGTTGCGCACGATGGCCCGGCCGATGGCGACGCGCTGGCGCTGGCCGCCCGACATGGCCTTGGGCAGACGGTCGAGATATTTGGTCAGCTGCAGGATCTCCGCTGCCTGCCGCACCCGCTTGTCGATCTCGGCCTTGCTTTCCTTGCCGATCTTCATCGAGAAGGCCATGTTGTCGTAGACGGTCATGTGCGGATAGAGCGCATAGGACTGGAACACCATGGCAATGCCGCGCTTGGAAGGCGGCACGTCGTTCACCACCTCGCCGGCGATCTTCAGCTCGCCGGAGGTGATCTCCTCAAGCCCGGCGATGGACCGCAGCAAGGTCGACTTGCCGCAACCCGACGGGCCGACGAAGACGATGAACTCGCCCGACTTTATGTCGAGGTCGATGCCGTGGAGAATGTGCAGATTGCCGTATGATTTCTTCACCTGTCTCAGCGTGACATCGGCCATAATTTCCTCCCAGTGATTTCCCTAGAGAACCTGGATTTCCTCAAAAAATCCAGTTTCGTCAAAAACTCAGTCGATGCGCCCGAACCAGGCGCCGTAGCCGCCGAGGCGGATGGAACCTGTGCCGGATTGTCCCGAAAAACCGTGCCCGGCCAATGGCAGCAGCGCCTGACCACCGAGATCGACCTCGGCCGGCTTGCTGGCCAGATTGAAGACGCAGACGATCTGCTCATTGCCCTCACGGCGGGTGAAGGCGACGGTGTCGCCCTCGCTTTCGATGAACTCGATGTCGCCCTTGGCCAGGGCCGGATGCTGGCGGCGGAAACCGAGAAAGCGCCGGTAGTGCTCGAGCAGCGAGGCCGCGTCGCCCTGCTGAATATTGACCGCTTGCGACAAATGCTTGCCCGGCACCGGCAGCCAGGGCTTGGCCGTCGAAAAGCCGGCATTGCTTGCGGTTGCATCCCACACCATCGGCGTGCGGCAGCCGTCGCGGCCCTTGAATTCTGGCCAGAAGCGAATGCCGTAGGGGTCCTGCAGATCCTCGAACTGCAACTCGGCTTCGCCCAGCCCAAGCTCCTCTCCCTGATAGAGGCAGACCGAACCGCGCAGCGACATCAGCAGCGCCGAGATAACCTTCAGATAGGCAGCCGGGTCGGCCTCGTCGGCGGCCCAGCGCGAGGCCGGACGCATCACGTCGTGGTTGGAAAATGCCCAGCACGACCAGCCGTCGCTGGCGACCTTGCCGAAGGCTTCCAGCACCTGGCGCACCTTGGCGGCGCTGATCTTTTCCGGCGCCAGGAAATCGAAGGAATAGCACATGTGGACGCGTTTGCCGCCGGCGGTGTAGGCGGCGACCACTTCCAGCCCGCGTTGCGAATCGCCGACTTCGCCGACTGCGGCGGTTGCCGGATATTCGTCGAGCAGCGCCCGGAACCGTTCGAGGAAGGCAAGGTTTTCCGGCCGGCTCTTGTCGTAGATATGGTCCTGGTAGTTGTAGGGATTGACCGCGGGTGCTGTCTGGTCGTTGCGCTCTTCGGGCGGCAGCGGCGGATTGTTCTCCAGCCCCTGGCTGTGGAAATAGAAATTGATGGTGTCGAGGCGGAAGCCGTCGACGCCGCGCTCCAGCCAGAAGCGGGTGACGTCGAGCAGCGCGTCCTGGACTTCCAGATTGTGGAAGTTGAGGTCCGGCTGCTCGGACAGGAAATTATGCAGATAATATTGCTGGCGGCTGGTGTCCCACTGCCAGGCCGAGCCGCCGAAGATCGACAGCCAGTTGTTGGGCGGCGTGCCGTCCGGCCTGGCGTCGGCCCAGACATACCAGTCGGCCTTCGGATTGCCGCGGCTGGCGCGGCTCTCCTTGAACCATGGATGGTTGTCGGCGGTGTGCGACAGCACCTCGTCGATCATCACCTTGAGGCCGAGGTGATGGGCTTCCGCAACCAGCGCGTCGAAATCGGCGAGCGTCCCGAACATCGGGTCGACGTCGCAATAGTCCGACACATCGTAGCCGAAATCCTTCATCGGCGACTTGAAGAAGGGCGAAATCCAGATGGCGTCGACGCCGAGCGAGGCGATGTAGGGCAGCCTGCGGATGATGCCCTTGAGGTCGCCGATGCCGTCGCCATTGGAGTCCTGATAGGAGCGCGGATATATCTGGTAGATCACCGCGCCCCGCCACCAGTCGCGACCGACGGCGAGATCGGGCTTCGAGGTCGCCTTCAAAGCGGCTTGCATAAGTCTCAACCTCCTTTGACCGAGCCGGCCAGCAGCCCGCGGACGAAATAGCGCTGCAGCGAGAAGAACACGATCAGCGGCACGATAATGGTGACGAAGGCCGATGTCGTCAGGATTTCCCAGTCGCCGCCGCGCGAGCCGAGCAGTGCGTTGAGCTTCGCGGTCAGCACGATCTGATCCCCTTCGGTACCGAGGAAAACCATTGCCACCAATAAGTCGTTCCACACCCACAGGAACTGGAAGATCGCAAAGGACGCCAGCACCGGGAAGGACAGCGGCAGCACGATCTTGACGAAGATTTCGAAATCGCTGGCGCCGTCGATGCGCGCCGATTCCATGATCTCGCGCGGCAGGCCGGCAATATAGCTGCGCAGGAGATAGATGGCGAAGGGCAGGCCGAAGCCGGTATGCGCCAGCCAGATGCCGAGATAGGTTTTCGACGGCACACCGAAGAAGATGCCGACGCCGTTGTAGATTTTCAAAAGCGGGATCAAGGACATCTGCAGCGGCACGACCAGCAGGCCGATGATGGTGGCGATCAGCAAGGCGCGGCCGGGAAAACGCATCCAGGCCAATGCATAAGCGGCGAAGGCGGCGATCAGGATCGGGATGACCGTCGCCGGGATGGTAACGGTCAGCGAGTTTATGAACGAGCGGCCGATGCCCTCCGAAAACAGCACGGTCTTGTAATTGTCGGTGGTGAATTTCGGTGGCGCCGACGAGGCGTAATAGACGCGCTGGCCACGGTCGCCTTCGAAAGCCTTGGGCGAACTCATGACGAACGTGCCGTCGGCATTGAGCTGCAAGGTCACGCCGTCGCCGAGATCGGCAGTGGTGCCGGCCGGATATTGCGTCGGTGCCGCCGACTTGACGCCGAAGGCGCTGATGTTGCGCGCAGCACCGTCGCCGAAGATGTTGCCGGCAAGCACGAACTTGCCGTCCTTCTCGACCTGCGCCGAGGCCGGCGGCAGGCGGCCAGCTTCAGTCTGGCTGGAGCTGGAGAACGAGTTCCACCAGCCCGAGGCGATGATCTGGTCCTTGTCGCGCAGCGACGAGACCAGGATGCCGAGCGTCGGCACGGTCCAGATGGCGACGAAGAGGAGCACGGCGATGTGGACGCCGAAGCGGCTGGCAAAGGACTTCCCGGTCGCGACGGCCATCTCAATGTCCTCCCGTCTCTTTGTTCGCCTGGCGGATGTTCCAGACCATGATCGGGATGACCGCGATCATGATGATGATGGCGATGGTGGCGCCGCGGCCGAAATCGCCGCCGCCGCGGAACATCCAGTCGAACATCAGATTGGCCAGCACCTGGCTGTTCCACTGGCCATTGGTCATGGTCAGCACGATGTCGAACACTTTCAGCACCAGGATGGTGATCGTCGTCCAGACCACGGCGATGGTGCCCCAGATCTGCGGCACCATGATCTTCCAGAAGATCTGGAACGGATTGGCGCCGTCGATGACCGCGGCTTCAAGCGTCTCTTCGGGGATGCCGCGCAACGCCGAAGACAGGATGACCATGGCAAAGCCGGTCTGGATCCAGATCAGGATGATCATCAGGAAGAAATTGTTCCAGAACGGCAGCGATATCCAGACCTGCGGCTGGCCGCCGAAATACTGGATGATGGCGTTGAGCAGGCCGATCTGCGTCTGGCCCTCGCCGCGATATTCGTAGATGAATTTCCAGATCACGCTGGCGCCGACGAAGGAGATCGCCAGCGGCAGGAAGATCAGGCTCTTGGCGATTGTGCCCCACCAGATCTTGTCCGTGAGCACGGCGATTATCAACCCTAGAAAGGTGCAGGCGGCGGGCACCACCGCCAGCCAGATGATGTTATTCAGGATCGAGTTGCGGAACTCGCGGTCGCCGAACGCCCATTCATAGTTGGCGAAGCCGACAAAATGCTGGCCGCCGCGGTCGAGGAAGGACAGCCAGAGCGTCGCCACCACCGGATAGATCAGGTAGACGGTGAGGATGATCATCGCCGGGCCGACGAACAGCCACGGACGGACCAGTCCTTGCCGGCGCAGATTGTCGATGGCCGCAGCCCCGGCCACGCCGCGCGACGGGAATATCAGGTCGACCAGCTTGTTGGCGCCCCAGAAATAGGCGACGCAGCCGCCGACGCCGATGATGATGACAAAAATGGCCGATAAGATCTGAGCAGCCATGGGTCCCTCTTCCCTGCGCATGATCGGCCGGGCCTTGAACAGCCCTGGCGATGTGGCTCTGCGCCGATTTAAGTTATTCTGAAACGAACGAACGCAAATCGGTCCGGCGTAAGGCGCCGGTCGGATCCGGGCCATAGCGGCCCGGACCCAGTCTGTGGAGGAAGTCCTGAATTTGCCGCCAAAGCGGCTGATTACTTGGCAGTGGTTACTTGCCAGCTGACTGCTTGCCAGCTGACTACTTGATAGCGTCCCAGCTCTTCTGGATGTCGGTGGCGACATCCTGCGCCGACTTGCCGCCGACCAGATCGATCATGCCGGTCCAGAAGGCGCCGGCGCCGATCTTGCCCGGCATCAGGTCCGAACCGTCGAAGCGGAAGGTCGAGGCATTGGCGAGGATATCGCCCTGCTTCTTCAGCGCGTCGCTGGCATAGGCATCCTTGTTGACCGACTTGAGCGGCGTGACGAAGCCGCCCTGGGCCATCCAGATTTCATGTGCCAGCGGCATTTTCAGGAATTCGATGAACGCGCGTGCACCCTTCGAATCCTTGGTGATCATGGCCAGCGTGCCGGCGCCGAGCACAGGCGTGCCCAGCTCGGGCTTGGATGCATAGGGCGGGAAGTAAAAGAAGTCGGCGTCCTGTCCAACCTTTGTGCCTTCCGGGAAGAAGGTCGGGATGAACGATGCCTGATGGTGCAGGTAGCATTTCGGCGGCACCGAGAAGAGGCCCTTCGGGCTGTCGCGGAAGTCGGTCGCGGCAACCGCCTTGGCCCCACCGTCGACCATCTTGTCGTCGGTCGCGATCTTGCCGAAAATGTCGATGGCGTTGACCACCGCCGGATCGTTGAACGGGATCTCGTTCTTTACCCACTTGTCATACACGTCGGGCGCCTGGGTGCGCAGCATGATGTCTTCGACCCAGTCGGTCGCCGGCCAGCCGGTAGCGCCGCCTGAGCCGAGGCCGATGCACCACGGCGTGCCGCCGTCGGCGATGATCTTCTTCTCGAGGTCGGCGAGCTCTTCCTGGGTCTTGGGAACCTTGTAGCCGGCTTCCTCGAAATTGTCGGGCGAATACCAGACCAGCGATTTCACGTCGGCCTTGTAGGGGAAGGCGAAGAAGCCCGGCTTGCCGTCCTTGTCCTTGAAGGTGCCGAGATCGACCCATGACTGGCCGGCGCCGTAATTGTCCTTGATCCATTTGGCGGTGTCGTCGCCCAGCGGCGTCAAAAGGCCCTTGGACGCCAGATCCTGGATCAGGCCCGGCTGCGGCAGTACGGCGATATTGGGCGGGCTGCCGGCCTGGGTATCGATGACGATCTGCTGTTCGTAATTTTCCGACGAGGAGTATTTGATCTCGGCGCCGGTGGCTTCCTGAAAATATTCGAGAACAGTGCGGATGAGGCCTTCGTCCTCGCCGCGCCAGGGCCCGAAGATGGTCAGTGTCTCGCCCTTGAGATCGACCTTCTTCAGTTCTTCGTAATTGGCCCAGTTGAAGCGCTTGTCTTCCCCGGGCTTGAACTTCAGTTCGGCTTGCGCCGGCAGGGACAAGGCGAGCGTGGCAAACGCTGCGCCAAGCAGAAGCATCTTCTTCATCGGTATTCCTCCCAGTGTGGACACATACACCCGGACGGAACCTCCATTCCGCCCGCCGACGCTGCAGGACTGTGACTCGTTCAGAAAGGAACCGCAACCTTTCGAAGAGTCTTCCAAAGCGCTTTGGTCTTTTTGATCTCGCCATTGAATCGGCTGCAAGTCAAGAGGGCGGTGAGCTAATCGATTTAATTTCGAGCTGGAAGACTTGGTAAAGTGCACTGCAGCATAGTTTTACGGCGGTGCAGCAGCGTATTAAGCTTCAAACTGGCCGGACCAGTGCGTATGGTCGACCAGCTTGGCCGCGCCCGTTGTGGCGCCGCCTGGCTTCAAAATCAAAAGCGCTTTGAGGCTTGGAGGCCTCCCAGTGAACCTGAAGCAGCTCTCTCATATGCTGGCCCTGTCGCAGACAACGGTAAGCCGTGCGCTAAACGGCTATCCCGAGGTCAACGAGGAAACCCGCCGGCGTGTGGTGGATGCCGCCAAGCGCCACGGCTACCGGCCCAACCCGAGCGCGCGCCGGCTGGCGACCGGCAAGACGGGCATGATCGGGTATGTGCTGCCGACGGGCGCCTCCGTCGACATCGACCCGCATTTCGTCGAGTTCCTGTCGGGTCTCGGCGACTATGCCCGCTCGCACGAGCTCGACCTGGTGCTGTCGCCGGCCGATGCCGACGACCAGGAAACCACCTATCGCCGCATCGTTGCCAACCGCCAGGTCGACGCCGTCTACATCTCCTCGCCGCGCCCGGCCGACCGGCGGGTGGCGCTGGTCAACACGCTCGGCATTCCCTTCATCGTCCATGGCCGCAGCGAAGGCTTCGATTTCGACTACCCCTTCACCGACATCGACAATGAGGGCGGCTTCCACGACGCCGCCCGGCTGCTGGTTCAGCTCGGCCACCGGCGGCTGGCGCTGATCAATGGCGACGACCGCGAGACCTTCGCCATCCACCGCGAGCGCGGCATGCGCAGGGCGCTGGCCGCGAGCGGCCTGACGCTCGGCGAGCGCCATGTCTGTTCACTCACCATGACCGAGGAGAACGGCTACCGCGCCGCCAGGCGCCTGCTCGAACAGAGCGAGCGGCCGACGGCGATCGCCTGCTCCAGCCTGATCATGTCGCTCGGCGTCGTGCGCGCGGTGCGCGACCTTGGCCTGACCATTCCCGGCGACCTGTCGTTGATTGCCCATGACGACGTCTTTCCATGGCTGAAGCCGGAGAATTTTTCCGTGCCGCTGTCGACGACGCGCTCGTCGATCCGCCTCGCCGGCGCCCGCATCGCCGAACGCCTGGCAGCGCGCATTTCCGGCTTGGAAGAAGGGGCGCGGGGCGAGGTCTGGCCTGTCGACCTGGTGGTGAGAGGCTCGGTCGCCGGCGCGCCGGTTTAGGGATTAATCCAATTGCTCCGCTGGGCAAGTTCACCCATGTGGATGTTGCCCGCAGATAGATTGACTTCGTTGGGACAACGGTCTGCCTGGACCTGTCCTTGATTTGGCTTCGAGTGGGTGGCAACCAGTAAGCCAGAGCCATCAACCAGTCCTCAGGGTGCGCCACTTGCCCATATTCCCGTTCTCCGAAACGGATCCAATCCGGCATCCTGGCCCACCGCCGAAAACGTCGGAGGTGGTCATTGTCGGTGGCGGCATCATCGGTGTGACGACGGCGCTTTTCCTGGCACAGCGGAACATCCCGGTGACGCTGCTGGAAAAAGGACGCATTGCGGCCGAACAGTCGTCCCGCAATTGGGGCTGGATCCGAAAGCAGGGACGCGACGCCGACGAGTTGCCCATCGTCATAGAGGCTATTCGCCTGTGGCGGCAACTGGCTGAGGAATGCGGCGAGGACATCGGCCTGACCCAGACAGGTGTGACCTACCTGGCGAAGACCGACAAGGACATGGCCGGCTTCGAAGCATTCATGAAGATCGCTGCGACGCATGCGCTCGACACCCGTCTCCTGGATGCAGACGAAACCGCGGCACTCATCAAAGGCATGTCGCGCAAATTCAAGGGCGCGATGACGACGCCCTCCGACATGCGGGCGGAGCCTTGGCTGGCGGTGCCCGCACTTGCCCGGCTCGCCGCGCGAAAAGGCGTCAAAATCGTCGAGAATTGTGCGGCGCGAACCCTCGAAATCTCAGGCGGCAAGATCAAGGGCGTGTGGACCGAGGCGGCGTATGTCGAGGCCTCCAGCGTGCTGGTCGCCGGCGGCGCCTGGTCATCTCTGTTCTTGCGCAGACACGGCATCTCCATCCCCCAGCTCAGCGTCAGAGTAACCGCAGCCGCAACGGAGCCCATGCCTGAGGTCTATGCAGGTGCGGCCGCCGACGAACACATCGCGTTCCGGCGCAGGCACGATGGCGGATATACGCTCGCCGCGGGCGGCAGCCATTTGCTTTACCTGGGGCCAGACGCATTCCGGCACGCCACCAATTACCTTCCCGCCCTCAGGGACAATCCGTTCGGGACACGCTACTTTCCGTTCGCCCCGTCAGGCTACCCTGACGCCTGGTCGACGCCGCGCGATTGGGCGCCGGATTCCGTCAGTCCTTTCGAAAAAATGCGGGTGCTGAACCCGCCCCCTGAACGAGCCGGTCTGCGTTCCATAGAACGCAATTTCGGACGTCTTTTTCCACAGCTCGAAACAGTTCGCCTGAAGGCAGGCTGGGGCGGCATGATCGACGCCATGCCGGACGTCGTCCCCATCGTGGATCATGTGCAGGCCGTCGGCGGTCTTTTCGTCGCGACGGGAATGAGCGGTCACGGCTTCGGCATCGGGCCTGGCATAGGCCGCGTCGTTGCCGACCTGATCCAGGGAAACCAGACCGGGCACGACCTCAGCCGCTTCCGGCTGTCGCGCTTCTATGATGGCAGCCCTGTCCGGCTGGGCCCGGCGCTCTGAATTGGTGGCGCGAATTTCGCCCGGTTTACTTGTTCGCCGCCGCCTTCGTATCCAGCAGCCCATAACCGAAATCATTGTCCCGTCCCTTCGGACCGAGATCCCTGGCGGTGGCGGCCAGCGCCTTTTCGATATCGTCAGCCGAGCGCTCGGGTGAGGCGTGGATCAGGTTGGCGATTGCGCCGGACACGATCGCGGCGGCAAATGAGGTGCCGGTGACGACGTCAGAGCCGGCGCCGCTCGGCGCCACCATCTCGACGCCGGGCGCCGAGATGAAGACATAAGCGCCGCGATTGGCCTGCTGCATCAGCCCGTCCTTGGCGTCGGTGGCGGTGACCGCGATCACGCCGTCATAGGCGGCGGGGTAGCCATAGGGCGCTTTCGGCCCGTTGTTGCCGGCAGCAGCGACCAGGATGATGCCGAGCCCGCGCGCATTGCGGCAGGCGGTGGCGAGCAGATCGTTCTTGGGGCCGACGAAACTCATATTGATGATGCTGACATTCTGGTCCGCCGCCCAGTCGAGAGCCGACAGGATGACATCCATGGTCGACCTGCCGTCCTCGAAGGCGCGGGCGTGATAGATCCTGGCGCCGGGCGCCATGCCTTCGAGCGCGCCGACGCCGGCGATCAGCCCGTCGACCGAGGTACCGTGGTCACGCTTTTCGACCGGCACGTTGGGCATGGCGTCGAACTGGTCGGCAATGACGCCGGACAGCGCCGGATTGGTGTCGTCTATGCCGGTGTCGATGACGGCGATGCGCACGTTTTCGCCACTGGCTTGCTTGTTGTCGAGCTGAATGCGCTCGAAGGCATAGTTGACGATGCCGGCCGCCTGCTGCAGCGAATAGATATGGTTTGGCTCGCGCCGCAGGGTGCGGCCATCGGCGGCCAGCTGCGCCAGCACGGCGCCGACCGGGCGGCCGTCGGGAATGCCGAAGCGCACCAGTGTGGTGCCGAGCAGCCGCGACTGGCGCTGCGAGCGCACTTCAAGGCCGAAGGAGGCGGCGATCTGCTGGACGGCGCCGGCATCGCCGTCGACGGTCACCAGCACCTCGTCGGGCACGAACTCGCCGGCGATGGCACGGCGCGGCGCGGTCGCGACAAGATCGGTCGGCGAAACGATCGCCCCGCCGGCGGGTGGTCCGGCCTGCGTGTCGGCAGGCGGCGCTGACGGCCGTGGCGTCGGCACGGGCGCTTCGGGAACCGGTGGGTTGGGAAACAGGTCGACGATCAGGGCCGGAAGGGTAACTGCGCCTGGTTCGCCGACGTTGGCCTCATTGCCGTCTTTCGGGCAGTCGGCAGCCGCCGCTCCGGCCGCGTCGGTGCAGTCGGCCCGGCCGGCATTGGGATCATTGGTCTGCGCCGACGCCGGCACGGCGACGATTGTCGTCGCCGCCACCAGGATCGCCGCAAATCGAATGACCGCCCTAGCTGCCATCAACCGGTTTCCTTCCCTCGATCACAGTCTCCGCGAACGGCTGGGCGGCAATAAGGCCGACGAGCCTGGTGTAGTCTGCTCCGGTCTTGACCGGGATGGCAATGCGGAAGACGCCCGAGGCGGCCGGCCCGCCGGCGATCTTCAGCGCGTTCTGGTCGAGGAAAACAGCGATGTCGGACATCTTCGCATCCGGCTTGAACTTGACCAGCGCGAACGGCAGTTTGGCCAGATCATCCTCGGCGCCGGCAATCTCGAAATCATGGCTCTTGCCGCCGGTCTGCACGTAGGACTGCACCACGACCAACGCCAGCAGCACCGCCGCTGCCGCCCAGGCGACACCGACCGGCACCGCCATGAAACGGCCGAGTGCCTGCGCCAGCCAGGAACGGCCCGCGGGAGCGCGGACCGGTCCGGCTTCGGCGTCGAGCGCCCTGGCAAAGCGGCTGAGCGCATCGGCCGGTGGCCGGATCGCCTCGTTGGCGGCGGTGGCGCCGGAGAATTCCGCCTCAGCCTCGCCAAGCGCCGCCGTCGCCGCCGGATCGGACGCCAGCCATTCCTCGACGGCTTCGAGGTCCGAGCCTTCCAGCGAGCCGTTCAGGTAGAACGGCAGCAGCGTTTCCATTTCGTCACGGCGCGACATTTTTTCAGCGGCGCTCATGTCTTCAGGATTGCTCATGGCCACCCCCTGTCGTAACCGGCGGCCTTGAGGGCTTCGCCGAGTTTCTTGCGGGCGTAGAACATTCGGGTCTTGACAGTGGCGACCGGGATGCCGAGCACCTCGCCGATCTCCGTCACCGACTGTCCATGGTAATAGGCAAGGTCGATCACCGAGCGGTGTTCCTCCGGCAAGGCATCGACGAAGCGCCGCAAGGCGGCGCCCTTGTCTTCCTTCATGGTGGCGACTTCCGGCGTGTCGGCGCCATCGGGAACCTGCGCCGCATCATCGTCATCGATCCAGTCTTCTTTTTTCTTGCGCAGCATCGACAGCGCCTTGAACCGGGCGATGCCGAGCAGCCATGTCGAGACTTCCGAGCGCCCTTCGAAACCGGGCGCCTGGCGCCACAGCTCGAGAAAGACCTCGTTTGCGATATCGTCGGCCATCATTTCCGATCCCGTCTGGCGCACCACGAAGCGGTAGACCCGCGCGTGGTGACGCATGAACAGCAGCCGAACAGCGGCACGGTCGCCCTTCGCGACCCGGTCGACAAGCGCGCGATCAGTCTCGGTCGCTGCCGTCATGGCCGGTCGAGCCGCCTGGCTCCTGTCTGCTCTGTCGCCGATAGGTTCAAAAAGGTTCATCCTTCCGCCAAGGAATTTTGGCGAAGCTAACCGAAGAGAGGGAGTGTTGCCAGAGCGTCTCCCTTCTCCCCGTCACTATACGGGGAGAAGTGCCCGGTGTCCGAACCGGATAGATAGGTAACAGAATGGACCGATAGCATGGGTGACAGTTTTCTTGTCCGCCGGAGGACCGGCGATGGTTT